>PLGA01000579.1:78124-115268 GCA_003139735.1 Bryobacterales bacterium | reverse complement strand
TGGTAAGTTATGTATTTTGTGATTGTTATGGGGAATTTGGGTTCGTTTGGTGAAACGTGCAAACGGGAGCAGGCTGCCCGAGGTGGGGATTGGGAAATGGGTTCGTTCGGGATTTCCTGGGGAGTGCGGGAAGCAGACGGCCCCGGCGCGGCTGACGGGATTGGGTTCGTTTGGCGAAGACGCAAGGGGGTGAGGCTTGAATGGGCTGGAGGTGAAATGGGTTCGTTTGGCGTGGAGTAAGAGCGACCCGAAGAACGACCTTAAGAACGCAGACGGGCCCACAGGGACGGCGGGCACCGGGCCCGCAATCACTGCGGGCACCCCCCGCGCCACTGGAAACATCGGCGGCAAAGACCGGCGGCGGTACGGATGGCATATCGGGGAGCTGGACGCGGTACAGGCCGTAAGCCATGAAGAAGCCGCAAGCTGGCTAAAGTCCTGGGGAACGGCGGTCGAAAAGAACGCTCCACGATGAATGCCGTTTGGTCGCCGAGGGCAATCCGTCATCTGGTCGCGATCAGAGAATATATTGAAAGGGACTCGGACGGGAACGCGGCGCTGATCGCCGGACGGATACTGGAGGCCGTCGAGATTCTACGGACGCAACCCCAAATGGGGCGCCCCGGCCGGTTAGCTGGAACCCGGGAACTGGCGGTGTCCGGCACGCCGTACATCGTTCCATACCGGGTCAGGCGCGAGCGGCTGGAATTGCTAGCTGTGTTCGATGGACGCCGGCAATGGCCACGAAAGCTCTGACCTCGGTTTGATCCCCGTAGGTAAGCTAGGCGCGCGAGGAGTGCAACATCTGCTCCAGGCGGGCGTCCATTTCTTCTTCTTCAATGAACTCGCCCCGGTCNNCTCGGCGTCTGTGCCTGCGTGGATGGCGATTTGGGAAAGCTGCGTTTCCTGCTCGGGCGTGAAATGCACTTCCATGCCTTCAAGGTACGCGAAAACCGGCATTTCAGGCAAGCGCCGGAGAAGTGCGACGGGCCGCCTAACGGCCTCCTTCAGAATCACGAGCAACACTTCCGCCCCTTTCAGGGGCTCCGAGGGAAATGGCCTATCCCCATGGCTCGCGCCATGGGCTATTCTCTTGCGCTCTACGAGCTTTGAATGCGGAACACTTCCGAAGCCCAACCTTATGCCCTGTCCACTGCGGGCTGCTTCGCAAGGGCTTCGGCGATGCGCTCGCAGGCGTGGCCGTCGCCATAGGGGTTGTGGATGCGGGTCAAGCGGGCGTATTCGGCGGGATCGTCCAGGAGGCGGGCGGCTTCGGCGACGATGCGGTCTTGGTCGACGCCCACGAGTTTCACGGTACCGGCATCGACGGCTTCGGGGCGTTCGGTTTTGGCGCGCAGGACCAGCACGGGCTTGCCGAGGGAGGGGGCTTCTTCCTGGATGCCGCCGGAATCGGTAATAATCAGCTTGCAACGGCGCATCAGATCCACGAAGGGCACGTAGGGTAAAGGGTCGAGCAGCGTCACGTGGGGGAGGCCGGCGAGAAGGGCGTGCGCCGGGCCGGTCACGTTGGGATTGCGGTGAACGGGGTAGACGATTTGCACATCACCGCGCGAAGCCAGGCGCGCCAGAGCCCGCATGACGCTTTCAAGCCCCGGCCCGAAGCTCTCGCGCCGATGGCTGGTAACCAGAACGAGATGCTTGCCGGGTTCGAGCCAGGGCCAATCGGGGGCGCGCAAGGCGCCGGAATCCAGGGCATCGCGAACATACAGCACGGCGTCGATGCCGGTGTTGCCCGTCACAAAAAGCTTCTCGCGCGCCGTACCTTCACGTAAGAGCGCCTCGGCCGCGCGCGCTGTGGGGGCGAAATGCCATGCCGCCAGCCGGGAGGTCAGGACGCGGTTCATTTCCTCCGGGAAGGGCTGCGCCATATCCCCGGTTCGCAGGCCGGCTTCGACGTGCGCCACTGGAATCTCACGGTAGAAGGCCGCCAGCGCTCCGGCCAGGGTTGTGGCGGTATCGCCCTGGACTATGACCAGGTCCGGACGCTCGGTCTCCAGCACCGGATCGAGGGCGGCCAGGATACGCGCGGTGAGACCGGCGAGCGTCTGGCGGGGCTGCATGAGGTCGAGATCGTAATCCGGCTGGATGGAGAATGCATCGAGGGCGTGGTCGAGCATCTCGCGGTGTTGCGCGGTAACACAAACTTTTACCGTATAAGCATCCGGCGACAAACGCAATTGGCGCACCAACGGGCAGAGCTTGATGGCTTCCGGCCGGGTACCGAAGACGATCAGGATTCGTTTCAAGTGCAGGTTCCTCGCCCGCGTGGGGAATCTTGCGCCGACTGCTTGATTTCGAGGGAGTACTTAGCCACGGGGGCGCGCGCGTTTCAGGCGGTTGGCGCGGTATTGCTCGTAAGGAATGCCTTTTTCCTTCCGGCGCGATTCGGAAACGAGACCGTCCCAGAAGTCCTCCCAAACGGGCCTGTGTTTTTTCAGGTCGATGAGGACGCCCACCTTGCGGCCCTTCTCGTCGGTCACAAACTGGATTCCGGTCATGGCTTTATTTTCCTTCAGACGATGGCGCCGGCGCATTTTTGTTTTTCCGCATGGCTTCTCCCGCGGTTAACTCCATCGCGTAAACCAATGACAACATTGCCTCGAAGCGGATCGAGGACGTACCCTACCGATGATGGCAGGAGCGCCCGCGAGGCGCGTCTCGCCCGACGGGTAGCTCAGTGCTCTTCACTGCCGCGACTTCCAAAATCCGGCTCGATATTCCCGAGGACGATGTCGCCGAGCCGGAACTCACCATCCTGATTCCCGGCCTGAACGAGCGGCTGAGCATCGCCGCCGCGCGCGACGATTGGGACGAGCACTGGCGAGATTTCCGCGGGCAATGCCCGCCCGGCGCATCGCCTGTGTTGACATCCATCTCGCGACCCGGATAAACTCGGCATTCGTCGTGAGCGACCGCCCGAAAATCGCCGTGTGCGCGATATTGCTAACGGCGCTGGCTTGCGTCTATGCGGTTGGGCTGCGCGCACCGGCCGTGGGGCTGTTCCATGACGACGGGATCTACCTGGTAACGGCGAAGGCGCTGGCGACGGGGCAAGGATACCGGATTATCAGCTTGCCGGAGGCGCTTCCGCAGACTAAGTACCCGATCCTATTCCCCGCGCTGCTCGCCCTGGTATGGAAGCTGTTTCCGATATTCCCGGCGAATCTGACGGCCCTGAAGACGGTTCCTTTACTGGCGGCGGCGGCTTGGTTCTGGCTCTCCTACAAGCTGCTCGTCCAGGAGGGCGTATCCAAGGCGACGGCCTTGGGGATGGTCACACTTACCGCAGGCACGGGGTGGGTGTTTTTCCTGAGCACGATTCTCATGTCGGAGACCCTGTTCGCGGCCCTGGCGACGGGATCTCTTCTGATGCTGCGGCGGATGGAGCAACGTTCCATGCCGGCTGGCGCCGTTTGCGCCGCGGGCCTGGCGATCGGGCTGACGCTGCTCACCAGGGCGACGGGTGTTGCGCTGCTGGCGGCGGCGGGCGTCGCACTCCTGCGGAAACGGCGGTTCCGCGACGCAATTCTGCTGGCGCTGGTCGCGGCGGCCGTCTACGCGCCTTGGATCTGGTGGACGGCGGCCCATCCTTACGGGGGGAACGCCACGGAGGCCTATTACACGGGGCAGAACTACCGCACCTGGAACGTGCTGTTCAGTTTTAGCCCGCGCGAAAAACTGGCGATCATCTACGACAACCTCATCCATTTGGCGGGGGACCCGCTCGGCTTGCTGGAAGCGCCGATCGCCTTAGCGCCTTTTCTGTTGCTTCCCACCGGGATCGGCTTGGGATATGGCATTGTGCGATCCCTGTCGGGCCGAGGTCCGGTGACGGTCCCCGTCTTTCTGGTCTGCTATCTCGGCCTGCTAGTTTTTTGGGCATGGCCGCCGGAACGCTTCATGGTCCCTGTCTTTCCGCTGGTTCTACTCATGTTCTGGCGGGCGAGCGCAAAGGCTCGAACCATTGCCGGCGTGCGTTGGGCGATGCGAGCCGTGGTTCTGGCGCTTGCCGTATCGATGGGGCAGCACCTGTATGCATCCTGCCAGCGCATCGCCGCGAACGGCACTCCTACATCGGACAACTGGTTCGAGCTTCGCGCCATGACAACGTGGATTCGGAACGCGACGCCGCAAGGCGGCATCCTTATGGGTGTGGCGGACCCCGTGATGTACCTTTACACGGACCACAGGGCGCTGCGCGGATACTATTTGAACCCAGCCGCGTTGTTCTACGGAGTGAAGACCGGGCGCAACCCGGTGATTGAGCCGGCGGAACTGGCCGCGGCGATCATGCGGTCTAAAGCGTCGTATCTGATTGTCACGCCCGGTAACGGCGATGAGGTTAGCGCGTTCAACCGGGCCGTCGAGGAACTGGTTCGCAGCAGGCCGAAGGTGTTCCGGGCGGTTTACCACGCAGCGGGGGGGTACGTGGTTTACGAAATCGGCGCTATGGTTTTGTAGCGGCAGGCTTGCGCATGTCATCAAGGATCTCCTCGATGCGATAGGGATCGCGCATGGCGAGGTAGACTACACGGCGCCAGTCGAACGTATCGCCGATGTACCGATAGGCGGCGGGGAGGGGCGGGCCGCCAGGCGATCCGGGTGCGGGAATCGCGGACGGGAGATGAAACGCATACATGCCGCCACCAGCAAGGGCCTGGTGGGGGATGGCCAGCATCCAGGCGCAGTTAGCCCCGTCGGCGAACATGTTAGCGGATACGAAGGCCCACAAGCCGGCGTCGGCGGCGGTGGCGGCCTGGCAATCCCACAAACGGCCTTGCGGCACATAGGCCGCCGGGTCAATGAAGCCGTAGGAATCGACCAAGACGTTGTCCAGGCCGCGCCGACGAACGAAGGTCTCGACCCCGGGCAGTCCGGTGTCCCAATCCAGGTTGGAATCGCTCACCAACTCATAGCCGGGGCGACCGAACGAGAAGGAATTCAGAAAGGGGATGTAATAGGGCCAGGCGCGAATTACCGTAACTACCGAAGCGGCGGCCAGGGCGGCCGCGAGCCAGATGACGGCGCGGGCGCCAGGACGACCGGCATCACGCAGGTTTTGGAGCAGGCGCGGGACCGGCGCGAGCAGGAGCGACAGCAGCGCCAGAGGGACCGTGAAGTGGCGGATGGAGATGGTCATCGGGCTCATCATGCAGGCAGGCGCGACGATCGCCATGCCCAGCCACAGCGAACGCCAGTGAAAGTCCATGCCGGGGCGCAGGGCGGTGGCGCGGGCGCGGCCGAAGCGGGCTGCGAGCGCCACCGTCAGGCCGAGCGCCAGGGCGGCGAGAAACGCCAGCGTGGATTTGAGCAACACCGCCACCGGAAAGTAAAACCAAACGCCGCGCGAATAGGCGTGGCCCAATAGGTATGCCGGGCGAGTGGCGCTGGATGCAAAGAAGACTACGCCGCCCAGATAGATCATGACCGGCAGCAACAGGCGTCGCAGCGCCAGGGCGGCCCATCCATCGCCGATGCTTTTCAGCAGAATTGTGGACTGGTTCCAGGAAAACGCGAACTCTACGGCGTAGACCAACAGCGTCGCGGCCATTACTGCCTTGGCGGTTTCGCGCCAACCACGGAGCCACCAGACGTGGAAGGCTGCGCCGGAGGGCTGGCCTTTCAGCGGGAACCAGCGCAGTGAAAGAGGGAGCGCGGCGAAGGCGAAGAGCAGTAATCCAGCCGAGAACTTGGTGAGTAACGCCAGAGCGAGGGCGCACGCGCAGCGAAAGGCGGCGCGGGGGGAAGGGTCGCGCCACAGGGTAGCGAGGGTCCATAGCGCGAGCAGCGAAAAGAGCGCCAGCGCGGTATCGGTAAGCACCAGCGGACCGAAGGCCAGAAACGTGGGCGTGGTCGCGAACCAACACAGGGCGAAGACGCCGCCCCAACTATCGGCCAGGCGCTCGCCGCAACGGTAGATGGCGAAGCCCGACGCCAGCAGAAGCAGCAACATGGGTAGGCGGGCCCAGCGCAATGTTGAGTCGAGGCCGTTCCAGCGGGTGAGGATCGCGGCACCGAAGAGCCATTCGCCGAGCAGGGCGTTGGCCTGACGCTGGCCGCTCCAGGTCCAGACGGGGCCGCCGTAATCGGCGCGCGCGCCCCGCGCGGCCAGCAATGCGGAGGCCAGCAATTTCGCAAGCGGCGGATGCTCGGGGTTCATCCGCAGATCGAGTTTCTGCCAGTAGCTGATGCCGGCCCCGATGTGGGCCACTTCGTCGAACGCTACGGACTCGCGGAATGCAGCGCCGCCCGCCAACACGGCCAGCAGCGCGAGCAGGAAAACCGCGGCCAGCCGCGGGGCGGCGCGGGAGATGGTCTTCTTGCGCATGCGGAATGGTTCGGCGAAGGGGCTATGGTAACATGCGCATGGAGACAGTCCTATCCATGGCGAGCGACTTCCCCTTCTCATATAAAGCCGCGCTTCTGAGTGCGATCGAGACGATCGACCTGGAGAAGGTGGGGCAGGCGATCGAGACGTTGCGGCGGGCGCGGGAGGAAGGGCGGCGGATTTTCGTGTGTGGAAACGGGGGCAGCGCCTCCACTGCGTCGCATTTCGTTTGCGACATGGTAAAAGGGGCGAGCCATGGCCGACCGTCGCGTTTCCGGATCATGGCGCTGACGGATTCCCTGCCTACGATCACGGCGTATTCCAACGACGTCGGCTACGAATGCGTGTTTGTGGAGCAGTTGAAGAATTTCGCAGAGCCGGGAGACGTGGTGATGGCGATCAGCGGTTCGGGGAACTCGCCCAACGTGCTTCGCGCGGTGGAATACGGCAACTCGATCGGATGCCAGACGATCGCGCTGACCGGCCGCAACGGAGGCGAACTCGGGCGCATGGCCCAACTCAATCTGCAGGTCTCGCATCCTCACATGGGACGGATCGAAGACGCCCACATGATTGTGACGCACATGATCTGCTATTACTTTATGGATGAAGAGGGGCGGGAGCGCAAAGATCCTTAACCTTCTGTCCTGATTCTTACGCCCCTGCGGGGCTGACATGTTTCCGGACTCGTTCCACAGGGCTTACGCCCTGGGCTATCTTCTTACGCCCCTGCGGGGCTTAGGCGTCCACGCCATAGCGGCAGCCGATCTACTCCTGCCGGACAACGGGCATGCGCCAGCCGGTACCGAAGGCGCGGGAAGTGACCTTGAGAGCGGGAGCGGCCTGCTTGCGCTTGAACTCGGCGGCGCGGACCAGCTTCAGGACCCGGCGCACGGTGGGTTCGTCGAAGCCCTGGGCGATGATGTCTTCGGCCGACTGGCACTGCTCGATATGCAGTTCCAGAATCCGGTCGAGGAGATCGTACGGCGGGAGGCTGTCCTGGTCGGTCTGGTTGGGCCGGAGTTCGGCGGATGGCGCCTTGGTGAGAATGGTTTCGGGGATGTCCGCGCGGCGGCGGTTGCGCCACCGCGAGACCCGGTACACCATCATTTTCGGCAGATCGGCGATCACCGCGAGACCGCCGTTCATATCGCCGTACAGGGTGCAATACCCCACGGACATTTCCGATTTGTTTCCGGTGGTGAGCAGGAGCGAGCCGAACTTGTTGGAAAGCGCCATCAAGAGATTGCCGCGGATGCGCGACTGGATGTTCTCTTCGGTGACGTCCGGCGGGAGCGCACGGAAAGCGCCGGCCAGGGCCGCGTCATAGGCGCTCATCATGGGCGCGATGGGCAGGGTGAGGGTTTCGATTCCGAGGTTACGCGCGAGCGCGACGGAATCGTCCAGGCTGCCGGGGCTGGAATAGGGCGAGGGCATCATCACGCCGAGCACATTTTCACGGCCGAGAGCGTCGGCTGCGAGGGCCGCGGTGAGCGCCGAATCGACGCCGCCCGAGAGGCCCAACAGAGCTTTGCGGAAGCCGGTTTTACGGGCGTAATCGCGGACGCCGAGCGCCAGAGCATGCCAGATCTCGGCCTCGGGTTCGAAATCGTCCGCGGCGATGGCGCCCGTCCCGGCGGCCAGGTCGACGGTCAGCGTGTCTTCCTCGAAGCCTTTGGCGCGGGCGAACATGCGGCCCTGGGCGTCGAACGCGGCGCTGCGGCCATCGAAGATGAGGTCGTCATCGCCGCCCACCTGGTTCACGTAAACCAGGGGCAAGGAATATTTGCGGGCCAGATGGCCGAGCATGCGTTCGCGCAGGATCTGCTTTTCGGCGGTGAAGGGAGAGGCGGAGAGGTTGACGATGGCCTGGGCGCCGGCCTGGGCAAGACCCTCGATGGGATCCTGGTGATAGCGTCGGCGGCTCCAAAAATCGCGGTCGTTCCAGACGTCTTCGCAGATGCTGATGCCCAGGCGCCAGCCGTTCAGTTCGAGAATTTGGGGGCCGGTAGCCGGTTCGAAGTAGCGGTCTTCATCGAAGACGTCGTAAGTGGGCAGGAGGGTTTTATGAAAAACCGGGCCGGCGGCGCCATCTTTCAAGAGCACGGCGCTGTTGAACAAAGGGCGGCCGCTGTCGGCGGGATTGGGAGTCGCGATGCCCACCAGCAAGGGGGGGCCGTCTTTCAATTCCGTGGCCAGGGCATTGAGCGTCCGGCCGGCGCGGCGCACGAAACCGCGATTCATGAGGAGGTCGCGCGGGAGGTATCCCATCAAGGCCAACTCGGGGGTTACGGCCAGATCGGCGCCCTGGGACTGCGCGGCGCGCACGCCGCGGGCAATCAACGCGGAGTTTCCTTTCAGATCGCCCGCGGTGGGGTTGATTTGGAGTAGCGCGATACGCAAGGCCGAAATCCAAGTGTAACAGGGTGGGAAAAGCGGACTACCGTGAACCGCGCGACAATACCAGGGACTTGACGGCGTGGAACATGATAAAGGTGTCCATGCCCAGGGACATGTTCTTGATGTAGTAAAGGTCGCGTTCAAGATTGGCAGCGGCGTCCAAGAACTCGCCGTGCAATGTGAAATTGATTTGGGCCCAGCCGGTGATTCCCGGCCGCACACAGTGGCGCTGCCGGTAGTACGGGATATGCCCGGAAAGCGCGGCGGCGAACTCCGGCCGTTCGGGACGCGGCCCCACGAAAGACATATCCCCTTTCAACACATTGAACAGTTGCGGCAGGTCGTCGATCCGCAACTGACGGAGGATGCGGCCGACGCCGGTTATGCGAGGGCCGTGTTCGGCATCGGCTCGAGTCGAACGAAAGCTGTAAAGCGTGAAGACGGCGTCGCGCAAGCCGACGCGCGTCTGGCGGCACAGGACCGGTCCGGGCGACGAGAGTTTCACGGCCAGCGCGGCGACCGCCATGATGGGGGCGGCCGCGACGGTTCCAATGGCGGCCAGGGATACGTGCCAGAGCCTCCGATACAGAACGTTTTGAGGACGGGGATCGAGATCGCCGGATTGCATGAGCTGAGACGGCCGCAGTTCCGCGAGGCGCACGCGCCCCCGAAGTTTTTCATAGGCGCTGGCCGCTTCTTCCACGACATACCCGGCAAAACGAAGCTCCAGGAGTTCGACGAACGGCGCGCGGCTGCGATCGGACAAGCCGACGAGAATCCGGTCCGGGCGCGCGGTCTCGACCGCCTCCCGCAACGAGGCCATGGGGCCGAGAATCTCTCCGCCGGGAAGCGCCGATCCGGCGTCCCGGGAATCCCGCACGTACCCGGCTACCAGGAGCCCCAATTCCGGATGCTCGCCGACGTGCCTGCCGATGTCCTCCAGCAGGGGGCTGCCACCCACCAGCAGCAGCCGGTTCCGGCCGAGGATCTGAAGGGCATAGACGCTAAAAAACACGCGCCAGAAGAACAGTACGACCAGCGTGAGCAAGCTGCCCCACAAGATCACCGGCATGGGCGCCTTCAGGTCCGGGGCGAAATAGCTGACGAGCCCTTGCAGAAGAAAGGCCCAGCCCATCGCCACGCAGAGATCCTGGAGCAGCACGACGCGCGACGGGACGCGGAAGCGCGAATAAAAATCCCGCAAGTACAGGCCAATCAGAATGGTGAAAACCACCACTAAGATGCGCGCGATCCCGCCATCGTAGAGGAGGTACGGCGCGGGGTCAACCTCCATGACGAGATAGGTAGTCAGGATAAACGCCGATGTAATCAGCAGGATATCGACCGCGAGCAGCGCCAACACGCTCGTGGGGACGAAAACGCGAAATAGCCGAACCATCCGGATTTATCCTTAGCAACGCGCGCGAGGCGGTTAGCCGTCAGCACGTCAACCCTACAGTGTATTTGGATTCGAGGCTGGCTGTATTGACAAGCGCGCGACGTTCGTCGCAGGATGAAGGCTAAGCCGTCTCGGGCCTTCGAACACAGCGCCTCGACCGCATCGTTATTCACCGTGCTCGCTTATATCGCGCAGAAACTCAAGGTGGCCGCGGCCGAGTTTAGCCGTCTTCCGGGGGCCCTGAAACTCGCTTGGGCCGCAGCGCGGCTATGGACCGCGTTGTGGGCCGTCCTCCTGGTTCTGCAGGGACTGCTCCCGGTCAGCAGCGTATATCTGACCCGGCCTTTGGTGAACCGGATCCTGGCCGCGATCAAGAGCGGCGGAACATGGGAAAGCGTCCGGCCGGCCATCGCGATCGGCGTGCTGATTGCGGCGATCGCGCTGCTTACCGAGATTTTGCGGCCCGCCACGGTTTGGGTGCGGACCCATCAATCCGAGCTGGTCCAGGATTACATCACGGCTTTGATTCAGCGCAAATCCGCGGAGATCGATCTGGCTTTCTACGACTCCCCGGAGTTTTACGACCGGCTGCACCGGGCGCGCGCCGAGGCGTCGTATCGCCCGGTGCTGCTGCTGGAGAGCCTGAGCGGAATCCTGCAGAACGGGATCACGCTGACAGCCATGCTGGCGGTGCTGGCGCCATTCGGCGTCTGGCTGCCCGTGGCGCTGCTGGCGAGCACGCTGCCGGCGCTCTACGTGGTTTTGCGCAACACCGTGCGCCAGCACGAATGGCGGCTGCGAACGACCGGCGACGAGCGCCGCACCTGGTATTACGACTGGCTGCTCACGGGCCACGAAGCGGCTTCCGAACTCCGGCTCTTTGCGCTCGGCGACCGGTTTCAGACGGCTTACGCCGCATTGCGAAAGCGGTTGCGGGGCGAGAAGTTCCAGCTTGCGCAAAGCCAGGCGCTAGGCGAATTCGCGGCCGGCGCACTGGCGCTTCTAGCGGCCGGCGCGAGCCTCCTCTGGATGGCATGGCGAGCGATTCGCGGATGGATCACGCCGGGCGACCTGGCGCTTTTCTATCAGGCCTTCCAGCAAGGCCTCGGCCTGATGCGGTCGCTGCTTCAGAACCTCGGCCAACTCTATGCCAGCAGCCTGTTTCTTGGAAACCTGTTTGAGTTCCTGGCGCTGGATCCCACGGTACTCAGCCCGCCTTCACCCAGCCCCATGCCTTCCGCGCTCAAGAGCGGAATCCGTTTCGAGCGGGTCACATTCCGATATCCGGGAGCCCAGGAACCCACCCTGAGCGATTTCAGTCTCACCATCCCGGCCGGCCGAATGGTGAGTCTGGTAGGCCCCAACGGGGCGGGCAAGAGCACTTTCGTGAAGCTGCTGTGCCGTTTTTACGATCCGGTGGGCGGCCGCATCGAACTGGATGGCCGCGATCTGCGCAGTTTTCAGATCGAAGAACTGAGGCGCCACATCACGGCGCTATTCCAGGAACCCGTTCGTTACAACGACACGGCCAGGGAGAACATCCGTCTGGGCGACCAAGGCGCGTCCGAGGCGGAGATCGAAGCCGCGGCCGTGGCCGCCGGCGCCGACGAAATTGTCCGGCGCCTGCCGGCCGGTTACGACAACCCGCTGGGGAAGTTCTTTAACGACGGCGCCGAGATCTCCACCGGCGAATGGCAGCGCATCGCCTTAGCGCGCGCATTTCTACGCCAGGCCCCGATTCTGATTCTCGACGAGCCCACGAGCGCGATGGACCCCTGGGCGGAGGCCGAGTGGATCAAGCGCTTCCGGTCGCTTGCCCATGGGCGCACCGCCATCCTGATTACGCATCGCCTCACTACCGCGATGCGCGCGGACGAAATCCACGTCTTTTTCGGGGGCCGGGTGGTGGAGTCCGGCTCGCATGAAGAGCTATTGAGATGCGGCGGCCTCTATGCCCAGTCCTGGGCAAGGCAGCAAGAGCCGCAGCATAGCGCATAGTTCCGCCACGCGGCGTAAGACAACCCGCGTGCTAGGATGGGTTTCGCGCATGGTCGATATCCACAGCCACATTCTCTGGGAACTCGACGACGGCTCGGGCAGCGTGGAAGAGAGCATCGCCATGATGCAGGTTGCCAGGGAAAGCGGCACAACGGACATCGTGGCGTCGCCCCACTCGAATGCGGAGTTCGCCTACCGGCCCGAGCTGGTGGACCAGCGGATACGGGAACTCACCGCCCTAACCGGTGGCGCGCCGAGGGTTCTCAGGGGCTGCGATTTTCATCTGAGCTTCGATAACATCGACCACTTGCTGGACGAGCCCGGCACGTACACCATTAACGGAAAGCAATACCTGCTGGTGGAATGTCCCGATTTCCACGTCGGCAAGCATACGGAGATCGTCTTGCGGCGGCTGGTGGATGCGGGGATCGTACCCGTCGTGACGCATCCGGAGCGCAATCCGGTCCTGCGGCGGGAGCTTAGCCGAGTGGGAGAATGGGTCGAGCTTGGATGCCTGGTGCAGGTGACGGCTCTTTCGGTAACGGGCGGCTTCGGCGGCGCGGCCGGCGCCGCGTGCAACAAATTATTAGACCGCGGCATGGTGCATGTGGTGGCCAGCGACGCGCACGATCCGGAGCATCGCAGCCCGAACCTGGACAAGGCGCACAAAGCCATCCGGTCCCGCTATGGCGACGACGCCGCGGAAATTCTGTTTACCGAAAACCCGCGCAGCATCATCGAAGGCCTTCCCGTGGCGGGCGGAAAACAGCCGTGTTTGGCAGGGCCGAAGCGATGGTGGCAGTTCTGGAAAGAGCAGGCCGATTAGCGTAGTGTCCAGGGATCTCGCATCAACGCGTTTGCTGGCGAAACAAGGTTGCGACGCCGGAACTCAAACCTGGGCGGCGGCCAAGCTGGATGGTCCACCACGTCACTCGCATCAAGTTCGGCTGGCGCAAGTTCAGATCGATTTCGCCGTTGGCCCCGTCGCCGGATGTCCAAACCAGAGCCGCCGACGGTCCCCGGGACGACTTGCCTTGGACCTGAAAGACGACATCTTGAGACACGGCCGTATCTGGAACCTTGTAGGTTCCACGATATTGGCCCTCTAGAAATCCGTCCTTTTCCGTGAGTTGGAACTCGATATCCACCGGCGGGTAGAGATGCGGGTCGGGCTTCTCGATAGTTGGCACATAGAACCACTCCCCGGCGAACGAGGATTCCCGTACGCGCGGAAGGTAAGGCGCATGTTCCGGCTCCCGGATTTCGGGCGTGCGCGCCGAATAAGCCGCGGCCGGGGCCAAGCCGGAAGGCGCAAGCGGTGTCGGCGCTGGAATATCCGAAAGAACGGGAGGCTCGGGTTTGGAAGCGCCGCGTTCTTCCAGCGAAGCAGCTTCGGCCGCGGACAATAAACGAGGTTTCACGATGCGACGACCGCCGGTTGGACGCTTGGCAACCGGTTCAGGGGGCTGGAGCACGGGTCCCGTTCCATTCCGGGAGAGACCTTCCGGCGCGGATTCCGCCGGGGTGGGGGCGCGGGCCGTCATATACCAAAAGCCGCTGCCAAGAATCATGCACCCGATCAGGATCCAAAACCAGTGTCGAAGGGCGGATTGCGCCCACTCGAAGTCTCCCAGCGGCCGAACAAACGGCTCCGCGCCATCGCGCGGGGCCCACTGCGGGGCGGCATTCGGATAAGCGTCCGCCGCAAGACCCTCATCATAAGCGCGGCGCTTTCGGGGGTCCACGAGAACATCGAGGACCTCATGCAGACGTTTCATCTGGCACGCGGCCGCGGCCCTCAGCTTTTCGTCCGTCTGGCCATCGGGATGCAGAAGGCGGGCCAGCGTTTTGTAGGCCTGGCGAATCTCCTCAACCGAAGCATCGTTGCAGACGCCGAATTCCTCGTAAAAATTCATCATGGGGCCGTCAGGGCCTCCGGAGCGCGCTTACCGTATACTCTATGACAAAAGCGGGCCCCGTTGGGAGACGATGAACCGTCAACCTGTTAATACAGGCCCAATACAGGGCGCGACGGGGATACAAAAGGCGGCGACCCCATTGGGTTGCGCATTGCATCGGTATTCTCTTTGTGATACACGTCTTTTTTACACGCGTAGCGACCAGGTCCGCGGGTTTACGGCGGCGGGGCGCGCGAGGTTTGGCGAATTTCAACCTGAGCCGGGAATGGGACTCAAGAAGCGTGAGCTTTGCCCGGCTGAAGAACTAGAAGTCAAGTCCATCCGTTTTCGCCTTTCCAACCCCCCTTCCTTTCACCCGATGGACTTCTCTCAATAAGGGAGTTCCACAGTGCAAAAAATCCGAAGCCGTCTCGTCAACTTCCGGGTGACAGACGAAGAACTCGAGCAATTGAAAGCCGCCGCAAGCGTTCAGGGCTCACGCTGCCTATCGGAGTTCGCGCGTCTTGTCATGCTGGGAACCGCAACGGGCGCGCAGTTCCCGGCAGTTTCGGAATCCCTGAATGGCAAACTATCGCTATTCGACCGGCGCTTAAACGTTCTCGAAGCCAACGTGGCGCGTCTTGTGGACGCGCTTGGCGGGCGAGACAACAACGGGCATCAGGCCTGAGAATCGAGGTGTGCTCATGCGTATGACGTTCGTAATTTGCCTTTTAGCCGCGGCGGCCGCGGCGCAGCAACCGAATCCGAACCGCGTCATTACGGTACCCGAGAACGAGGCCAATCTGCCGACGCAGTCGATTGGGCCAAACGACCTTATTTCGGTGTCGGTTTACGGGGCGCCGGAACTCACCCGCACGATCCGCGTCGGGGCGGACGGAAATATCCGGCTTCCCATGCTCAAGCAGCGCATCAAGGCCGATGGGTTATATCCCTCCGACCTGGAGACGGCTATTGCGGGAGCGTTGCGGCAAGAAGAGCTGTATCCGGACCCGTTCGTCACGGTAACCATCGCCGAGTACCATAGCCGGCCGATCACGGTCTCCGGGGCGGTAAAGACGCCGCTGGAGTTTCAGGCGGCAAGCCCCACCCCGCTTCTCGAAGCGATTTCGCGCGCCGGGGGGTTGAGCGACAGCGCGGGACCGGAGATCCTGGTGAGCCAGACGGAACCTGGGCCGGACGGCAAGCCCATCACGCACACCCGTCATATTCCCGTCCACGGGCTGATCAACGACGCCGATGCGGGCCTCAACTTCATGCTCACGGGAGGCGAACAGGTCCTGGTACCGGAAGCCGGCAAAGTCTACGTGTGGGGGTACGTTAAAATGCCCAACGCATACAAGGTACAGGACGGCTCCGAAATCAGCATCATGCAAATTCTGGCGCTTTCGCAAGGGCTGGCGCCGTACGCCGCCAAAGTGGCTTACATCTACCGGCCGGATGGCGCCGGCGGCAGAACCGAAATCTCCGTGCCGTTGGCAAAGATCCTGAACCGCAAGGCGCCGGACGTGCCCTTGCTGGCCAACGACATTTTCTACGTACCGGATAACACGGGCAAGCGGATCGCTTTGACGACGCTGGACAAATTATCGCCGCTTGGAGCCGCCGCTGGAGCGGCGCTGGTCTACACCCACCCATAGTAAGGAACACCCGATGCCTGAAAGAAGAGAACCTCTCGCGCTCCCGTCTCCCGAGTTTAGCGGCGCGGTTCCGGCCATTCCCGTCACCGTACAGCCGCCGGCGTACACCTATGCGGAGCCGGAGGAAGAGCGGACGCTTCCCTTATCCCATTACCTCTGGATTCTGAAGCGGCGACGCTGGGAAATCCTGGCATTCGTGCTCACGTCGGTGATCGGTACGATTGTGGTTTCGTCCCGGCTCACGCCGATTTACGAATCGACCGCCACAATCGATATCGACCGCGAGATCCCGGCGAATGTGGTTGGCCAAAATTCCGAGATGCAAGCGGACAATTGGGACGCCGACCAGTTTCTGGCGACCCAGATCAAACTCATCCAGTCGGATTCGGTCTTGCGGCCCGTGGTGCAGAGCCTCAAGCTAACGGAGCCCGCCAAGCCCGGACCGCGCGATGCGCAGCTTCCCACGGCGCGCGCGGAGGATGCGCCGATCCACCTGAATAATTTGAAAGTGACCCGGCCGCCGAACACATATCTTCTGCTGGTCGCCTACCGGTCTCCGAACCCGCAACTGGCCGCCGAGGCGGCCAACCAAATCGCGCGCAGTTACAAACAGCACAGCCAGGACATTCGTTTCGTTGCGGCCCAAGACGAATCCACCTACATGGAGAAACACCTGGACGCGCTGAAGGCGCAGATGGAGCGCTCCTCCTTGAGGCTGGCCGAATTCGAAAAGGACCTAAAGGTTATCGACCCCGAGCAGAAAACCAACATTCTCACCGCGCGACTGGTGCAACTCAACACGGAACTTACCAACGCCCAAACGGACCGTGTTCGCAAGGAAGCGGCGTTCAACGCGGTGAAAGAGGGATCTCTCGAAGCCGCCCAGGCATCCACTCAAGGGGAGCAGCTCCGTAAACTTTCCGACAGCCTCGGCGAAGCGCAGCAAAAATTCGAGGCAGCCAAACTGCAGGTCGGCCCCGCACATCCGGAGTACAAGCAGGCCGCAGAAGCGGTCGCCCAATTGACGAGCCAGCGCGATGCCCTGAAGGACGGCATCGTGGAACGGGTGGCCGTAGAGTACCATCAAGCCCTCGAACGGGAGGCGGAGATCAACAAAGCGGTGGAGGCCGCCAAGGACGAGTCCGACAAGCTGAACGCGAGTTCCTTCGAGTACAAAGCAGTCAAACAGGAAGCCGATACGGATAAGACTCTCTATGACGAGTTGTGGCGGAAAATCCAGGAAGCGGAGATCAACTCCAGTTTTCAAAACAGCTCGATCCGCCTGGCGGATCCAGCCCGCCCCGCGCTCCGGCCGGTTTTCCCGAACACCCCGCTGAATGCGACTCTCGCGTTGCTATTCTCTTCCCTGCTGGCGGTTGGAGCCGCGGTTCTGGCCGACACCCTGGATAACACCATTAGCGACCCGGAACAGATCCANNGGCCGCCTGACGGGGGCGCTGTCGCACGGAAAAGACCGAACCGGCGGGCAAGCATCGTCGTTCGACGAAGCGATCAGGACGCTGCGCGATTCGATTCTCCTTTCCGATCCGAACCGCCGGCCGCATACCCTGCTAGTGACATCGGCGGTGCCGCGAGAGGGAAAAACCACGACTTCGACGCGCCTGGCGACGGCCCACAGCCTGCAACTGCGCAAGACGCTGCTGATCGACGCCGATCTGCGCCGTCCAGGCGTTCATGGCCGCTTCGGTCTGAAGAACGACATCGGTCTTTCTTCGGTAATCCATGCGCAAATTGAGTGGCGGGAGGCAGTCCAGGCGGTGGAGGATTACCCCGACTTGGCCGTCCTGCCCGCCGGGCCCGCATCGCGGCGAGCGGCCGACCGGGTGGGCGGCGTGCTGGAAAAGATACTAAAGGAAGCCAAGGAAGAATACGACTTGATCATTGTGGATTCGCCCCCACTGCTGGGTTTTGCCGAGCCGCTTCAAATGGCCGCCATCGTGGACGGCGTGGTTGTGGTCACCGTCGCCGGCCAAACAAGCAAGACGGCGGTGGCCAGCGTCCTGAGCAATTTGAGGCGCCTCAGAGCGAACGTAATCGGCGTAGCGCTCAATGAAGTCCGCGAAGACATGAGCGACCGGTATTATTACTACGGATATTACGGCAAGTATTATTCGAAGTATTACAAGCCGACCAAAGAGTCGTGAGCGCCACAATACAATAATGGCCGCCGATGAACGCAGATGAACGCAGATTCTTTCGATTCCTTGACTGAGCAGGTGCTCGGCGCAATCTTTGAGGTTTCCAATACCCTTGGCGCCGGATTCCTGGAAAAGGTCTACGAACGATCTCTGCTCAGAGAACTCGGCCTTCGCGGCNNTCGAAGACGTGCTGCTCTTGGAGCTTAAGTGTGTGGAGCGCCTTGCCAACGAGCACACCGCGCAATGTCTTAACTACCTGCGAGCCTCCGGCCGGACGGTTTGTCTCTTAGTCAATTTCCAAAAGCCCAAAGTCGAGTGGAAGCGTATCGTCCATAAGTTTCAGCCGGACGCCGAAAAAGACTTCTTAGCCGCGGATGAACGCAGATGAACGCGGATTCAACACATAAAAGGGTTGAGTTTTCAATCCGCGTTCATCCGCGTTCCTCCGCGGCCATTCATCAAGGAATCCGATGAAGGTACCGCTCCTGGACCTTAAGGCGCAGCATGCCGCTATCCGCGCGCAGGTGCTAGCCGCGGTCGCGGAAACGCTCGATTCCCAGGTCTGCATCGGCGGGCCCAAGGTCGCCGAGCTCGAGCGGGAGATCGCCGCGATCAGCGGCTGCAAGTACGCAGTCGGGGTTTCGAGCGGCACCGACGCGCTTCTGTGCAGCATGATGGCGCTCGGTCTGGGACCTGGCGACGAAGCCATCACCACCCCGTTTACCTTCTTCGCCACGGCTGGCTCCATCGCCCGCACGGGGGCCACGCCGGTATTCGTCGACATCGATCCCCGCACGTTCAACATCGACCCGGAACTGATCGAGAGGGCCATCACTCCCCGCACCAAGGCGATTGTTCCGGTGCACCTTTTCGGCCAAATGTGCGATATGGACCCGATCATGCGGATTGCGAACCGTCACGGGCTCGCCGTGATCGAAGACGCCGCCCAGTCCATCACCGCGACCTACAAAGGACGCAAGGCCGGGAGCATCGGGGCGGCCGGCTGTTTCAGCTTCTACCCCAGCAAGAACCTCGGCGCGGCCGGCGACGGCGGCATGGTGGTCACGAACGACGCGGCGCTGTACGAGCGCATGATGGCGCTGCGAAATCACGGATCGGAGTCGAAGTACCACCACGTCTACATCGGCGGAAATTTCCGGCTGGACCCGATTCAAGCGGCTATCCTGCTGGTCAAACTGCCGCACCTGGATAGTTGGTCGGAACGGCGGCGGCGGAACGCGGCAGTCTACGACAGGGCCTTCGCGGGGACGGATATCCGGGCCCCCTTCGTCATGCCCGAGTGCGTCAGCATCTACAACCAATATGTGATTCGGACGCCCGAGCGCGACAAGTTGGCCGAAGAGCTTCGCCGGCAGGACATCGGGTGTGAAATCTACTACCCGCTGTGCTTGCCTTTGCAGCCATGCTTCGCGCACCTGGGGTACAAGGCCGGTACGCTGGCGGAAGCCGAGCGCGCGACGGCGGAGGTTTTGGCCCTCCCAATTTATCCGGAACTCGGCGCCGAAGAACAGCAGAGCGTGATCCGCGCGACGCTGGCGGGCCGCGGCCAGTTGCAACTGAGAGAAGAAGGCTGATGCAATCGGAACACCCAGCACGACTCGCATTCGGCATTCGGCTTCTGTTCGGAGCTTGGTGAGATGAAGCGGGCTTTCGCGCTGAAAGGCCAACCACCCCGGCTGCCCAAGACCTTGCCCCTTCCAGCTCGGTTTGCCTGTGCGTTTGCCAGGGCGCCTCGACGGGGGTGGGGCAGGTTGGTACCACTCGCTGCGCGTTGCTGGCCTCGCTTACAGGACGTCACGATCGACATAGATATGTGCGGGCCGATGTGCCTAGACCTGAGGGAATCCGTCTGCAGTGTTCTTTTGAAGTACGGTTGTTATCCGCATCAAGTAGGGGAAGACAGGATCGTTTCGGCTCTCGTAAAGCCGGATACGATAGTGTTCGACATTGGCGCGAATATTGGTTGGTATTCGTGTCTAATGCATCGCTTGACCCAAGGTCGTGGGGTGATCGTCGCAGTTGAACCAATGCCGCGCGCGCTTCGGCTCCTTCGCAAGAACGTGGATTCCCGGCCAAGTATAGAGGTCGTGCCTTGCGCGATCGGGGCGGCGAGTGGATACGCACATCCCTGTGAGGCCAAGTTGCTCGACTTCTCCCAGGTGCAGTACTCCAGCGCGGGAGAAGTCGAAGTCGTTACTATCGACGATCTCGCTGCCCGGTTCGGTCATCCAGATTTCATCAAGATTGATGTAGAAGGAGCCGAGTTGATGGCCTTTCGTGGCGCAGTACAGACCTTGTCTAATACCCGGCCGCCTTTTATTTTGTTCGAGTACGTCCCAACAAACGCTGCCGCGTTTGGCGCATATACACTGATGCAATTGGTTGAAACATTAAGACCAGGAAATTACTCCATCTTCAGGCTCAGCCACGATGCCCAACTGCATCTAATCGACGCGCCGAACGAAGACGGCCATCTAACCAATGATTACCTTGCTGTGCCACCAGGCCGTTTTTGCGAGGTCCGCGCCTTTGGCCCGGGCGAAACGAGCTGACTGGGTTCTTTGTGCTATCACCCGTACCGACAGAGGCGGCCATCGGGCAACGGCCATCGCATATTTGGCAACGCCTGTACAAAAATGCGGCTGCTCTGGGATTCACTCAGATCGTGAACACCGCGGGCAACCTTCTGTTGGTCCCATTGTTTCTCTCTTATTGGTCGACGGAGGTGTACGGTGAGTGGATAGCCCTGTCGGCTGCGGTCGCCTATTTCTCAACTGCCGATATGGGGATGAACAGAGCGTCCGGGAACGCTCTCATAAAGGCCTACCAGCGCAGTGAGCGGGAACAGTACCAGGAGATTCAGGCGTCAGCTCTCCTCTTCTACATCGGAATGGCGAGCGCGGTGACCGCCCTTGCAGTTGCACTTTGCCTTCTCCTACCTGTTACACGATGGCTCGGAGTGGTCCACATCCCCCGTGCGGCTGCGACGTTCGTCATGTGCCTTCTGGCCGGTCGAATCATGTGGACAATGCCGGCTGGGCAGATCTGGAACATCTTTCGCACAACGGGAAACCTGTCAGCTTCCCAGTGGATTGTCAACCTGCAGATGTTGGGGGTCATAGGAGCCACCGCAACTGTGCTCTGCCTAGGTGGTGGCGTGGCAGCGCTTGCGGCGTGGACGTGGTCCCCTTTATTGCTATGCGCCCTGCTGGCTTGGTTCCTGGTCCGACGCTCTCACGGCGACCTGCTGCCGCGACTGCGGGCTGCCAGTTTGCGTGGCGTAACAGCCCTCATCAAGCCGAGTCTGTTGTTTGCCTTGATAATGGTCGCAATGGTGATCACCTTGAACGGCCCAGTGATTCTTGTCGCCCACCTGCTGGGCGGCGCGGCCGTCGCGTTGCTGGTTACGACACGTACCCTCGCGAACGCCGCAGGCCAGGTTCCGACAATCCTGTGCTGGGCGCTATGGCCGGAATTGACCAGGCTCGACGCAGTTGGAGACAAGGCCGCACTCCGAACGGCCCATACTCTCTTGGTCGCAGCCTACATGGCGATCTCGATCACGTTCGTGGGCACCCTATGGTTCGAGGGACAGGGCTTTATCGGGCTTTGGACTCGCGGCCACTTATCGGTACAGCCCTGGTTGCTGAGGACGTTTCTCCTTTATGTACTGTGCCAGGCGCCGTGGATAGCGAGTTCCATGCTGGCTGGGGCGACGAACCGGCACCGCAAGCTGGCGTGGTGTCAGTTGCTTGCCGGGGTAGGAGGAGTCGTGTTCGTCGCGGTGTTCCTGCCGCGCCTCGCACTGGTTGCTGTGCCCATGGGCCTGTTCGCAGGCGAAGCTCTATTCTGCTACCACTTCGTGATTGCGGATGCCTGCACGTTGACCGGTACACCGTATCGCCAGTTCGCGACCCGCGTTTGGTTTACCCTTGCCTTCGTGACCGCGCTTACCTTGGCTATGAGCGCGGCAGTACATCGCCTGCCAATTGTATTTCTGCCGCTCCGCGTGGTAATCGCCGGGGCGGTTTCAGTTATCACTGCCACAGCCGGCGTCTGGACGTTCCTGCTCGATCAATCTGGGCGTCTGCTGATCGCGGACCGCTTCACTCGCAATGCGCCAGGTTTCTTTGGCGCCCGGCGGTAAACCCGCGCGCGAGGCGGCTGATCAGGAAGGGAAACGGAATGCCCGAACGCAAGTATCGATCTGCCTTGTATGAGAATTACATCTCGTTGCAGGCGCCGCAATGGGCGCAAGACAACGCAAGGAGATATTCGGTGGGCTGCGCAGCGGCATTAAGTCGCTTGAAAGGTTGGCTACCACCCGACAGGAACGCCAAGTGTCTTGACTTGGCATGCGGGTCTGGGCGTTTCCTGCGCGCGCTCCGCGTCGCCGGGTATTCCGACGTGCGCGGTGTGGACTTAGGCCGGCAGGCGGTTGGTCTGGCTCGGGAGGCAGGATTTCAGGTAACGCAGACGGACCTTCGAGAATACCTCCTGGAGTCGCGTGAGTGCTTCGACCTGATCACCGCCTTTGACGTAATCGAGCACTTTGGCAAGGACGAGATCATCGAGCTGCTTCAGCTCGTTCGAATCCACCTCACGCCAAACGGACGATTCATCATCCAAACCCCAAACGCATGCTCCCCATGGGCGTCGAGCTACCGGTATGGCGATCTGACACACGAGGTTATCTTTGATGCCCGTTGCCTTGCTTCGGCATTACGGCTAGCGGGCTTTGGTGAAGTATATGCACGGGATGTTCCTCCCTACGTTTATAGCGTCGCAAGCGCGGTCCAATGGCTCGGCTGGAAGTTGATCTGGTGTGGTTATGCAGTGTGGAACCTCATCGAAACCGGTTCCACAATGGGCGGCATCTATACACGAAACATGATGCTGCTCTGTACCAACGGCGAGGATGCGCGTTGCTGATTGCCTATTGCGGAGACCTGTGGGAAGGTAGCACTGCCAAGATGCGACTGGAAGCGTTGCAGCGGCTGGGCCACAGGGTGATTGGAGTGGACACGACGCGCCCCCTCCGCGGGCTGCACAGCATGTGGGTACGCGCTGCTCGAAGGGTTGGATGGGCTATCGACACCGCCGGGGCGAATCGAGCGCTGTTGGATCTCGCCAAACAGCACAAACTTGAAGTCGTCTGGATCGACAAGGGATTGACCATCCGGCCAAGGACCCTCCGAACGCTCCGCGAGACCGCTCCGGGGGTGCGCCTGGTCCACTATAGCCTGGACGATATGAGAGGGAAGCACAACCAGTCCAGACAGTATCTGGCAGGGATTCCCCTCTACGATTTGCATGCGACGAATAAGTCTTACAACGTAGCCGAACTCCAATCCATGGGCGCCACACGCGTACTGTTCGTCAACAACGCCTTTTGCCCAACCCTACACCGCCCGGTCGCCGTTTCTAGTGAGGATCGGGAACGTTGGGGCGGGCCGGTGGGCTTCATTGGCGGCTTTGAAAAAGAGCGCGCCGATGCGATCTGGTCTCTTGTTACCGGCGGCATTCCCGTACGAGTGTGGGGAGAAACATGGGGAAGCGGCTGGGTGGAATGGGCGGCTCTTCATCAGCACCCCGCGCTGAAAGTAGAGCAGCGCGCTGTCTTCGGCGCCGAATACGCCAAGGCGATTTGCAGCTTTGACATCAACCTGGCGTTCTTGCGTAGGTCGAACCGCGATCTCCAGACAACGCGGTCGGTCGAGATCCCTGCGTGCGGAGCCTTTATGCTCGCGCAGCGAACAGCAGAGCATCAGCAGCTATTTCAGGAAGGCGTGGAAGCGGAGTTCTTCAGTAACCACGACGAGCTCTTCAAGAAATGCCGGCACTACCTCACGCACTCCGAGGCGCGCTCCCAGATCGCCCGCGCCGGGCTCGAGCGCTGCACGCGGTCGGATTATTCCTACGACCGGCAGCTACATACTGTCCTTGAACGCCTCAACTGCTAGGCGCCGCAGGGGCAATAACCGCGCTCCATCCTTTGCGTGGGACCACTAATGTTGGGTGAGCGAATGTTCCGGCAGGTGCTAACGGTTTGCCTATTGGTCTATATCTTTTCGGCCAAGGGCTATATTCAGGTTTCGGACACCTCCTTCTCGTTGCAGACGGCACAAGCGATT
The DNA here is from genome assembly GCA_003139735.1 of Bryobacterales bacterium. Taxonomy (GTDB): domain Bacteria; phylum Acidobacteriota; class Terriglobia; order Bryobacterales; family Bryobacteraceae; genus BOG-224. The sequence continues at coordinate 91,252 of PLGA01000579.1, read as the reverse complement.
GTCACCCGTGGGCGCCTCGATATTCCATACGTAGAACCGTACACACTGAGAGGCCCCGATGGCAGAAGCTACTCGAAGTACGGTTTAGGTCTCGCCCTATACTATGTCCCCTGGGTTGCCGCAAGTGACGCTCTGTCCAGTTTCACTCGTCTGCCGGCGCACGAATTGACGGGTTTCTTGGTTTCCTTTGCAAACGTTCCATTCGCCATGCTTACTCTGGTCCTGTTTGCCAAGCTCCTTAAGTTGTTCCGAGTGGCCGGCACTTGCGCATGGCTCCTCCCACTTGGGCTTGGGCTCGGCACTCTGATGTGGCGGTATGCCGGATACGACTTCAGCGAGGAGATGCAGATGTGCCTCCTGATATTAGCGGTATACGGTGTGGTGCGGGGGACCCCCAAAGCCATTGTCACTGGAGGCGTGGGGTTCGCCGGGCTATTCCTCGTGAAGCTCGTCTATGCTGCGTTCTTTCCACTGTTCCTGCTTTACCTGATAACGCGGCCAGGGGAATTGCGGCACCGGATTCGGAACGCAGGCCTATTCACGTTCCCGTTTACTTTGGCCGGCTGTTGTGTCGCTTGGCTGAACTTGGTCCGATTTGGGAACGCATTGGAATCCGGGTATGGAAGCGAAGCTCGCCAGTTTTTCCCCTTTCAGGTGTGGCACACTGTCCCCCAACTGCTCGGCTCGCTCGACAAGGGGCTATTCATCTTCTGCCCGATCCTCATTCTTGGCGTATTCGGCTGGAGGGACTTCGCATCGAGACACCGACCGGAGGCGGTCCTTTGCGGTGGGTTGCTAGTCGGCAACCTGATTCTGGCTGGGGCTTGGCACTCGTGGGAGGGAGGGTGGTCGTGGGGTCCGCGGTTGCTCGTCCCGGCGATTCCGCTGTGGTTGCTGCCCGCCGCATTCTGGTTTACGGGACGGCACTCGCGCGCGCGGCTTTGGATTTGTGCGCTATTGACGCTGACCTCCATCCTGGTACAGATACCGGGCGTTCTGGCGGACCAGGAAGTTCACTACATCAAACAAGACATGTTAACGGCGCAGGAGCAGCGCTCTGCGCCCCCGGATTCCGTCGCCGCCTACATCCTTCTTAGGCACAAGCTTACCGTGCAGAATGAAGTCTACCGAGTCTCAGAGTTTCATATCCCTGGGGACCGCGGATTGGACTTAACCCGGCAAAGCAAGTCGTTCATCGGGTTGAACGTTTGGACCGAACACCTCGCGACACAACTGAACAAGCCAGCGCTGCGTTGGTTTCCGGCGCTGGTGCTCTTCCCTATTGGGTACTTGGCAATGAACGTCGGGCTGACGCTCAGGCTTCGCGTCAAAAGACGCCGAATAGGTTATTGTTGAGTTGTGGAAGCCCGACATTGCTGATCCCGGGGGCGCAAACGAGTTCTGGCCGGAGCAAACCCGGTCGATGGACACATTCTGGCGAGCCAGACGCGGGCACAATGCGAATTGATTGCTGTATGGTTGGGCGAGTGTAAGCCTCCACAATGACTCAAGTCGCGTCAGTAGAAGTCTTTCGGAGGAGAGCCAGCCACTCTGTGGCAGGACAGCGCGGAGCACTTCTCTGCGCTTTGTTAATTATCGCGGTCTTCGTGTGTGCGATCGGGTCACTAACGGCCGGTGCCATTAGTTTAGCTTTGACAAGCGCCGCGACTCTGCTCGTTGCGTGGATCGTCTTCCAAGTCGGGAGCGCCCTCCTACCGACATCACTTTGCTTCAGGCTGTTGGTCTGTGTCTATGCGGGTCAGAGCCTGGCTCAGCTATTGCTGGCACTCTTTGGCCAGACTCGAAGCCCCACTGGTGGTTGGGGTATGGATCTCGCCGATCATTCCGGCGTTCTCGCATTAGGGGAATGGTCGCTACTCGCCGGCACTCTACTCGCCGCGACGATGTGGGGCCTACTTACGCACAGAACAAGGCGGCCGTCTCTCAACCTCACACAACACTCAACAACGCGCACCCGCTTCGTTCTCATCGCTGCCCTTTTCCTGCACATCTCGAGACTACTACTCGCGCTGGCGCTGCCCGCCTCATTGGTCTGGGTAAGCAATCTACTCACAGAGGACCTAGAAGCTGTGGGCTTTTTTGTAGGTTGGTTTGCGGGAGATCTCGGTGCAGCGGCAAACGCGGTGGTGCTCAGCGCGCTGGCAATGAATTGTGTGGTTGGCGCACTGCTCGGTACGCGGTATCCCACTGTGCTCCTCGGCCTTTATGTCGCCGGGCGCCTAGTCTCTCCGCACGAGCGTCATCGGCGCCGGCTCATCTTCGCTTCTCTCGCGGCGCTGGTGCCACTGTTTCTATTGTTCTCGCTGGTTGGAGACGTCCGGGTCAGGAGGGGGCGCAATTCACTCGACCTTCTGGGAATCTCACAGCTGAGTGGCTTTGCCGATGAAATTGCGGTGAGCCGTTCCGATTATCAGGCGAGAGATACAGATCCTATAGCGAATACGTTGAACCGCCTATATGCGTGGCCAAACGCTGCGAGTACAGTTCTCACGCCCGACCCGATACCATATCGCGGCTTTGCGGCTTGGGCGTCGGACTGTCGGCCCTACCTGCAAATAGGGACTTGGGGGGCCGACGGTCGCCAACGGTTTTTTGCGTCGGGGTTTGGAACGCAGCATGCTTCCGACTACGGGTTTATGAACGTCATTGGCTCAACGTCCGAGTTTGGCGTGCTAGCAGACGGTTGGTCAACAGCAGGGCCAGTCGGTGTGTTGGTCTTAGGGTTTCTCGTAGTGATGGCGTTGTGCATGAGTGAATATGTTGTGTTATATAGCGTGGGTCTGAGCTATACGGGCAAGCTAGTGTTCCTCTGCATTCTAATGAAGGCATGCCTCCATTGTAACGGTTATCCAACGCCTTTGGTAATTCGATATATTCTTCTATATACTGTGTTTTGGGCACTGATCTTGAAGATATTAGATGCCCTAAGCGGTTATAATCCGGGGACGGTACGAAAGCACAGCCGCCATTCCATGGCACGAATGGGCAAACCGACGAGTGGAGAATAAGCTGGAGAACGAGCTTCTGGTCTGCCGCTCTGCTGCCATGACAGACCTGCTGCTGCTTTCGTCCGACTATCCTCCGAACGACGGCGGCATCGCTCGGTTGTGCTCGGAGATAGCCGCCGGCGGGGCGCGCGCTGGCCTGGAGGTTCAGGTAATCGCCCCAACCCCGAGGAATGGCATTGCGCAACCACCGGCGCGTACCCGTGAGGTTCGGGTGAGGCATGCGCGGCCATGGCGGGAGTGGGACAGTTACCGGGCCCTGCGTAGCCGGATATGCCGGGGGCCGGTCATCTGCGGGCTATGGTACCCCGACGGCCTGCTGGCGCAAGCCGCCGGCGCAAGGCCGCGAGTCATTCTTGCCCACGGCTCGGAGCTGATGCCCAGCAGATCTCGATGGCGCCGCGATATCTGGGGACAGGCGCTCCGGAGCGTTTGCGAGGCTGCGGACTTGGTAGTTGCAAACAGCGAATATACTCTAAAGCTCGTACTTGAGAGGGCACCGGGAGCGAACGCTCTAGCGATTCCGCTGGCGGTGGACGATGAGCGCTTTTCTCCTGGCGACGGAGAGGCGGCAAAACGTCGATTCGGCGTGTCAAGCAAGGTTGTCTTGTCGACGGTGTCCCGCCTGCGCGCCTATAAAGGACACGATGTCGTTCTCCGGGCGATAGCGGGCTCCAGCGCGGACCACCGCCGGAAGTTGGTCTATCTCATTGCGGGAAAAGGACCTCACCGAGGCGAGTTGGAACGGCAGGTTGCAGAACTTGGTTTGTCGGAGCAGGTGCGGTTCCTCGGTTTTGTCCCGGAAGACGATCTGCCGGATTTATACCGCGCCTCCAACCTGTTCTTGCTTTGCACCCGCGAGGCGACCGAACGCCAGGAGGTGGAGGGTTTCGGTTTGGTTTTCCTGGAAGCCCAGGCCTGTGGGACTCCGGTTGTCGGGACGCGCACGGGTGGGATACCCGATGCCGTCAAGGAGGGGGAAGGAGGGTGGCTCATCGAGCAAGACGATGCGGCGGCGCTCTCAGGGCTTCTCTCTCAGTTGGTTGACGATCCGGCCGCATTCCTAGTAGCGGGAAGGCGCGCTCGCGAGAGGGTGGAGCGGCAGTGCACCTGGGAGCAGTACGTGCGCCGATTAATTGGCGCGCTGGAATCGCTGGAAATGCCGCAACGGAGGGCGGGGTGAAGCCAGCAGTTCCCGTGAGGTATGCTTACGAGGGCAGGGGGCGCCAACCAATGTTGTTGCTCCGGCTTCGCGGAGGTCTTGGCAACCAACTCTTCCAGTACGCCGCTGGGCGCGCCTTGGCATTGCGAAACGGCGTCCCGCTCCGGCTGGACCGCACTTCCGGCTTCCGTGACGACCCCTACGGCCGTTCCTACGACCTCGGGGGCTTTAATGTACTAGATGAGGGAACGGAGCCGGTATTTTCCGCAGACCTTGGCATCCGGGCCCAATTGTTTAGGGGGTTCGTCAAACGGCGGGAGATGTGGAGGATGCGAACGGGGCGATATTTCGACCCGGCAATCTGCAGCTTGCGCATCAAGCGCCCAACTGTACTCGACGCGTACTGCCAAAGTCCCCGGTACTTCAGCGAGATCGCGGATGCCGTGCGCAGAGAGTTGGAGTTTAAGAGCACCCCGCCCGGCCTGAGCGATGTGACGGCCAGGGAAATCATGCAAGGGAACTCGGTCTGTCTGCACGTCCGGCGGTTGCACAAAAAGGAAGCGGGCGCGTGCGACATCGCGTACTACCGCCGCGCTATCCATGATGTGGCCACAGTTCACGGGAGCCTTAGGATTTTCGTTTTCAGCGATGATATTGGCTGGGTTCAACAGAACGTATCGGCCTTCGAGACCGAGGGATGCAGCGTTAAGGTACTCGACGAAGATCCGCTTCGGAGCTTCTACCTCATGCGCCTGTGCAAGCACTTCATCATCGCAAACAGCACGTTCAGTTGGTGGGCCGCGTGGCTCGGCCGGTATGCGATGAAAACGGTTTGCGTTCCGCCGGTGTGGAATCACCGGGAGAAACGCCCCCCGCAGGATCTCTTTCCGCCAAACTGGCGAGTAGTTGCAGCAGCCGCACCGCCCGCCAGCGACCCACTTCGATGAGCGACTCCAATCCCGCGTTCAGCGTGGTCTTGCCTTTCAAAGATCCCGGCGCCTATTTTTCGCTTGCTCTGAGATCCGTCTTCGCGCAGACATTCGAGGACTGGGAGCTTCTGCTGCTTGACGACGGGTCGACAGACGGATCGCTTGAAACCGCCCGGAGCATTCAAGATTCACGGGTGCGGGTATTCAGCGATGGAATCCGCCGCGGCGCCGGCGTGCGTAGAAACCAAGGCGTCAAGGAATCCCGCGGACGGTATGTGGCCCTCCTCGACGCCGACGACGCGATGACGCCCACCCGCCTCCAATTGCAGTACGAGGTTCTCCGGGGATGCAGCGCCGACACGGTTGTCACAGGGAACGCGTATGCGATCGACGCCGAGTCCACCGTGCGCGGGATGCGCGCAGGGCCTGGCATCATCAACCCCACGGTCGCGGCGTCGAGAGAATGGTTTGTGAAAAACCCGTACAGCGAAGACGCGGCTTTCCTGAGAGCGCAGGATTTCGAACTCTGGACCCGGACCGCAAATCTGCTGCGGATTGTCCACATCGACGCGCCCCTTATTTACTACCGCTGCAGATCCGATGCCGATTTCGAGAGTTACACGATGTCCAGCTTCGCCATGATGCGTGTTTCTACGATGTATAGCCAAGGGCGGCGCTGGCGACTGCTGTCACGGGTAACCGCGCAACTTCTCAAGCTGTGGCTGGTCAACTTCAGCAGCGCCTTCAGCCCCGCGGCATGGCGCATCGACCCGCATACCAAACCGCTCGGAGCCGGCAAGCTTCGCACGGTCGCATTGGTTCTAACGCAGATAGGCAACACCCGCATTCCGGTTGCGGCATGTTCCAACTGAAGATGCCAACATGGTTCCCGACGTTACCATCGTGGCGCCCTTCTGGAACCCTGGATCCTACTTTGAGCTCGCGCTGAAATCGATCTTTGCGCAGACCCTAAGGAACTGGGAACTCATTCTGATGGATGACGGGTCGGACGACGGATCGCTGCGATTTGCCCGCTCGCTGAGAGATCCGCGAGTCCGCGTGTTTAGCGACGGAAGGCGCCGGCGCCAGCAAGTGAGGAGGAACGAGGCGATAGCCCTAGCCCACGCGCCGTACATCGCGCTCATGGACGCCGACGACATCATGCATCCGCGGCGATTGGAGATGCAATTGGCGGAGTTCGAGCGCCAGCGCCGCGTAATGGTTCTGGGGTCCGCCGCGTTTTCCATAGACGGCGACAACAACCTCCTGGGCCTTCGAAGGCCGCTCGCAAAGTGGCGTCCAGGGGCCTACGCGTCGCGCGGCGCCTTCTTGAACCCGACCGTTACGGCGCCGACTTCCTGGTTTCGCGCGAATCCATATTCCGAGGACCTCGTCTTCTACCGTTCGGAAGATGCGGAACTCTGGTGCAGGACATCCGGCGCCACCGACTTCGTCAACCTGGAGGATGCCCTGATGTTTTACCGCGAGGAGAAGCGGATCAATCTGGCAAACTACCTGGGCGCCGCCATGGGCTTATGCGTTCTGCTGCGGCGGAGGTATGCGAAGCCGCATTACCGTTTCGTGAAGCTGTGGTCGGTGGAGATTGCAAAAGTTTGGATTGCGATCGCGGCCGAGACCTTTGGCGTGAGCGCCGCACTCGTCAGGCGCAGGTCCCAACCGATCGGGCCGGCGGTCCGCGAGGAGGCGCTGCGGGTTTTCGCGCAGGTTCGCGAGGTTGAATTGCCGGTTTCGGCCACAAGCGAGGCGTTCGCATGAACAAAGCGGCGCGTGGCGCGAGGGCGGAAACACAGTTGAGAGAAAGGGTCTGCTTCGTGGTTACGATCGCCGCAACCGCGGACGCATTTCTTTTAGGACACATCGCCGCCCTGGCGAAGGTCTACGACGTCACCCTCGTAACGAGCTGTCGCGACAAGGACTATCTGCGGCGGCGAGGTCTGGCGGTGGACGTCGTGCACGCGCCGCTCGTTCGAACTATATCGCCGATCCGAGATTGCGTCTGTCTTCTGGCGTTATGGCGGATTTTCAGGCGGGGCAAATATCGCATTCTCCACACGGTCACGCCGAAAGCCGGCCTTCTAGCGTTACTAGCGGCCGCCATGGCCCGGATTCCGGTCAGAATACACACGTTCACGGGGCAGATATGGGCAACGCGCAGCGGCTTCCGCAGAACCGTATTCAAGAGCCTGGACGGGCTGATCGGGATGTGCGCGACACACGTGCTGGTCGACAGCCGCTCTCAAATGGAGTTCTTGCTGCGGGAACGCGTCGTGCCGGCGCGCAAGGCCTCCGTCTTGGGTAACGGCTCAATCAGCGGCGTCGATACGGCCCGTTTTCGCCCTCAGGCGGCTGCGCGCAGCAGGGTGAGGGCAAGTCTCGAGATCCCTTCCCAGGCAACCGTATTCGCTTACATCGGACGCCTGAGGAAAGAAAAGGGAGTGCTGGATCTGGCGGCAGCGTTCGCCCGGTTATGCGCCACGCACACAGATGCATACCTGATGTTCGTCGGGGCGGACGAAGAAAGCCTGACGCCGGAAATTAGACGCCTCTGCGCTTCCTGCGCCGGGAGGCTGCGCTTTACGGATCACACTCCGACTCCGGAGGACTATATGGCGAGCGCCGACGTTCTGTGTCTTCCGAGTTACCGCGAGGGCTTCGGGAGCGTGGTCATCGAGGCCGCCGCTTGCCAGGTTCCTTCGCTCGCTTCCAGGATCTACGGAGTGACGGATGCCGTGATCGATCAAGTCACGGGAATTTTGCATGAGCCCGGCAACATCGACGATTTGGCCAACGGCATGCGCCGTCTGATGGAGAATCCAGCGTTGCGCACAAGTCTGGGCTTGCGCGCCCGCACCCGCGCCGAAACGGAGTTCGCCGCGGAAAAGGTGACTGCGGCCATGGTGGAGTACTATGCCACGGTACTCGGCGGCGCGAAAGTGGATTGGCCCGCCGCGGAGGGGGCGGTCCGCACTTAGCCTATGGCTGAACGCCCCTCCCCCGCGGCCGCTGGAGCGTATCTACGCTTTGGAAAGCGCCTGGTCGATCTCCTGGCGCCCACTCTCGGTCTCGCCGCAATACTTCCTTTCATGGCGCTGGCCGGCCTGTGCTCGCTCCTGTTTATGGGCAGGCCGATACTTTTCCGGCAGAAACGAGCCGGCTATCGGGGAAAGCCTTTCACCTTACTTAAATTTCGGTCCATGACAGACGCCGCCGACGAACATGGGAGGCTCCTGCCGCCTCACCAACGCCTGACCGCGTACGGGCGCATTCTCCGGAGCACGAGCATCGACGAGCTGCCGGGCCTCTGGAATGTGCTTAAGGGCGACATGAGCCTGATTGGGCCCCGCGCGCTCCCGGTCGAGTACAGCGCTTGTTACACAGACGAACAGGCCAGGCGGCTGGAGGTCAGGCCGGGAGTAGCAGGCTACGCGGCGTTGTTCGGGCGCAATGCTCAATCCTGGGAGAGCATTTTTGAGCGCGACGTCTGGTACGTTCGGCACATCTCCTTTTTTCTCGACCTCAAAATCATCTTCGGCGTCATCCGCGTCGTGCTCAGCCGGAAGGGCATCGACCGTGGAGACCATAACCGCGACTCGGATTTTCAGCGGAGGATCGAATCCCTGACGCGGGAAAATGTTTGTCCCGCGGGCGTGATCGGGTCCTAACGGGCGCTCGTGGCGGCTATGCAGTACCGACTCTACCGCAGCGCCAACGACTACCTCCCAAGGATCCCCGAGGTGGCGCAACTGTTTTCGGCCGTGTTCCGGCGGGCGTTTCCGGCCGACGCGTGGGGCCAATGGTATCTAGGCAACCCTTACGGCGATCCGTACGTGGTTCTTGGATATCACGGCGATCAACTTGTGGGACACCATGCGCTGGTCCCGCAGACGTTGATGGGACCAGGCGGACAGCGCGTGGAATACCTGTTATCGATCAGCCTCATGTCGCACCCGCGTTTCAGAAACCTCGCTGTTGTCATGGACATGATCGACGAGCTTCATCGCTTGGCTCAAGAAGGGGGCGCGCGATTCATTCTGGCCTTCCCGAACGCCCAGGCGGCGCCCATCTGGGAGAAGGCGTACGGCTATCGCCCACTAGTGCGGACGGAACTCTGCAACTGGAGGCTTCCAGACTCGCCGCAAGTTGGCAACGGAAAGATGGACGATCCATCGGCGGATCTAAAGTCTCAGTGCTCCTGGCCGGAAGACAGCGTGTACTGGAACTGGCGGACCCAGACTAACCACGCGAGATGCTGCTCCGTCGGCAGGACGCTGCAACTGGTTTATAGAGCGATCGACCCCGCCACCCTCATGTTGTTGGATGTCCAGGCCAATGAGGAACGGGACGGGCTTGAGCGTCTTGCCGGATTCGCTCGGGGCCTGGGATTCACATCGGTCCGCCTCGCCAGATGCCACGCGGCTCTATTGGGCATAGCGGATGCGGATCTTACCCCACATGAAGGCTATGTTGTTCGCTTCTTTGGTTTTCCAATCGCCGGAGAAATTCCCGATATTCGGTTTAGCCTGCTGTTGTCAGACGTGTTCTGAGAGGAAAGCATGAGCTGCGTTCTGATTGTCGCTCCTCATCCCGACGACGAGGTGCTGGGATGCGGCGGAGCGATCGCCCGCCACGTAGCCGAAGGCGATGACGCGTACGTAGTGGTCGTGAGCAGAGGAGCTTCCGACATCTTCCCGTCCGAACTCGTTGAGAATGTGCGGCGGGAGGCGGCCGCGGCAAACAAGGCTCTGGGGACAAAGCGCATGTTTTTCCTGGACTTTCCCGCGCCGCGGCTGGATAGCGTTCCAACGTCCTCGATAGCCGCCGCGCTGAAGGACGTAGTTGCGCAGATCCAGCCGAGCACTGTCTACCTGCCCCATCACGGAGACATTCACGGCGATCATAAGGCCGTCTACTGGGCCACATTAGTGGCAACCAGGCCGAGCAGCGGTTTCTTTCCCCGGCGCTTGTTGTGTTACGAGACGACCTCCGAAACGGAGTGGGGGGCGCCGATTCCAGGTGACGCGTTTACGCCCACGGTGTTTATCGACGTCTCGCAGTACCTCAGCGTTAAGCTGGCGGCAATGACATGTTACAAAAGCCAACTGGCCCCTAACCCCAAGGCGCGGTCGCTGGCTTCCATCGAGGCTCTGGCGCGCGTCAGGGGGAGCACGATTGGCGTTACGGCGGCCGAAGCATTCTGCCTGGTTAGAGAAATCGTTCTTTAAGGGGCGCCGTACCGACGTTGGAAGGAGAACGCGTTGCAAAAAACCGAGTTTTTGTTGTCGCTCGATGAACTCCTGGAACTTGAGCCGGGCACCGTGAAAGGGTCCGAGACTCTGGAGAGCCTGGAAGGCTGGAATTCGCTCGCCATTATCAGTCTCATGGCGCTTATGGATGAGCGATTCGGCGTGACCTTGCAGCCCAGGCGGATCGCCGCGTGCACGACGGTTGCGGACCTGGTGGCGCTACTCGACGACAAAATCGCATAATGGCGCCGATTGAGAAGTTGCGGGCACAGTCATGATCAATCCAATGGATTTGGCGGGCCGGACCGTTTTGGTCACTGGCGCGTCTTCCGGGATTGGACGTGAGACGGCCCGCCTGATCAGCCAGTTGGGCGCCCGCGTTGTTCTGGTTGGGCGCAACGAGGAGCGCCTTGCGGAGACGCTGCGATCCCTCGATGGCGAGGGCCATAGAGCCGAGCTATTCGATCTGTCTTCGGCCGATGAGATCCCGCGCTGGCTTAAGAGCGTTACCGCGTCGTCCGGACCATTGCACGGACTGGTTCACAGCGCGGGCATCATCAAACTGTGTCCGCTTCGCGTGTCGACTTCACAAACGGTCGAAGATGTTATGGGGATTAACGTGAAGGCGGCAATCGGCCTGGCCAGAGGTTTTTGTCAAAAGAACGTCCGTGCATCGAGTGGCAGCATCGTATTCCTCTCATCCGTGACCGGATTGACAGGCCAGGCAGGCCTCAGCGCGTACGCGGCAAGTAAAGGCGCGATTATTGCGCTCACAAAAGCGCTGGCCGTCGAGCTGGCAGGAGAACGCATCCGCGTCAACTGCGTGGCCCCCGGACTCGTGACAACCGAAATGGGACAGGGCCAGTTAAGCCTGCTGACGCCCGACCAGGGCGCGGCCCTGAAGTCGATGCATTTGCTGGGGTTTGGCAGCGCTCACGACGTTGCCTGCGCCATCGCCTTCCTGCTCGCCGAGACGGCCCGTTGGATTACCGGCACGACGCTGGTGGTGGACGGCGGTTACACCGCGCATTAAAGGGGACCTGTGAAGCGTCTTTTAATTGTTGGCGCGGGCGGATTTGGCAGGGAGGTCCTATGTTGGGCGCGGGATGTTGCGCCGACGCAGTCGGAATGGAGCATCGGCGGATTCCTGGACGCCAATGCCGCGGCCCTCGACGGCTTCGACGTACCTCTCGAAATCCTGGGAAACCCAGCGGAATTCGCGCCCGCTGAAACGGACCGGTACGTTTGTGCGATCGGCGATCCGGCAACCAAACAGCGCCTTGTCGCGGGACTGGCGGCGCGCGGCGCGCGGTTCGCGACTCTGATTCATCCTTCCGTCATTATGGGGGCGGATTGCCGCATCGGCGATGGCTGTATCGTGTGCCCAAGAGCTGTGCTGACAACGCATGTGACCCTGGGCAGATTCGTCACTGTAAATATCGCTTCCACAGTAGGGCACGATGCGCGGCTGGGCGACTGGTGCACTTTGAGCGATGGCGTCGACATAACGGGAAACGTGACTCTGGGGGAGGGAGTCTTCGCGGGCAGCCATGCTTGCGTCCTGCCTGGCCTGAGAATTGGCGACCGCGCGGTGGTTGGAGCGGGCGCCGTCGTGACCCGGAATGTATCTGCCGGAAGCACCATGTTCGGCGTCCCCGCCAAACTGATTTGCACCAAAGCCGCGAAGTAGTTTTCCCGCGAAACGCCTGTTTATGAAAGCAACTGTCGCAGCCATCGAATACCACTTCCCGGAGCGTTGCCTGACCAATGCGCAACTGGCGGCTGAGTTTCCCGAGTGGAGCGTAGAGAAGATCGAAGAGAAGACCGGCATCGCCGAACGCTGGATTGCCGCCGAAGACGAGTGCTCGTCCGACCTGGGAATCGCGGCCGCGAGGAAACTGTTCGACAGTGGGGCCTGCCGCCCCGCGGATATCGACTATATTCTGTTCTGCACGCAGAGCCCGGACCATTTCCTGCCGACAACCGCCTGCATGATGCAGGAGCGCCTGGGCATATCGACGTCCGCTGGGGCATTAGACTTCAACCTGGGGTGTTCGGGGTACGTGTACGGTTTAGGCCTTGCTAAGGCCCTGGTTGAAACCCGCCAGGCGACGAATGTGCTTCTGGTGACCGCCGAGACTTATAGCAAGTTCATTCACCCGAAAGACAAGAGCGTCCGCACGCTGTTTGGGGATGCCGGGGCTGCGACCCTGGTGCGCGGCGTAGCCGGGAACGACGAGTTCATTGGTCCCTTCGTGTACGGAACGGACGGCGCCGGCGCAAGGAACCTGATCGTACCCACCGGCGGCATGCGGCGGCGGGTGGCGACAGGCGAAGGGGCAACCATGGATTCGGATGGGAACCTGCGCAGCGAGGCGAACCTTTACATGAACGGGGCGGAGATTTTCGCCTTTACCCTCCAGGCGGTCCCCAAGGTAGTGCGGGAACTGCTGGCAGCCGCGGGCAAGAGGCTTGACGACATCGATCTGTACGTGTTCCACCAGGCGAACCAGTACATGCTGGAGCATCTCAGGAAGAAGCTGAAGATTCCCCCCGAGAGATTCTTCGTGGGCATGCGCCATTGTGGAAACACGGTTTCCTGCACGATACCTATTGCGCTGAAGCAGGCAGTGGAGGAAGGGCGCATGCAGCCAGGCCGTTTGGCTATGGCGGTCGGTTTTGGGGTTGGCTATTCATGGGGGGCCACGCTGATCCGGTGGGTGTAACGAAAGGCTCCTCATGAAACG
>PLGA01000579.1:0-78070 GCA_003139735.1 Bryobacterales bacterium | reverse complement strand
GCGGGCGCCGGCCCCGGCGATGAAGTGTTCTGTTCCGCGCTGACCTTCGTCGCGGCCGCCAACGCGATTGTCTACCAGGGCGGCGTTCCGGTCTTTCTGGATAGCGACCGCGCGACCTGGAACCTGGACCCGGATGTCCTGTCCCGTGCCCTGCGAGAGCGAGCGGCCGCGAACAGGCTGCCCAAAGCGTTGGTGGTGGTCCATATTTACGGCCAAAGCGCCGATATGGATCCCATCCTGCAGGCGTGCGCCGAATACGGTGTGGCTGTGATTGAGGACGCCGCCGAGGCGGTTGGCACGCTGTATAAGGGGAAGCCGGCCGGGACGCTCGGCGCGGCCGGGGTCTACTCTTTCAACGGAAACAAGATCGTCACCACGACCGGCGGCGGCATGCTGGTCTCGCGGGACCAAGCCTGGGTGGACAAGGCGCGCTTCTGGTCCCAGCAGGCCCGCGACGCCGCTCTGTGGTACGAACACTCCGAGCTTGGCTACAACTACCGCATGAGCAATGTGCTGGCAGGGATCGGAAGGGGGCAACTGGAAGTTCTGGACCTTCGTATCCAACANNGCGTTCCGCTATCGCGATGCCTTCGCGGACCTTCCCGGCGTCTCGCTCATGCCGCAAGCGCCTTACGGCCTGCATACAAATTGGCTGAGTTGCTTCCTGATCGAAGAGCGGGAGTTCGGTTGCTCGCGCGACGATCTGATCGGCGCGCTGAATGCCGCAAACATCGAATCCCGCCCCGTGTGGAAACCCATGCACCTGCAGCCTTTGTACGCCCACAGCGAACATTTTGGCGGCGCGGTCGCGGAAGACTTGTTCCGGCGGGGGATCTGTCTTCCCAGTTCGAGCAGCCTGACCGATGAGCAGCAGCTACACGTCGTAAACGTCGTGCGAAAGACGGCTGGCGTGGACAAATTGGACGATTTGAGCGAATACCCAATTACGGAAGCAGCCTTATATGTCCGGACTTGATATCTTATCCAGATTCCAGCGCTTTGGGTACCATCTGAAGCGGTTTCGGCGGTGGCCCGTGCGCCTGGTCCAATTGGCTATTTTCCTGTTTTCTGGCATTGCGGCTTTCCTGCTTCGGTTCGATTTCACCATCCCGAAGGAGTACCATGCGCACTTATGGGCAGGCCTGTGCATATGGGCGATCGCCAAGATTTTCGTTTTTCAGTTGTTCCGGCTGGATCGCGGGTGGTGGCGTTATGTTTCGGTTCCGGACCTGCTTCGCGTCGCCTACGCTAATCTTGCCGGGTCCGCACTCGGAGGCGCGGGCATCCTGCTGTTTGCGCCGCCGGGCTTCCCGCGTTCCATCTATTTTGTGGATTTCCTGGTCTGCTCCATCACCACCGCGGGGGTTCGCCTGGCCGTGAGGATCGTCTCCGAGTTCTCCCGAATCGTGCCCCGAAGCGAAGAGAAAAGGACCCTCATTTACGGAGCGGGAGACGCGGGGACGTCCTTGTTGCGNNACGATTTATCGGACCAAGGTCCTCGGAACGGGCGAAGCTCTGCCGTCGCTTGTGAAGGTCTACGGCATCGACATGGTGCTCATTGCCCTGCCCTCCGCCACGGGCCGGGAAATGACTGCCATCCTCAAGCACTGCCAGGAAGCCGGCGTCGCGTACAAAACCGTCCCCAGCTTTGCGGAAATCCTCGAGACCGGCAGCCTCGCCTCGGGTATCCGCGATGTCAACGTAGAAGATCTGCTAGGCCGCAATCCCGTTTATCTCGATGAATCCGGAATCCGCGGGAAGATTGAAAACAAAGTAGTGGCCGTCACCGGCGCGGCCGGGTCCATCGGTTCCGAGTTGTGCCGCCAGATCGCCCGTTTCCAGCCGGCGGCCATCGTGGCTTACGACTGTGCGGAAACCGCGCTCTTCTATATCGACCGCGAGATGAGCGAGAGCTTTCCCGGCCTCAAGTTCCGTCCCGAGATCGGCGATATCCGCAACTTGCAGCGCCTGAACGAAGTTTTCGCAAAATACCGTCCTTCGATCCTCTACCACGCCGCGGCCTACAAGCATGTCCCGATGATGGAGGCACACGTGTTCGAAGCCGTCGAGAACAACGTGATCGGGACCTGGAATGTCGCCATCGCCGCCGCCGAGAACGGGATCGCCGACTTCGTCATGATTTCCTCGGACAAGGCGGTCCGGCCGACCAGCGTCATGGGCGTTACCAAGCGCGTCGCCGAGTTGTTGATCCACGCCCTTCAAAACGGCCGTACGAAATATGTCTCCGTCCGTTTCGGCAACGTGCTGGGCAGCAACGGAAGCGTGATTCCGCTTTTCAAACAGCAGATCGCCGCGCGCAAGCCCGTTACCGTCACGCATCCGGATATGCGCCGGTACTTCATGACGATCCCGGAAGCCGCTCAACTGGTTATCCAGGCTTCCACCATGGGGAATGGCGGCGAAATCTTCGTTCTGGACATGGGCCAACCGGTCCGGATTCTAGATTTAGCCAACAATCTCATCCTGCTTTCGGGGCTACGGCCCGGCGAGGACGTCAAGATTGTCTTCACCGGCATCCGCCCTGGCGAGAAGCTCTACGAGGAACTCGCCCACCTGGACGAAGAAATGCAGCCCACGTTCCACCAAAAGATCAAAAATTTCGCCACCCACAGTCTTCCGGCGCACGGCGCACTAGAGCGGATCGAAAAACTTCGGAGCCTCTGCACGGAGCGTAAACTTTCCGATATAGTACTGGAATTAAAGGATTTAGTTATAGATTACAATCCCAGCGCCCACCTCCTGCGGCAGATGATGAGTCTGCCCAGCGAACAACTGGCGAAAGACCGGGCCGTCATCGTCGGAAGTTGAGAAAAGCAAGGTGCGCCGGGGCCGCCGCAACGCGCACTATTTTTACGTTGCCAAAGCTGGGCAATACTAGTACTATATAGTGGGTAAGGTCTTAAAAAACCTATAGATATCCTCCAAGACGGGGGCGTATAATCATGAAAGGTGAGAGCCGAATGAACAGCCCAGAATCGGATGAGCGCCTAGAGCAAGAGCGTCCGGCTGCGCGCCGGCCGTACGTGAAGCCCGAGTTTTCGTATGAGAGTGTGTTTGAGACGGTCGCCCTCACTTGCGGTGAAAAGCACCTTAGTTCGTAGAGATTTCGATAAAGGGGTCCGGAGACTGAACATGAAAAAATGCCTGCTGATGTTGAGTTGTTGGTCAGCGCTTCTTCCCCTAGGGCATGCTTCCCCGATCACGTTGTTCGACACGATTGACGGCGTCACCAGCGCGGGCACCCTCCTGAATTACCAGGCGGGCTACTTTAGCATGGTCGCCTCTTCTTTCTCCACTGTCAACTCGCCTTTTGTTCTTAAAAATGTGGCGCTTGAACTGGGGCCTGGCGCAAACGATGCGGGGATACTTGACATCTATCTCTACTCGGACACGGGCAGTATCGCGCCAAACTTATCCACCGCGATCTCCTTGGGATCCATCAGCGACAGCACACTTTTCACTGACGGAGTTGGCGTCTATAATTTCGCAGCCGATATTAGTCTCCAGGCGCATACACTGTACTGGATTGGCGTTAACGACCTTGGCAATGAGGCTGTCCCCTCAACGTCGAAGTGGGGGTACGTCACGACCCTGGCGGGCACAATCGGGGCCGCGGGCGAGTACAACTACGACCCGTATGACGGAACGTATGGAAATACGACAGTCTTGTACGGGGTGGCCGCAAACCAAATGACGGTGACTGGCGACGATGTTCCAGAACCCGCAACGAGCCTGCTCGGAGCCTTAGGCTTGGGCGCCTTGGCTTTCTTGCGGCGCCGCCGGTCCGCCATCTAGCTTCTTTAAAATCACGCTTGCCGAATTAGTGAGGGGATTCTGCGTTCCCCATCTGCCAGCCCTGTCCATTCCCACTGTGAGGAACGTCCGGTTGCGTCGAACGCTGGCGGCATTCCCGCCCACGACGTCCGATGCGACCTGGCGGCGGAGGCTCTACGGCTTTCGGGAAGGCTCCGGCTGCAAGTCTCCGGCAGCAGTATGTTGCCGTCAGTCTGGCCTGGAGACATCCTCGTGATTCATCGGGCCGAGTTCTCCGGCCTGCGTACCGGCGACTTGCTATTCTATGCCCGAAATGGCGGGTTCGTCGTCCATCGCGTCGTTGGGAAGAATGTCGACGCGGTGATTACACGCGGCGATGCTTTGGCCCAAGACGACGATCCGGTTGCGCCCTCCCGCGTGCTCGGCAAGGTGGCTGTCATCGAGCGCGGCCGCGCCCGATTCGTCCCGAAGGAAAAACTTACTTCCGCTCAGGGGCTCCTCCGCTCCCTGATTTGCCGCTACGATGGGTTTAGGGTTCTCTTGCTGCGTCTGAATGCGCTTCGTCTCAGGTTCAATCGCCCTCAAGCCGAGCCGCGGAATTTGCAAATATGACATCCGACACGGTTATCGAGATCGCCGGCATTCCGATCCTGCTGCGTTCGCACGACTCCGTCTTCGAGCCTGCCGTTAGAAAGTATTATGCGGACTTCATCACGCCCGTGGCTTCCGTAGCGCCTGTCGAATTGACCGTAGAGGTGGACGCCAGCGGGTTCCCCGACCCGGAGACCGTCGGCGCCGGCGGCGCGGTCCCGGTTGTCGATGTCGCGTGGACTGGAGACCGGTGGCGGTTGGAACGTTTCGATTTTCGCGGCGAGTGGTCTCCCGGGACAGGCCGGGGACAGGTCTGCCTGGCTCAACCGCAGGCGCTGCAGTCCATCGACTCCGTTTTGCGCATATTGCACTCGATCCTGGCGGTTCCACCGGGCGGTTGTCTGGTGCATGCCGCCAGCGCCGTGCGCAATGGGAGCGCCTTTGTATTCCCGGGAGTTTCCGGGGCTGGGAAATCCACGCTCTCCGGCCTGATTCCGTCGGATGCGACGCTGCTCACCGATGAAATCTCTTACGTTCGCCAGGCGGAAGGCGGATACCGGGCGTTTGGCACGCCCTTCGCTGGAAATTTAGGCGCCCCCGGGAAGAACGTCTCGGCGCCGCTCAAAGCGGTATACCTGCTGAACAAGGGACCACGGAACAAGATCGATCCCCTCTCTCGCAAGGAGGCCGCCACCGCCCTGCTGCGCAACGTTCTCTTCTTCGCTAAAGACCCCGAATTGATTCGGACGGTCTTCGAAACGGTCTGCCGTTTGGTCGCTTCCGTTCCGGTATATCGGCTTACTTTCCTTCCCACGCCTGAAGTATGGGAGATTATTGCATGAGCATCTATATAGCCCGAAGTCCCGCGGTATCCGCACGATCCCTGGATGGCGAAATGATTATCATGTCTACGAAAGACTCCAAGCTTTTCACGCTAAACGAAGTGGCCACCGAGATCTGGCAGGCGGCCGATGGGCGCACCCCTCTCTCGCGGATCGTTCAAGACGTGGTGTGCGCGAAATTCGAAGCGGAGCCGGAAGCTGCCTATGCGGACGCCGAGGATCTCTGCCGCAGGCTGGCGGAACACGGTATCCTGGTAATCTCCGATCAACCCCTTGAATCAGCGAGGTAGACGCCGATGGCCGATGTAGTCTCCATTGCAACAGCCGGAACGGGAGCGCGGACCTCTTTGCTGGACCGGATCGGCGCAAAAGCCGAGGCCCGCGGGATTCCAATCTCCGTCCATCTGGATCTCACCTGGGCATGCAACGAGGGATGCGTCCATTGTTATCTCGACCATAGCGTAGGCGGCGACATGAACACCACGGAGATCAAGGGCGTGCTCGACCAGTTGGCCGCGGCCGGAGTGATGTTCCTAACGCTTAGCGGCGGGGAAATCATGCTGCGGAAAGACATTTTCGAGATTGTGGCCTACGCGCGGTCGCTGCTGTTCGATGTCAGGCTGAAGACCAACGGGATTCTGATTGGCGAGGGCGAGGCGGACCGTTTCGCCGAACTCGGGGTCCGCGAAGTCAACATCAGCATCTATTCCCACCTGCCCGAAGTTCACGACGCCATCACGCGGGTACCCGGATCGTTCCTCCGTTCCATTGAGGCCGTGAAGCGGCTGAAGAGCCGCGGCCTGGCGGTGGAAATTCGCGTTTGCGTCATCAAGGGCGGGGTCAGCTACGCGCGCCTGCGCGCGCTGGCGGAAGAACTAGGGGTCAGGATCCAGTACGATGCGACCGTCGCGCCCATGATTGACGGCGACCGGACGCCGGTTTCGCTCAATATCTCGCCCGAGGAACGAGCGGAATTCTACGCGGACCCCGCGGTGCTGCCCGGGCTGGAAGACGCCTGCGCGCCCGCGTCAGCCGATGAACTTATGAACGGGCATTCTTGCGGAGCGGGGCATAACGGGTGCTACATCTCGCCGCAGGGAGACGTCATGCCGTGCGTGCAGTTCCCGCTGGTTTGCGGCAGCCTGCGCCAAAGCAGTTTTCTGGAAATTTGGAAGTTCTCGCCCCAATTCACCGAAATTCGCGGCATTCGGAATCGCGACCTTCACGTGTGCGGTTCCTGCTCAAGCCTGTCTTCCTGCGGGCGTTGTCCCGGCCTGGCCTTCCAGGAGGGCAATATGCGCGGAGCGTCCCGCCAGGATTGCGAGAACACGTATTTCCGGACGAAGGTTCCTACACCTCTGTATCCCGCACCGGAGATCGATCCCGCACCGCGGCGCCAGACGCCCGTCTCAAGCCAATTCGTGCCGCTGACAGCTTTGCTTCCGGCGCAGCGAGACGGCGCGCATCGTGAATCCGCTGCTTATTGAGTGCGCCCGCGCTCACCCCGATCCCGGCGAACTCCGCCGCCTCTCCGGCCTTTGTTCGGGCTGGGACGATTTTGTCCAGGCCGCTTTGAAACAGAGGCTCGCTCCCATGGCGTTCTGGGCGCTGAGCCGGGCCTGCCCGGACGCGGTTCCACGCGAGACCCTGACAGCGCTTCGGAATCGGTTCCGGGAGGGCATGCAACGAAATCTGCTCCATGCAAGGGAACTTTTCCGCCTTTTGGATCTGTTCGGCCTGGCCGGCATCGAGGTTCTTCCATTCAAGGGTCCCGCGCTAGCCTGGTCGCTATACGAGACTCCAGGGCTGCGCTTCATGTCCGATCTGGACCTGCTTGTTCCTCCAGGCGACGTAAGCCGCGCCATCGGTCTTCTCACGTCAAATGGCTATAGGCGATGCGACGCGAATATCGGTTTGCGGTTCTTTTCCGACAGCGGCGAGGACCTTCTCCGGCGCTCGGATGGAATCTTTGAAGTGGATCTTCACTGGCGGGTGGCGCCGGCGCACTTCAATCCGCTGGATGCCGCGGAAATCCGATCCCGGCGCGTGTTCATCGATGTCGCCGGGCGCCAGACGCCGGCGTTCTGTCCGGAAGATCTGCTCGCCTACCTGTGCTTGAATGGCGCGAAAAACGATTGGAACTCGCTGGCCGGGATCTGCGACCTGGACAGGCTCATCGATGTCTGCCGCTTGGATTGGGGCGCGATTTTGTCGCGCGCCGCGCGGCGACGCATGTCGCGAATCGTCTCTCTGGGTCTCTGCCTCGCGCAAGACTTGCTGGGATCGAACCTGCCGCCGGAGGTATCGAGCCGCGTCCACGCCGATACCCGCGCTGTGGCGCTCGCCGCATCGATCCGCGAGCGGCTTCAGGAGGGCCGCGCCTGGAGTTCGCGGGACCGGCTTATTCTTAGATTCCGGCTGATGGAAGGCGCCTGGAGGAAAATTTGCTTCTTCCGGCATATCCTCCGGCCCACCCCCGCCGACTGGGAATTGCTACACATCCCCGAATCCCTGTTCCCCGTTTACTATCTCACCAGGCCAGTCCGGCTAGCGTGGAAGTGGTGTGCGCGTCCGATTCTTAATCCAAAACGCCGCGCCGGATTTCGCGCATGACCATGCGGCTGCCGCTTCTAATCCGGATAAATTTTGGCGCGGAACGAATCCTGGGCGTCGCGAAGCGCCTTCACGCCATGTTCCGGGATGAGATACTCTGGGCCTGGTTCGGCCCAGAGGAGCGTGAGGCGGTCAACCGGATTATCTGGGAAGGGCGACCAAGCTACCTGCCCGGAGGGTATATTTTCGAAGGAGGACTCTTAGAGTGGGAGAGGCGAGCCATTAGGGAACCTCCATTCCCAGAGGCTGGGCGGATCCTGCTCGGGGGCGCCGGCGGCGGGCGGGAACTTGTTTCGTTGTGCCGACGGGGCTTCGATGTGGTTGCCTTCGAGCCGTCCGAGCAGCTTTACGAGGGCGCCCGGCAGGCGGTTTCGCCCTTTCCGAACAGCGTTGTAGTTCAGGCTTCCTACCGCGACTTTGTAGCCGCTGCGCAGGAACATGCCGGTCCGCTGGCATCGCATGTTCTGAACGCCTCTTTTGACGCGGTCCTCTTCGGCTGGGCGAGCTTCAACTATGTTTTCACGGAATCGGATCGCCACGAGCTGCTTTGCGCTACCCGTACGATCGCGCCAAAAGCCCCTTTGCTGCTGAGCCTGGGGATGTTGCGGGACGCCGAGAATGGAAAGCTGGATGGTTTACGCCCAGGCATCCGCAGGATCTGCAAGTTGCTGGCGGCTCCATCGGTTCGAAGTACGGGCGACGTTTTCCTGTCATATACCGGCTTCACGCATCTCGCGTCCCGGGATGAGCTCGAGGCCGCCGCCGGCGGTTCCGGTTATCGCATACTCTACTTCCGGGCGCCTGTCGAGTCTTCCCCGCATGCGCTGCTGCTGCCGCAATAGAGCCGGCCCCGCGGCCTTCCGGGCGCCTGTCAGGCGGGCCGCTCCCCGGAAGTTCGCTCCCCTGCCGCTTCCCGCGCCGCCAGCATACCGATAATCAAAATCGGCCACGACCCCAGCGCAGGCCTTGAAAAAGGGTAGTCCACGGCGGCATGCAGAAAAACGGCGATCACCCCCAGCCCCCACACCGAGCGGAACGCCGGCAGAACACACCAGCAAAAGAGCGTGGCCATCGCAATGCCAAACGGTATCCCGCCTTCCGCGGCCCACTGGAGCCAGTCGCTGTGCGCCTGGTTGGCGAAGGTCCCAGGGTCGAGGATGGCGTAGCGAGGATACGCCGTGGGCCATGCGCCCAACCCCACGCCGGACCAGGGGTTCGCCGCAATCATGTGCAGCGAGGAAACCGCGAATTCGCGGCGGATGGCCATGGGATCCGGCGTCAGAAAACGGTCCCTGACATGCTCCCATCCCACCACGGCCGTGAACGCAGCGAACAGGACGGCCATCCGCAGAAGCGCCGCGCCCACCGCACGGCCGCCGGCCAGCCCTCCCGCGCATAGGAGCGCAGGCGCCACCACCACTTCGGCGGTTGCCAGCACGGTCCCCGCGCGTGAGGCCGAGGCAATCACCGAAGCGTACATCACCGCAGCCATCCCGGCATAGAGCAGGCCGCCGCGCTCCCGCCGCACGGCCTCGTAAAGCGCGAAGGGCAGCGCCACTTCGATGAACACCGCGTAATGACCGTGATTCAGAATAGGCCCCATCACGCCGGTGTATGGCGCGGAGAAGAGCCAGAATATCTTGTCGGATGTGAAAGTTTGAACTGTGGCTAGAACTGCGACCGCGAAAACAAACCAAAGCATTGCGGAGCGAAACCACCTAGCCATGCGAGGGTCGCGGCACAAGCTGAAGCTAACCAGAAAGACCGCCAGGAAAGTAGCCCATTTCACGATCGCGGATTGCGTATCGAAACCGTAAACGGTACTGCCCGTAGCCCATTGCAACAGCCCCCAGACAACCGCCGCCAGCAACGGGAACAGCGGATAAGGAAAGCGCGGAACAGAATGACGGGATCGCCAAAGCGCAATTCCGGCGAGCGCAAAAACCCCCGCTTGAAAAACGGTGACCGGCCAGTAAGCCGGAACCCAAAGAGTCAGGATGGCGAAGAAGAAAAGCGCCGCCAAAGCGACGTGCATGATCTAGTATAGGTTGGCCCGGCCGTTTGCTCGGAGTTATGGAGTCGAGGACGAAGAAAATGGCCCGGCCCCGGCAGCCGCCAGTCCGCCCAGCGTGCCGCCTACAACTACGGCGCCGATGCCGGCGATCAGCCACCCGTTGACTCCGCCCGCAGCGGCGGCTGCTCCGCTCCCTGCGCCCGCTAAAGCAGCGGCCTTTCCGGCTTGGGAACTAAGCTGAATCTTGGTGACCTGAACCACCTGAGAAGCTCCCCCGGCCGCCGTCGCTCCCAGAATGACCGAACCGACGATTTGAACGCTTTTCCCCCGAAATTTCACCAGGTCCGCTCCCCGGATCTCCTCTCTGGTTTTGCTGGTGGTATCGGTCAGGAAATATCTGCCGTCCGCGAATTCCAAAACGCCCGTCATCTGCATTGCCGCAGCGGCGCCTGCCTGGGGGGTGAATGCAAGTCCCATGCCGGGACTCAGACTGGCCAACAGAAAGCCGGCCGCAGTGCGCACTTGAGCGGAGCCGCTGCTCGCGAAAACCTTCACATTCTTCGGGCCGCCCATTGCGACCAGCACCACGCCGTC
This sequence comes from Bryobacterales bacterium, assembly GCA_003139735.1. Lineage (GTDB taxonomy): Bacteria > Acidobacteriota > Terriglobia > Bryobacterales > Bryobacteraceae > BOG-224. The sequence goes on along the minus strand of PLGA01000579.1, from coordinate 67,621 downwards.
TTTCCCGGCCGATGCGATTTGCAGCGTCGCAGCTTCGATCGTGTGTTCCTCGCCGTTCCGCATCAATTCGGAGCCGCTCTCCAGCACGGTGCGATCCCGATATACTCGTGCGCTCGAGTTCGGCAACAGCGTAATCTGAGATCCGCCGAGATCGACTGTGGAACGCGCCGCAGTCGTCTCGATCAGGCTGCCTTCGAATACAGTACTGTTCCCGCGGATTGTAGAACCGTCGACCCGGAAATCTCCGACCGATTTGACGATTCCAACGGAAGGCGCGGATCCCATGAGTGTGATGACGCAACCCACGAGGATCAGGCAGATGACCAGTTTCACGATTCCTCCGCTNNACGACTCCGTCTTATATTATAGCCTAAGAATATTGTTGGCGTTAAATCATTTATTTGTGCAAGCTATGTCATACAGTCGTGTTACGAATGGTGGCGTCACGGCCCACGAGCGAGCAGGCATTGCGCGGTTCACCGGCGAGAAAAACAATTCCATGGTACGCTCCCTCGTCCTCGCGATAGCGCTCGCCGGCCTGGCGGCCGCCTCGGTTTGGTCCATCCTGGTTGGATGGGCCGATTATTCGGCGCGGCAGCTAACCGTCGCCGGAACCGAAAGAGCTCTGGCGCTTACGCCCTGGCAGGCGGCTTATTACGTTCAGCTCGCGGCGCTGATATCGGACGACGACCCCAGGAGGGCCTCCGAAGCGCTGCAGCGCGCCGTCGCTCTGGACCCTTACGATTCGGTCTCCTGGATCGAACTTGGTCTTAGGGTCGAGGCCGACGGCCACAGCGCGGCCGCGGAGCCATACTTCCTGCGGGCAGCCGAGGTGGACAAGGAGTATCTTCCAAAATGGACCCTCGCGAATTACTACTTCCGGCGCGATGAAGAATCCAAGTTTTGGTTCTGGGCAAAGGCCGCCGCGCAAATGCTCTATGGCGACCCGCTGCCGCTATTCCGCTTGTCCGGTAAGGTCGTGGAGGATGGGAACCTGATCGACCGCCTGGAAATCCGCCGCCCGGACATCCAAGCGGCATATCTGACGTATTTGCTCTCTCAAAACCGCCTGGATCTGATCGGTCCCGCCACTTATCGGCTGCTCGATCAGGGGCGCCAATCGGATGTCCCTCTGCTGTTGACGGCTTGCGACCGGCTGATGGACGCGAAACTCGTGAACGAAGCTCTGGAGGTATGGAACCGGCTCGCCAAAGCACGGCTGATTCCCTATGCGCCCTTGGATCCCGGCGCGGAAAAGATTTTGACCAATGACAGCTTCCTGCCGACCCCCGCGGTGCAGGGCTTCGCCTGGCGATTGTCCACGGTAGATGGGATTAGCGCCTCGCGCGAGGAGACCCCCTCTGGCCTGCGCCTTACGTTCTCCGGCGCGCAACCCGAGAATTGCGAACCCCTGTTTCGGATTTTACCGGTGCGGGAAAACACCGCATACGAGTTCACCGCCTTGTACCGTACCGCCGGGATACAGCCGGACACCGGCCTCGGTTGGCGCGTAACGGATATGGCGGGCGGCTTGATTATGGGGGCGCCGGAAAGCCTGGCTTCGGAAGGTGGCGCACAAGCTAAAGTTCGTTTCATCGCCCCATCCGGCTGCCACCTGGTGCGAATCGCTCTCGCATACCGGCGAGCTCTGGGGACAACCCGCATCGAAGGCTCGATCGTTCTACGAGAGGCTGGGTTGCAGCGGACCGCTCAATTTCCCGAAAAATTGCCGGGGCGCGTAATGTAATAGAGAAAGCTCAGGAAAATCAAAGCGCCAAAACCATAAAGCAGGAGGGCGCGTTTTTTCCGCTTCCAGCGGATGCGGACACGGGTCGTTCGAATCTCCCGCTCCGTTTCCGAATGCTTGCCGGGGCTTTCGGGGGGGATCGCATAGCGGAACTGCAAAAACCGATAACCGCACTCCCGGCAGCGATACGGATAATAGCCGATCCAGCTCCCTAGACGCTCCACGACGCCCTTACGATGAGAACGGTGCGCGTGATCGGCTTTGCACCTTGGACACAGCATGAAAACGGACTTTCAGGCCTCCATTTTAGTTCAATTCCGATTGCGGCGTCGCTTATATCAATTCCGCTCAGCGCGCCGCGGGATTGCCCTTCCCCTGGGGTATAGGTCTCTTATACAGTATCGATAAATTATACGGTAGTGCTATCTTATACCGTCTTACTTTCTGGTACGGTATGCACGTGCCGGATCTTTACTTTCTGGTACGGTAGGCCGAACAAAAAGGCGCATCGGCCGGTCGAATTTGGGCATTTGCCCAAATTCGCAGAAGACGCAGGTTTAGAATCAGCATGTTACAGACCAGGATTTGGGCGTTTTGCCCAAAATCGTATCCGAAAAAGGCCGGTTTTTAAACGGCTGGCTAAAGCGAAACTCCCGTTCCGCCGACGTATTGTCGTATGGCGCTGTGCGGATACCGGATGCTCTTGCTGGCGAATTGCGCGATTCTAGCCGCGGGTGCGGGACGAAGAGAACCCGTGCCGCTGTTCTTTCTGGCGAACCATGGCCAAGCGCCTCCGGCGGTCCGCTTTATGGCAAAGGCCCCCGGGTTGACGGCCTATTTCTCCCCCGGCGAAGTGTTGTTCCGCATGGCGGGCAAAACCCTCCGCATGCACTTCGAGGGGGCCGTTCGCGCTTCCCGGCTGGAAGCCGGAAACCGCCTCCCCGGAGCGGCGAATTTCTTGACTGGGCCGAAGGACCGATGGCTGCTGGCGCAGCCCTTGTACGCGGGCGTCGTATATCGGAATCTCTATCCGGGAATCGACATGCTTTACGGGGGCGCCGGACCAAACCTGAAGTCCGAGTTCGTAGTGGCTCCGCGGGCGGACCTTTCGGCCATTCATGTACGGTATCTCGGCGGCGGCAAACTGCGCATCGGAGAGGATGGCAGTCTGGCGATCCTGACCGGCGCCGAGGAGTTTCGCGAAGAGGCGCCCATCGTATACCAGGAACGCGATGGCCGGCGCGTTGCCGTGGATGCGCGGTTCGTCCTGACGGGTGAAACCGTGAGTTTCGCGATCGGCAAGTACGATGCATCGCTGCCTTTGATTATCGATCCGGCGATCTCCTACAGTACGCTCCTGGGCGGGTCGGGCCCCGATGCGGCGAACGCCTTGGCGGTAGACTCGACGGGAGCGGCGTATCTTGCGGGCTTCACCGCGTCTTACAACCTGCCCACCGCCAATCCCGTGCAGAATTTCAACGCCGGGGGCGACGATGCTTTTGTCGCGAAACTGAACCCCGCGGGCACCGCGCTGGTCTATTGCACCTACCTCGGCGGCTTTGGCAACGACCAAGCGTACGGAATTGCGGTGGACGCCTCCGGGGCAGCCTATGTCACGGGATCGACAACATCGCAAGACTTCCCAGTGGTCGATCCGCTGCAGTCGCAGCTCGCGGGCAACAAAAACGCGTTTGTCCTGAAATTGTCCGCCGCCGGCAACAGCTTGGCGTACAGCACGTATCTCGGTGGAAGCGCGTCGGATTCCGGCAATGGAATTGCCGTGGATGAGGCCGGGGCCGCCTATGTTGTAGGAGACGCGACGTCCCTGAAATTCCCGGCGAGCGGCTGGCAGAAAGCCAATCGCGGAGGCCAGGACGCTTTCGTCGCCAAGTTGTCCGCCGATGGGAGCCGCCTGATATACAGCACTTATCTAGGCGGGTCGAATACCGATCACGGCGCCGCGATCGCCGTGGACACGACAGGGACCGCCTGGGTGGCGGGGTCGACCTGGTCGGCCGATTTCCCGGTGGCGGACGCATTTCAAAGCGCTTCCGGCGGCGGCCAGGACGCGTTTGTGACCCGGCTCGCGGCCGATGGGAATTCGCTGTTATTTAGCTCCTATTTGGGCGGGAGCGGCGGCTCGCTCGGCTACCCTGAGGCAGCCCAGGCGATCGCTTTGGACTGGCAGGGGAACGCTTATCTCGCGGGAGTCACCAGTTCGGTGAACTTTCCCCTGCTGAACCCGCTGCAATCGTCGCTCAATGGGACGGTGGACGCTTTTGTGACGAAAGTGAATGCTTCCGGAACCTTAGCTTACAGCACCTACCTGGGGGGCTCCGGAATGGATGTCGCCAATGCGATCGCGGTGGATTCGAGCGGCGCGGCATACGTTGCGGGCTACACCTACTCTACGGATCTGCCCGTCGCCAATGCGTTTCAAAGTTCCAACGCTGGAGATTGCGACGCATTTCTGGCCAGAATAAGCGCCACGGGGACCTTGGGCTACTTGACCTATCTCGGAGGAAACGGCGCCGACACCGCCACGGCCGTGGCGGTGTCGTCGGCAAACGTCTATGTGGCGGGTTGGACCCTCTCCACCAACTTTCCGCTGCGGAACCCTTATCAATCCGTCGACGCCGACAATTATGGAGCGTTCCTGACGGAAGTGGACTCCGGTTCGCCGCCCGTCAACCAAGGGGTAACGCCGAATTCGGGAGGCGGCGCCTCGCAGACGTTCGGCTTTCAGTTTACCGATCCCAGCGGCGTAACGGACCTGACGACCGTATCGGTATTGTTCAATTCGACGCCTAACGTCGCAAATGGGTGTGCGGTGGTCTATAACCGAGCCGCAAACACCTTGTCCTTACTGACGGACGCGGGAGGCCCGCCGGCGGGAACGCTTACCCCCGGCAGCGGCATGAAGCAGAACAGCCAGTGTTTCCTGAGCGGCGCCGGATCGAGCGTGTCGGCGGCAGGGAATGTCTTGACCCTGAATCTGGCGATCTCATTTCTGCCGCCGATGGCCGGCGTCACGAACATTTACATGCAATCGGCCAACTTGAGTGCTGCGACGGGCTGGGGACTCAGTGGGAACTGGACGGTCCCGGCGATGATCGTCAGCCCTCCCAACCAGTCCACGCTGCCTGGCGCCAGCGTGGCTTTTCAATGGACGGGCATCGGCAGTTTTATTGAATGCACGCTTTCCGTCAGCGGCATCGCACCAGGGGGGACGGACATTTTTGGCGGCGTTCTGGGAGCCGGTACGTCGCGACTCCTGACAAACCTGCCCCTGAATGGCGGATTGATCTATGCGCGCATCGGTTCGAAGACCAGTTCCGGCTGGCTATATATCGATTACACCTATATAGCCGCAATCCCGATTGCCGCTGCGCTTACGAACCCGCTAAACGGCGCCACCCTGCCCGGCTCCACCGTGACCTTCCAATGGTCCGCCGGGGCGGGGAATTCCCAATACTGGCTTTACGTCAGCAAGGTGGCTCCCGGCGGGGGCGATCTTGACAGTATCAACGCCGGCGTCCAAACGGCATCGACGGTGACGAACCTGCCCCTCGACGGCAGCACAATTTACGTGCGCCTGTCGTCGCTGATGAGCGGCGCCTGGCAGTACGCCGATTACAGTTTTACGGCCGAAGGTTCACCGGTTGCCGCCATGATTAGCCCCGCTAATGGCGCCACCCTGCCCGGTTCTACCGTGACCTTCCAATGGTCCGCCGGGATTGGCGTCTCCCAATACTGGCTCTACGTCAGCAATTTGGCTCCAGGCGGAAAAGAGATCTACAGCGGCAGCCAGGGAACCAACACATCGACAACGCTTACAGGCTTACCCACCGGCGGCAGCACGGTCTATGTTCGTCTCTGGTCGGAAATCGGCTCCGCCTGGAAATTCCTGGATTACGGCTACCAAAGCGCCGCGGCTCTTATCCAGATCGCGCCGCCCACGAATTCCGCCTCGCTGGCAGCCTATCTTGCCGCTACTCCGTCCGCTGCTTTTGACTTTTCCTCCTTCCCCGAGTACAACTTTTACACCCCGCCCACAGCGACTCAGCTCACCGACGGCGTTCTGGGCCTCACTTTCAACGCCGCGATGTCCAGGTTTACGGTTCCCGACGCCTGGGGCTGGGCCGTATCCCCCAACTCGCAACGCGTGGACGCCAATGCCCTCTTGCCGATAGTCGATCCATACAACGCCCTTTTCAATCCAACGCTTGCATGGAATACGCAAACCAATTGGTTCGGTCTCCCCAATCTCACCATTACTCTTTCCCAGCCGGTGTGGACATTCGGCTTCGAGGCGTTGCCTGACGATCTCGGCACGATCGCCGCGACCTTCTACACGACATCTTCGGGATCCTTAACCATCAGGATGAACGGCATGTCCTATCCCCAATCCAGGGTCTTCGCGGCCACGGGAGCTCCGATCGTGAAGGTAGTCATAGCGCTCACGAACGCCGACGGCCCTGACTTCGCGGTCGGCGCGTTCCGGTATGCGCTTTCGAGCGCTGTCTCGCCGGATCTCTCACAGGTTTCGGATCTCTCCAAGACCGCCACTCCTTCGCCGGCGGTCATGATCAGCCCCGCCGCCGGCGCTACCCTGCCCGGTTCCACCGTTACCTTCCGGTGGTCCGGCGGGGTTGGGGTTTCCGAATATTGGCTTTACCTCAGCAAGATAGCGCCAGGCGGTAAAGAGATCTATAGCAGCGCGCTGGGATCGAATACGTCGATGACCTTTACAACCCTGCCCACCGATGGCAGCACACTCTATGTGCGCTTATGGTCGCAGATTGGCGTCGTCTGGCAGTACGCCGATTACAGCTACAAAACCGCGGGCATACGCTAGTAGCTGTCCGAGGCCTATTCTTCTTTGTTTTGTGATTACAGTACCGTATACAAAGCTTATACCGTATTAGCTAACGTTACCGTGTTACTTTCAAGTACGGTGTGGAAATGGGGTGTGGGCATCTCCAGTTTCACCCAGGGTAGCGCCGGAAGCATCCGTCAGCAGTTCGACCCCTCGGGTTCTTCTGACCCACAGCAATCCGGCCGATTGACGCCTGGCCCAAATCGCATTGGTCGAATAAACGCAGTACTGTTTGCCTTCCCTGCTGGCGGAATCCTCCGCTGCGACCACTTCAATCGCGAGTTTCCTCTCCAGGCTGCGCAAGTTCGCCTTCACGGTCACCCAACTCAGCCTGACCAGACCGGCTAGCCGGTCATAACCGATCCGAACGGTCCGGTTGGCTTCGGGATCTTCCCCTTCGGGCGCGCCGATTTTCCACAGTGTTCGATAAACCTCCTGCTCCGCCAGCGAGTGACCGTCCTCAACCCCTCGGGCCCTTTTTACTCGCCACCGTCTGCTGTCCTGAAATGACTGAGTTGGTACGGTATCAGTTTTCGCTACGGTAACAGGTTCATGTACGGTGCTGGTTTTACGTTCTTGTACGGAGGTTGTTTCTTTTACCGTATTCGACTCTACTACCGTATCGGATACGATGACATCCGGCAGTGCGGGCAGCGTCGAAGCGGCAGGTTCGGTCTCGGCAGCGTCGAGGAACGACACAAAGCCGGACATGCCGGCATTGCCCATGATCTCCTCGTAGCTGATTGGCTTAAGCTCTGGCCGGGTTGACGGCTTCTTGGCTTTCGTCCTGGTCCTTGCCTGGTTGTCCATTGAGCAGATTCGATAATTCCTCGAACGCCACGTTGTAGTCCTCAAGGGCCTTGGAGCGGAGTTCGAAGTCGGCTAGAAATCTCTTTGCCCGGTTGCATTTCGTTACCGTCGTATCGGTGCGGATTCCGTGCAGCATAGGAATCCTGGTGCGCACCGAGAGGTCCTTCAGCGATTCCATGACGACCTCGGTGATTTGCAGCCGCCGGTCGACCATCACGGGCAGCAGCGCCACGGGTTGAATCTCGATTCCGATCAGGGAACTCAGCATCCTCGCCGTCTCGATACTGGCGGCGGCGCCTTGCAGGCTGAGCGGATCCATGCTGACGGGAATCAGCAGGGATTTCCCGTATACCATGGCGCAGGTCTGCAACAGGTTGATCGAAGGCGCCACGTCAATCAGCACGGCGTCGTAGCCCTTCTCGACCTGGGTAAATAGGTTGTTGAAGACAAATTCCCGCGCCACCTGGCCCATCAGGTGGCCTTCGGTCTTCACGGTTTCGCGGTTCCCGCACAAAACGTCCACTCCTGGGCAGGCCTCCACAATGCAATCCTTAAACAAATGGTTGTAGACGACAAAATCGTGTAAGTACTTTGCTGGCTTCAGCCCCAGAACTGTTCCTATGGATCCCTGGGGGTCGGTATCGATGACCAAAACCCGGTGGCCCCGGTCCGCCAAATAGCGCGAAAAATTCGCCACCGTGGTGGTTTTGGCGACGCCGCCGCGCTGGTTTGAGATTACTAACCGAATCACTTAGCGCCATCCCTCTCTTGCAATAACCGCCGTACAGCCTCGATATCCTCCAGAGTCCATTGACGATACCCATTGGAGGGATTGCGTTGCGGCTCCGCAATGAACTCCTTCTGAAGCCAGTTCTTAAGGGTCCTTTTCGTCACTCTGAGAATATCGGCCACTTCGGCGGTACGTAAGTAGGGTATCGACGCAAGATTCCTGTTCGGCATGCGAAAAACGATGATACGATGCTTTTTGACTGGAGGTCAAGACAAAACGGATAAAGTGGGGAAAGCGTATCAGTGTAAGGCTTAATTCTTATATTGTATACCGTAGTAGTAAACTATACCGTACAAATACCTTATACCGTTAAGGTTCCGTACTTCAACGTAAGGAGCTATTCGGAGGAGCCGCTCCTCCTGCCCGCTCTCAAATATCGAGGCTCATGCCTAGCACTCGTACTACAACGTAAAATATGCCGTACCTCAAAGGAAGATCCCCGTACTGGAACGTAAACCTGTCCGTACTCCAACGTAAGACTTCCCGTACTTCAACGTAACGAAATGCCATATAAGACGCGCTGTTTCAATACCTTACGAGATGTCATAGGTTTTATATGTTTGTGTTCATAGTATTTACATACAACATTCACAATCGTTCTTGTCTTGCTGCATGCCCTATGGCACGATGCCTACAGACCTAAACTCCATGCGCCAGCCACGTTCCCGTCATCAGCAACTACTCCTTCCCAATCCTTCGGCCGCACCTCGAACGATCGTGCGGGTGGAGAAGAATCTAAATACATTTGGCTTCTTCACGCCGTCCAGTAAACGCTTGCGCACTTTGTCGAAGACCGTCACGCTTCAGGTTCGCACCGACGACGGACAGCGCGTGCAGGCTAAAGCTACGATTTATCCGGCCGCGGAGCTCGGTTTGCCCACAACAGCCGATCAGGATAAGTACTTTGCTTTTCAGAAGATCATTGAGCAGATTCGGAAGCGGGATGGGCTGGTTGTGAACCCGGTGCGTTTCTCCTCCGCGGCTATGATTGAGACGCTTAGAATGACCGACGGGGGCCGCAACTACCGCGAAATCTGGGAGTGGCTAAGGCGAATGACGCTCACCGGCGTCGAATCGGAAGGCGTTGTATACTTCGCCGGACGGAAAAAGTACGCCCGCGATGTATTTCATGTTTTCCAGCGGTCGGTTGCGATGGGCGAGGTTCTCGAGGACGGCGCAATAGCCGAGGAAAACTACGTTTGGCTGAGCGAATGGCAACTCGAGAATGTCAATAACCGGCACACGCTGCCGATCGACTACGACGTTTATCGAACACTCCAGTTGCACATCGCCAAGGCCCTGGTGCCGCTGCTGCAGATCTGGTTCTACGCGAGCCGCCGCGAACAATGCGCCGAAAGGAAGTATTCGGACCTGTGCTTATTGCTGGGTCTCCAGTGTTTTAAGGCCCTGTCACGCATTAAACAACAGTTTGGACCAAGCCTCGACGATCTCAAAGAGAAGGGGTTCCTGTGGAGCTGGGATGTGACCAAAACCACCGACGAATCGGATTACAAACTCTGTCTGTGGGCTGGCAGCGCATTCGTGAGCGCGGCGGACATACGCGCGGCGGAGAATCCGGAGAGGGCGATTTTGCTCACCGCCAGGCAAGGCGAGGTTTTAAGGGCGCTTGTGGAGCGGGGCGTTCGCGAGGACCGCGCCCGCCAACTTCTCATCGACTTACCGGAAGAACAACCGGCGCTCGACCAGATCGAATGGGGCGATATGGAGGTAAAGCGGAAGGAGCGCACCCGGGAGCCGATCCAGAATCCACCGGGGTTTTACGTATACCTGCTGACGTGCAATTATCCCGTGCCGGCGAGCTTTGAGACCACGCATAAACGCATGCTGCGCGAGCAGGCTCAGCAGCGCGATATGGAAACTCGCGCTCGCGAAGCGCAGCAAGAACTTGAGACCTACGAACAGCGCGAACGCTACGAAGCCTTTCTAATAGCCGAGACCGACTCCCACATGAAGAACAAAATGGCGCAATCCGCCATCGACCAGCGTGTTCGAGACCACATGGCGCGCATTCAGGAAGGCGCCCCACAATACCGCTGGCCGGAACCGACGCTTCGCGGATTCGCCTTGCGAAAACTACGCGAGGAAGTGGCCACGGAGCTCGATCTTCCCAGTTTCGAAGAGTTCACGCGCCGGAAAGTGGAAACCCTGTTCTGAACGCGCCAGATCCGCGGCGGTTCGCCAGCGTGGCGATAAGCTGAAATGCCTATGACATCCATCGCAGTCTCTCTCGCCGCGCGGCGGGCCTACGCCGAACGTATTGGGAACGAAGGCGGGCAAGCGCCCTGGTGGGACATTGTGGTCCTCACGGCGAGTTCCCAACGGCAGGCCGATTGGTATGGCGATGAGATCGCCCGCCGACGGAGCCAGGGCAAGATTCCTCCGGCGCTGTATCTGGTGGCGCCAGACCCCTCCGGCCGGCGCGTTGGAAGCGGCGGCGCTACGCTGAACGCCCTATGTGCGCTGGAGCCTCAGTTGGCGCGCGGATGGCGGGACTCCCGCGTCCTGATCGTGCATTCCGGCGGAGATGCGCGGCGCCTTCCGCAGTATTCGATTTCGGGCAAGCTGTTCGGGCCGTTGCCGGTGAAGACGCCGTGGGGCGATGTCAGCACCGTCTTCGACGAATTCCTGGCGCTTTCCTGCGGCTGGGTTGAGCGGCTGCCATCGGGGCTGGTGGTGGCATCCGGCGACGTGGTGCTCACCTTCGATGCGGGCGCACTGAACTGGTCGCGGTCCGGCGCAACGGGCGTGGCGCTCCGGCAGCCTGTCGAGGTCGGCTCGCAGCACGGGGTCTATATTGCCGACCCCGGAGGGCGCGTGTACGCCTTCCTGCAAAAGCCGACGGCGGCTGAGATTGCCGCGGCCGGAGGCATGCTGGCGGGCGGGATGGTCGCCGTGGACAGCGGGCTGATCCGCTTCGATCCGGATATCGCGGCGCGTCTGGCCAAGTTGGGCGCCGACGCGGGCGCCGACGTCCCGTTCATGGATCTGTACCGGCATTTCACCCTGGCCTTGAGCGGGCAATGGAAGCTTAGCGAAGACGAGCACTGGGCGATCCGCGAGTTGCACGCCACCCTGGCCGGCCAGCCTTTTTGGTGCTCGGTTCTGGACGGCGATTTCACCCACGTAGGCGCCACCCAGGCGTTCCATAAACTCCTCACCGGCGATACCAGTTTCAGCCGCCTTTACGAAGCGCGCCAGCGGATTGAAATCGCCGGCCCTGAAGGCGTCCGCTCCGCGGGCATCATCGTCGATAGCGTGCTGGCGCCCGGCAGCGAATTGGGAGTCGACGCAGTTGCCATTGAATGCGACCTCAAGGCGCCCGTCACCATCGGGCGGGGCGCCATCCTGCATGGCGCCTGGGGCTTGAGTGAAGCCGTCGAAGTCCCAGACGCCACAGTTGTTCATCAGATCCCCGTGGCGATGCCCGGACAGCCACCCGGCGTAGTGGTTCGGGTTTATGGCGTAGAGGACGATCCGAAGTCCGCAGACTGGTTCGGCCACCCGCTGGCAGAGCATCTCGCCCGGCTCGGGCTGGACGCGGAAGCCGTCTGGCCAGGCGTCCCGCATCTGGAACGCATTCTCTGGAACGCGGAACTGTTCCCGGTTGGGCCAGTGGCGGATGCGTGGCGCGCGGCTCGCTGGCTGATCGGCTCGGCTGGCGGGTATTCGGCGGAGGAGTGGAGGCGAACGCCCCGTCTCTCCCTGGCCGGCAGCGCGCAGTGGGCCGACCGGCGGTGCGCGTCCGAACTGCACCTGCGGCGCATGCACTCGGCGTGGGAGAGGACGGCGGTCTCTCTGGCGCGCAGGGGCGCGGATATTGGCCCGTTGCTGGCCAACGCTCCCGGAGTTCTGCCGCTAGCCGTTGCGGGGCGCGAGGTGGAGGCCGAAGCCGCGCGGATGCCGGAGGGCTCGGCCACCACGGCGGCCAGCCACTATTACCGGGCCTCGCTGTTTTTTGCCAAGGCCGGCCTGTTGGAGGAAGCCGACCGCTTGCAAGCGGCGGCCTTTGAGCGCGTGCGGGACGCGGTAAACGCCGGGGCGGCGGATCGCGGGGCTTGGGGGCCGCTTGGAGAATGGGCCTGCGATGAGGTGTCCGTTGAGGCGCCGCCGCGCATCGATCTCGGCGGCGGCTGGTCCGACACGCCGCCCTTCTGCCTGGATTGGGGCGGAACGGTACTCAATATCGCGGTGGAACTGAACGGAGCGTGCCCCATACGGACGGTGATGCGGCGCGTCGCCGAGCCGGAAATCCGCTGCTCGGTGCGCGAGTCCGCCGAAACCGTAGTTTACTCGACCGCCGAACAGGTGCTGGCGCCAGCCGATCCGGGGTCGCCCTTCACGATCCCGCGCATGGCGCTGGTTTTGGCGGGCATCGTCAGGGCCGGCCAGGAACTGCGGCGCGTCCTGCGCTCCCGCGGAGGGGGGTTGGAGATCTCTACGAGCGTCGATCTGCCTATGGGATCGGGTCTCGGAACCAGCAGCATCCTCTCCGCCACCGTGCTTCGCGCGCTGGCCGCGATGGGCGGCGTAACGCTAAGCGATGTCGCCCTGACCGATGAGGTGTCGTGCCTGGAGCAGATGATGACAACCGGCGGCGGCTGGCAGGACCAGGCGGGCGGCATCTTCCCGGGCGCGAAGGTCGTGACCTCCGGCCCAGGTTTGCGGCAGCGTCTCCGCGTCGAGCCGATACGCTGGTCCGCAGAACGCGAGCGCGAGTTTTCCCAACGGCTGGTGCTCTACAACACAGGCATCCAACGCATGGCCAAGAATCTGTTGCGCCAGGTGGTCGCCCGCTACCTGGCGCGGGAAGGGGATACCGTGCAGGCCCTTCACGGGATCAAGACGCTGGCCACCGAGATGGCCTTCGCCATGCGGGACGGCGAATGGGACTATCTGGGCGATCTGCTCGACCGGCACTGGCGGCTCAACCAGATTCTCGACCCGCACACCACCAACGCTCCCATCGACAACCTTCTGGCGCGCGTACGGCCATTCGTTTCCGGCGCCAAGCTGGCCGGCGCGGGCGGCGGAGGCTATCTAATTCTCCTCGCTCGCGACCTGGAGGCGGCTGCCGCGCTGCGCAGGGAGCTGGGCGAGGTGGAGTCCGCCGCCATCGCGGAACAAGGGCTGCGCGTTTGCGAACGCCCGCGCTGAACGCGCCTTACAGCCCCAGCTTCCCGGCCGGGTTGTCGCGGAATAGAGACTGTTCCCTGATGTATTTGCGGACGGTGGCCAGCGATCGGTGGCCGGTTTGCTGCATAATGGCCAACTCGTTGGCGCCATTCAGGTAGGCTTGGGTGGCGAGCCCGGCGCGCAAACTGTGGCCGGCGTATTCCGCGGCGTCCAGGCCAATCCGGGCGGCGGCCCGCTTCACGATCAGCCCAACCGAGTCTTTGTGCAGGGGTTTGCCTTGCAGCCGCCCATGCCGGTCGATCTCCCGGAAGACTGGCCCTTGCTCCAGACCCGCCGCCTCCAGCCAATCCCGATAGGCGCGGACCGGACACGTCTCCGGGTGGGAGCCATACGGGATAGCGACTTTCCTGCCGCGGCCTTCCTGGTCGGTCTTGGAGCGGCGGAGGGTGGCCACCAGCCCGTCTTTCTCGTTCGCGATATCGTCGACGGCCAGTCCCGCCAGCTCGGAACGCCGGAAACCGCCCGCGAAGCCGATCAATAGGAGCGCCCGATCCCGCAGGCCTTGCAGGTTCTCCGGCAAAGCCCCGATCATGGCCCGCACCTGCTCGGTGAAGAACGGCCGTTTTCCGGTTTGAGCGGTCCCCAGCGTCCGGCGGATGCCTTTCAGGGTCTCGCCGACCAGTGTTTGCTGCATGCTCGCCGGCGAGGGGCGCCCGGCGGCCTGATGCGCCAGGCCGATCACGGTCAAGCGGCGGCGTAACGTGGCTGGCTTATGGCTGGCGGCTAAGGCCGTGATGTACAGGGCCACCGTTTCGGGCGTGGCCGGGAGAGCGTCCAGGGAGTGGTGGCGACACCACGCATCGAAGTGATCCCAGTCGGCGCGATAGGCGCGGCGGGTGCCTGCCGCCTTGGCGGCCGCGAGGAACTGGCGGGTCTCGCCCGCCAAGCGGATCAATTCCGCGGCGCCGGAGGCGGGGACTACATCGGAATCAGTTTCCACGATTTAGAATAGCCCGAAACATGGAATCTGAGAACCTCTGCTTATCAGATGTTAGAGATCCATACATTATGCGCTGGTGCGCAAAATCGCTTTTACTTATGGTAGTCTGAAAAGCGGACCATGCCCGATAAACCGACCTGGTGCGGCCATCTGGAGGAGGTCTGCGCGGAGCTTAGGGCGCTTCCATATCCGTGGGTGGACCGCCCGACGCTGGAACGTATGCTTCGGGTCCGGCGCCGCCGGGCCCAACAAATCCTCCAACCCTGTGTGCATCAACAGGTCGGGACAAACGGCGTCGCCGACCGCGAAGAGTTGATTGTCCATCTACGGCGGCTTGCCTCGGGAGAATCCGTCTATTACGAGCGCCGGCGTCGAGAACGGTTCGCACGGGTTCTCACGAACCTCAACCAGGCCTGGACGGAGCAGGCCAAGACGCTCGTTGAGGCGCCTGTGGGGATTGTAAATCAAGAACTTGCGGACCTACCAGCGGGAATCGGATTGCGCCCCGGCGAAATTACCGTGCAGTTCTCAACCACCGTGGAAGCGCTGGAAAAACTGCTGGCGATCGCGATGGCCGCCGGCAATGACCTCGATGGATTTGAACGCCTGATTCAGAAAGGGTCGCCGCGTTGAACGGCGCTGGTATAATCCTCGTTCCGGAACTTCTTCTAGAAGCAACGAGATCCAAAGCGCTTTCTGGGGGCAGGGAAGTAACGGGCGGGGCATAATCGCATGAAGTTGTCTATCTTGATGCCGGTTTACAACGAGGGCGCCGCGGTAGAGCGGTGCATTTCACTCGTACTGACGGTTCGATTACCCGAGAACATGGATCGGGAACTCGTGATCGTGGACGACTGCTCCACCGACGGAACGTGGGACACGCTCCAGCGCCTGGCCGCGCAGTTCCCCCAAATCCAGCTATACCGGCAGCCGCGCAACCGGGGCAAGGGCGCGGCCGTGCGCATGGCCGTCGAAAAGGCCACGGGGGATTTCTCGCTGATTCAGGACGCCGACCTGGAATACGATCCCTCGGAGTATCCGCGGCTTTTGAAGCCGCTGCTGGACGGCCACGCCGACGCGGTCTTCGGATCCCGTTACATGGCCGGCGAGCAGAGCCGGGTTCTCCCTTTCTGGCACTCCATGATCAATAAGGGTCTTACGCTGGTTTCCAACATGTTCTGCAATCTGAACGTGACGGATATGGAAACCTGCTATAAGGTTTTTCGCACCGATCTGCTAAAAAGCATACCCATCCGCTCCGACCGTTTCGGGCTGGAGCCCGAGATTGTCATGAAGAGCGCCAAACGGAAGCTGCGCATTTACGAAGTGCCCATCAGCTACCACGGACGGACCTACGAGGAAGGCAAGAAAATCGGCTGGAAGGACGGCGTCAAGGCGCTGGGCGTCATTTTGAAGTACTGGGTCATCGACGATTTGTACTCCGCGCCTTATGGACGCGGCGTGCTCAACAACCTCACCGGCACGCCCCAGTATCTGAGCTGGCTGGCGAGAGAGATCCGTCCGCACATTGGCGACGAGGTGCTGGAGGTTGGCGCCGGAATCGGGAACATCAGCGCCAGACTCATGAGCAAGCGGGCGCTCTACGTAGCGGGGGAAAAAGACCCCCTGCATCTGCACGCGCTGCGCAACCGTTTTCTGCGGACCCCCAACGTCGTGGTGCGCCGCCTGGATCCGGAAATGCCGGAAGATTTGGCCGGCTTGGAGCGCGGTTTCGACACGGTCCTTTGCCTGAACGTTCTGGAATATCTCGAAGACCCCGGCCAGGTGCTCGCTTCCCTGCGCGCGGCATTGAAGCCGAATGGCGTATTGGTGATACTCGTTCCTAACATCCCGGCTCTGTTCGGGACGCTCGATCGAAGGCTGGGGCACAGGCGCCGGTACAATTTGGAGGACGCCCGCCGGCTGCTGGAATCGCACGGGTTCGCCGTCGAATCCATTCGCAGCTTCAACAAAGGCGGGGCGCCGCCATGGTGGGTTTACAGCAAAGTGCTGGGATCGAAAGACATCAATAAGGCGGTGCTCAAGATCTTCGACAAGACCGTCTGGCTTTGGAGCCGCTTAGACAGGCTTATGCCGTGGCCGGGCCTCACGCTGATCGCCGTGGCGCGCAAGCAGGCGGATCCGGCGCTTTCTGGCCCTTGATTTATTGGCGTTTGCTCGCCTACTGTGGGCGAAGGAGAGGTGGTGTCGGTTGATTTACATTCTCCGCATTGGTCACGGCTTCCCGATGCGCATACAGCACGCGGAGCCCCAGGCACAGCAGGACGGCCAGAAGAGGGTCGTTGATCTCGGCGACATGGCCGGGAATCCGAGTCTGAAGCGCCTCGATTCCGGCCAGGACCACGGTCACGATGACGGTTGCGCGCGCAATCCCCAGGCCGGCGCGACGCAGCAACCAAATGCAGGCGCCGTACTGGAATAGCTTGCCGGCGAGGATTGGAATGGCGCTCTGCCATTCGGCTGTCAGAAGGCCTCCGAATGGAATCCACAAAAACGCCTGCGCCGGGCCCTCGAAATGAAATGGCGCGAGTCCTCTGAGCGTCAGCGCGAGCAGAAGAGCGGCGCCGGCGAGGCGGTCTGCGCTCGGCCCCCTGCCGAAGAAATAGAACAGCAGGGCCCCGAAGGCTCCTCCCGCAAAGTCGGCCGGCATCGGACTGTGATTGACGATCGCGAACTGGGCCGGCGCCAGCAACAGCACTACCACCAGCCAACGGAATGGCTTTCGGGCGCCCGCCGCTACCAGCAACCGGCCCACGGCAAACCATTCAGCCACACTCAACAGGATCGGAAGCGGGCTGATCAGGGGTGCATGAATAAACGCCGAAAGCTTCGCCCGCCAGACACTTTGGTACAAGACGGGGAACATGGGGAAAAGCAGAGACGAAACCCAACAGAACAGAAGCGCGACCGCGCTTCGGTCGCGGGAACGAAATCGGAGGCCCGTGGCCGGAACGTCCGCAATTCGCGTGAACGCGAACCCGACGAGCACGCCTGATGCCGATCCGAGAGTATTGGCGATAAGATCAACGGCGCTGCAGTGGCGAGATGGCGTGAACAACTGAGCCATTTCCATGGTTGCGGATAGCAGCGCTCCAAGGGCGACAGGCGCCAAAGTCTCCAAGGCGCGGGACTTGAAGCGCTGTAAGGCGAGATAGGCGGACATGCCCAACGGAATATAGATGGCGATGTTGACCGCCGCGTCGAAAAGTAACCGCCGATCGAGGAGGTTGGCGTCCCAGGAATGAAGCAGGATATAAAGCGGGCTTGCGGGCAAGTGGCGAGTCTCAAACGCCCACGGGTAGAGCGAACCGTAAACGATGAGGACGACTACGGCGATGAGAATTCCGAACAGATCTTCATGGTAACGTGCATTCTCCACGGACCTGACCTCGGAAGAGGTTCGGCCTGCTCTCGCTCTGCGGTAACCGTTTACCTCTGGACCCGACGTAAAGACTCCCGCAGTTGGGAGCAGCCGGCAGTGGAGCGAGAATCTCCTGGCTTCAGTCGTGGGGAGCGCCCAGCGCTGTTTGTTAAACTCGTTAGTCGCCGGGACGCCGGCGCCGGAATGCAAACCAAACTCGGCTCCGCAAAGGAATGGATCGCCGGCTTCGCCGACAAGCGAATCCTAGTAATCGGCGATCTCATGCTCGACGAATTCATTTGGGGCCAGGTCTCGCGCATTTCTCCCGAGGCGCCGGTTCCCGTGGTGAATGTAACCGGAGAATCTTATTACCCCGGCGGCGCCGCCAACGTGGCGCGCAACGTCCGGGAATTCACCGCGGGCGCGGCGGTGATGGGAATTGCCGGGGCCGACCCTCAGGGGCAGCGCCTGCTCGGTCTGCTGGCGGCCGCGGGGATCGATACGTCCGCGGTGCAGCAGGACCAAGCCTTGTTCACCACCGTGAAAACCAGAATTGTCGCGCGCAATCAGCAGGTGGTGCGCGTGGACCGGGAACGCAAAGGACCGTTGTCCGCNNTGGCCGATTACATTTGCCGGACCTGCGGCGAACACGGCAAGACCCTGACGGTGGATCCGCACCCGCACACCTGGCTGCGGTGGTCCCACGCAACGGCCATTAAACCAAACCGCACGGAAGCGTTTCTTGCCGCCGGGTTGCGGCCTTCCGATCCCGTGGAGCCGGTTCTGCGCGACGGGTCGCTGCTGGCGGCCGGGGCGGCGCTGTTCGGCATTTGGGGGACTCGGAATCTCCTGATCACATTGAGCGAGCAGGGCATGCTGCTCCTCGATCGCGAAGCGCCCCCTTACCATACGCCCGCACGCGCGAAGGAAGTCTTCGACGTGTCCGGCGCCGGCGATACGGCAATCGCGGTTTTCACTCTGGGGCTCGCCGCGGGCGCCTCCCCCGCCGAAGCCGCCGAGCTAGCCAATTGCGCCAGCGGAATCGTGGTGGGCAAATTGGGTACGGCGACAGTGACCGGCGCCGAACTCGAGGCGGCCTGCGCCGGTCTATGAGCGGGGTGAGGGCGGTTTTCCTCGACCGTGACGGCACGCTGATGGAGGAAGTCGACTACTGCCGCGACCCGGCTAAGATCCGGGTCTATCCAGGCGTGCCCGAAGCATTGCGGAAAATCAAGGCGGCCGGCTGGCGCACGTTCATCGTCACCAACCAGAGCGGAATCGGCCGTGGCCTGATGACGGAGGCGCAGTATCGGGCCGTCCAGGAAGAACTGTTGCGGCAACTCGGAGCGGGCGCCATCGACGAGGTTTACTTCTGCTCCGATCCGCCCGGAATTCCTTCCACCAGGCGGAAGCCGGCGCCGGGAATGGTGTGGGAAGCCGCGGCGGCATACGACATCGATCTCCCGCATTCTTTTTTCATCGGCGATAAGAGCGCCGATATCGAATGCGGCCAGCGAGCCGGCGCGCGGACGATCCTGGTGCTCACGGGATACGGAGCGCAGCAGCGCTGCCGCCCCGATTTCATCGCACAAGATCTCACGCAGGCCTTGGCATTCGTACTCCAGCCGCCCGACGCCGGAGCGCCAGGCATCGGCGCAGAATGACCGCCCGTCTACCAGACGCGAAGAGGAAGATTTCCCGGCGAGAACGCCAAGCCAAGGTTTGCCATGTAGATGAGCCGGTTGTATCCAGCGAAGCTCGAACTCTGATACTGGAAGGCGGTCCCGCTGAAGGTCAAGTGCAGAAAGCGGCTGAGCGCCCGGGACGCCGAGAGAGTGCCGCCGACGTCTCCATAACCGCCGGTCACATTTGCGAACGAGTAGGCGTGAAGGTACGCAGCGCTGGCGCCGAAGCTCCAGCGCCTTAGCCCGGTATAGTTGTAGCCCGCCGTGGCGGTTAAGGCCGTCGATGTGAGAAACAGGCCATTCCCCGGCGTCACCATGTAGGAGTTGGAAAGGAACGCCACGCCGCGTTGGAACGACTGCGACAGGCGAACGCTATAATTCGGGTGATAAGTGCCGGTATAGTTGATGACGACGCCATTCTGCAATCCGATCAGACCGGCGAGCACCGGATTGATGGGCACGTTGTTAAGAAACTTCGTTTCGCATTGCGCGAAGCCGCCGAAACCCGTGAATTCCAGCGATCGTGAAAGTTGGATGGCATACGTGCCCGAGACGGTGTGGATATCCGTGGCGTTAAACGTGCCATGGTATTCAAAATGCGTGTAGCCGTAGGCGGCGCCAACCGTGGAGCGGCGGGTCAAACGGTATTGCACGTCGCCATTGGCCCCGGCGCCGGTGACCGAGTACAAGCCCGCCCCCTGATTGTCAGCCAAACTAGCGAGGCCGCCAAGGTTGAAGGAGAGACGCGCGGTTTTCTGAAATGTAAAACCAGCCTGCGTGCTCAAGAAAATGGTTCGGTTAGCGTAAAAGTCGGTTGTGGGGTTGTAGGCCGTGGCTGGATCGAATGTTACGGTTTGCGGGAGGCCCGACGAAACGAGCGGCTGCGATAATATGGAGGCGTGCTCCCCCAGCGTGAACGTGGTGTGGGGGGAGAATTGATGCGTCACGCTGAGCAGGAGAGATTGGTTGTCGTAGTTGCCGTACGTAGCTTGGGTGTAGTGAGTGATAGAGCCAAGGTAATCTACCCCGACTTTTGTGTGCTTCCAACTGTGGATGCCGCTGACGCCGAAGGTAAGCAGCAGTCCGGCGGACGAAACGTTGCCCAAGGTTGTCCCCTGCGAGTTTGTCACCAGGCCGGAAAGCCCCGTAGCGTAAATCCCGCCTATATCGATAAACGGGCGGAAATCGACTTGCGACGTCGCCATGGCGGCGGGCGCGTCGCCGCGCGAGAGAATTGCGGGGCCGGCGTATTGAGCAAAAGCCGGCATCGCGGAGACCGCGATCGCGAGCGTCCACGCCAGCTTCACGAGTTTTTCCTCCACGCCGCCCCGATATGCAGTCCATTGGGGGCTTGGCGGGCGATGAGGTCCTCCTCGATCCGTTGCCGGCGCTTTGGAAGCTCGCTCCATGACTTCCCAAAGAACCCATAGGATCTCCGCGCAAGACACTCATAATCCGGCAGCCAGGATTCCATGCTGGAAATGGAGATGCCTTCCCCATCTTGAATGTGGATATCCGTGATCGAAAAAATCTCGTGCACGGACAGCGGCGTGGCGACGATGCCTTTCTCGACCAAGGCCCGGTTCGTTTTGGATAGAAAATCCTGTCCCTGTTTTCCCATCAGCCCGCGGGTGACCCGGCCGAAGATTCTCCGCGGCGTGAAACGGCCGGCCCACGCCGTAAATGAGCGTCGCGGGGCCAGCGCCATTCTTTGCCGCAACTCCGGATCGTTAAGAAAGTCCCCGTTAGGGTCCTGAAGGTGCAAGAATACGCCGCCGGGCGCCTGGAGGCCGCGGACTGCGTTGAGAAATTCGGGTAGATCCGGCACGTGATGCAAAACGGAGCAAGTTACAATCAATTCGTATTGTCTTCCGGGCGGGAGCGCATTCACAAGCCCCTCATGGCATACCGACGGCGCTTTCCACGTGGAAGCCCGCCTGGAAGCCTGCTGGAGCATGGAGCGGGAAGTATCAAGCAGGTCTATGGTCTTGATGCTGCCGCCGATAACGGTTTTCAGGAGGCAATCGGCTGCCAGACCCGTCCCGCACCCGATATCCAGCAGGCGTATTTCTCCGGGCGCATGCGGGTCGCAGCGAAGCCAATCCCCAACCAGCAGTTCAAACTGCCGGGGAAGGCTTTCCCACATGTCCCTATGCCCCTCGTCATAGTCTGCGGATTCGAAATCGTGGAATAGGACGTTCACCGAGCGGTGAAATTCTTCGGGACTGCAGCGGACGCCGTGTCGATCCATGATCCCGCGTATTGTGGAGTGAGCTTGCAAAACAGATTGGGAGCTTGCAGGCATGGGTCGAATTAAAGCTCTACTGTAGCATGTAACGTATGAGCGCCATGGATCTCGGCAGAGGCGCGAACCGGAGGAAGAGTGCTTCCAAGCCTATGTTAACGTTGAGCTAAGAGAATCATGGCGCCCAACCCCGTCAATCCCCGCCGCATGCCGGCGCCGGCCACCCCGCCAGGGGGGGCTTTCGGCGGTAACCAGATTGCCCAGTCCAATCCGGCGTGGGGAGTCGAGGGCGCCAGCCTGGTGCAGTCCGTGGCGTTCAAAATGGGGTTGGTCCTGATATTTATACGCTTCAGCACCATTCATCAACTTTTGGCCTCTGTTTTGAACGTCAATCTATATCTGCTATACCTCTTTGGAATTCCCACGTTGGTCGGGCTTGTGCTTGCCGGGGGAATTCGGCGCACGCTACGCGGCTGGCCGGCCATATTCTGGGCCATCTTTACAGTCTGGCTGTTCGTGGGGTTGCCGTTCAGTTCGTGGCGGGGCGGCTCCGCCGGCGCTCTCAATGGCTATCTCAGAACCGATTTCCCCATGCTGTTTGTGATTGCGGGCCTGACTCTTACGTGGCGGAATTGCCGATCCATGATGCGCGCGATTGCCTGCGCCGCCGTGGTAATCATGTTGGCCTCGAAAGTGTTCCAAAACGACAGCGCCGACTTGGCGGAGCGGCTGGCCCTGAGCGTCGGCGCGATTTCGAACTCGAACGATTATGCTTGCCTTTTAGTCCTGGTGTTGCCGTTTGTGATCTGGGCTGCGCTTGTCGCCAAGTCCAAAGTGTTCCAATTGGCGGCTTGGGGCTGGGTCGCCTACGGCGTTCTCCTGGTTTTGAAGACCGCATCCCGCGGCGCTCTCGTGGCGATGGCGGCGGGCGCTTTGTACTGGCTGATTCGCGGGACGCTGCGCCAACGGATCGCTCTGCTTGCTGTCGGTCCGATTGCGGTCGCCGCGCTTATCGCATTTGTGCCGCGGAGCTCGTTGATCCGCATCGTTTCGTTCTCCGCCGACGAGGCGAGCGCATCGCAGGAAGCCATGGAGTCCACGCAGATACGGCGGTATCTACTGGAGCAAAGTATCCGCTATACGCTGCAGCACCCGCTTTTTGGGGTCGGTATGGCGCAGTTCAGTTCCTTCGAAGGAGAGCACAACCAGATCTTAGGCACGCACGGGTATTGGCACGAGGCGCACAACACGTACACGCAGGTTTCGAGCGAGTGCGGACTGCCAGCGCTGGCGCTTTACATCGCCGCAATCGTATCTACGTTCCTTCTGGTGAACCGGGTGTACCGGCGGGCTCGTGGGAGGCCGGAATGCCAGGACATCCGGACCGCGACGTTCTGTATCATGCTCGCGCTGGTAATGTATTGCACGGCGATCACCTTCGTGAATTTCGCTTACTTCTTCTATCTGCCCGCGATGTCCAGTCTGGCTATTGCAGTCTCCAGCGCGGCGGACAAGGAGCTTAACCGCCCGTCCTCGGTCCCCGTGGAATCACCGCCCGGCTTTGCGCCCCGGCAACGCTGGGCGCCCCAGCGGAAGCCTGTGTCACTCTAGCAAGGCGCACGCATTTTAGCATTCGCAAGAGCGTAGCGCCGTCGGGCAGTCACCAAAACTTTTTATTTTTTAAATCATTCAAAACACAGCGAATATGAGCCCCGGCAAGCCGGGGGCTTGGAGAGGGGCCTGATACTCTGAGCCTGGAAGAGGAATTATGCTCAGGTTGCTTTTGCTAGTCTCTTGGGGGCTGACGCTCGCTGCTCAGACTCAAATCGATTTACGCACTCAGGCCAAGAACATAGATTTTTCGGCGGCGAATTCGACCCGGCCGATCAAAACAGGGACGGTGTTGCCCGCCACCTGCGTAGCGGGGGATATGTTCTTCAAAACGGACGCCCAGGCGGGCGAGAACCTGTACGGATGCACGGCCGCGAATACCTGGTCGATACAAGGCGGGATTCCCACCGGGAACTGCCAGTACAACGCGACCAGCCAGATTTTGACGTGCACGGATTCAAACAACAACCTCTATACCGTGGTCGAGACGGCCGCGAGTGGCGCGTTGAACCAGTGGGTCGATTACATTGCCTCCACGGGGATTCCACACACTTCACAGCCCACGGCGGCGGCGGTGGGGGCCGTTGCCGATCCCGGGTCGAACGGCATCCCTTACCGCAACGGGCCGGGGACCGCTGCGCCAGCCAACGCGGGCCAGATGAGCGGGCCGTTCTTTTGCCAGGATGCGGGAGCGGGAGGAGGCTACGCCTGCAGCCTCAACCCGCCAATTCCGGCCTATCAGACCGGCGCGACCTACTGGTTCAAGGCTGGCGCCGCCAACACCGGCGCGGCGACCATTAATTTCAACGCCCTCGGTCCGAAGAGCATTGTGAAGCAGTACAACCAGGCGCTGGCTGCCAATGACGTCCTGGCTGGCCAGTGGGTCATCGTGACCTATGACGGAACCAACATGGAGATGCAAAGCCAGATAGCCAATACGCCGCAAGGAGCGGTACCGAGCGTGTTCGGGCGCACCGGCGCCGTCGCCGCGCAGAGCGGCGATTATTCGTTCCCGCAGATCTCCGGAACCGCGAGCGCCTCTCAGTTACCCGGCGTGGCCATGCGCACGAATCAGAGCAATGCGGTCACCGCGGGGACGCAGGATTTCAGCAATGCGGCGCACACGCTCCCTATGAAATCCGGAACGACAGCCATGCTGCCGCCCCTGTGCACGCCCGGCGAGACGTATTTCGCCACCGACGCGACGGCGGGGGGCAACGTATACGGCTGCACGGCGACGAACGTTTGGCTGGCGCAGGGAAATCTTTCGGTTAAAAGCAGCGCCGTCGCCGTGGGGGCCAGGAACACGGCCAACTTCATCGCGGGCGCGGGCATGCTGAGCACGGTGAGCGACGACGGCGTCGAGATCAATATCCAGTCGGCCCTGGATACGGCGGTGGTCCAGACCCAGCCGGGCGAACAGAGCGGCAGCGCGCTGCTGTGCGCTTCGAGCAGTGGATCGGCCACTCAGTACGCGTGTTCGATGAATCCGACGCTGGCCGCTTATACCAGCGGCATGGCGCTCCACTGGAAGCCCGATGTGGCCGGCGCCGGCGGCCCGACCACGCTGAACGTGGACACGTTAGGGACGCGGTCGTTGAAAGAGAGCGATGGCGCAACAGATCCGGCGTCGACCGATATTTCGGCGGGAAAACTGTACAATCTCTGGTACGATGGCAGCGTCTTCCGGTTCCTTGCGGCGGTAGGGGGAACGGGAGCGGCGCTCAACGCCAGCAGCCCGATCACCTACAATGGCGCGACCGGCGCGATTGGGTGTGCGGCGTGCGTGACCACCGCAACCACGGCCGACACCGACCTGGCGGGGACGTTTCCGCATTTAAGCGTGGTGAAAGTGAATGGAGCCGCGATTCCAACCAGCGGCCTCCTTAAGGCGAACAGCGCCGGCCAGATTACGCAGGCGGCGGCGGGGGACATTCCAAACCTCAGCGCAACGTATTCGACGACAGCCGGAACAAACACGATGATCGGATTCTCCGATTTCTCCGCGGGACGCTGGCGCCTGCCCGAAGCGACCTTCGCCAACGCGCCAAGTTCACCACAAACCGGTCAGGCGTGGCTGTTCACGGATGCGTCCACTGCGGGAACCTGCGCCGGCGGCGGATTGGCCATGGCCCAATGCCGATGGACCGGGAGCGCGTGGGGCGCCATCGGCGGCGGGCCAAGCATCACCTATCCAGGCGCGGGAGTTCCCAGTTCCACCGGATCGGCCTGGGGATCGTCGTACACGGTTGGAACCGCGGCTAACGACTTGCTCCAACTCAACGCCAACGGTCAACTTTCCGCCGGCCAGATGCCCGCGCTAACGGGCGACGCGACAAGCGCCGCGGGCAGCGCCGCGACCACGGTGGCGAAGGTGAATGGAGGTTCCGTGCCCGCTAATTCCGCGCTGCTCGGAACCAATGCAAGTTCCCAACTTATCGCACAAACCATGTGGGGATCCGGAACCAAGCCCGTGGCGGCGCTTGCCCTGGGAGTCTCTGGCAACTGCGTAGAATGGGGTTCCGCTGGAATTGCGGATACGGGGGCGCCTTGCGGCTCCGGGTCGGGAGGGGGAGCGAATGCGTTGGGATACTACTTTGTTGCGCAGGCCGCGAACGCGCCGGCGAATGCGATGAACCTGGGAGCGCTGACCACCGGCCTGCTAAAGGTTACGGTGAGCGGAAACGTGGCTACGCCGTCCACGGCGACAGCGGGAACCGACTACGCTGCGCCAAATGCCAACACCACTGGAACGGCCGCCAATCTTAGCGGCGCGCCCGCTTTGCCAAACGGAACTACCGCTAGCACGCAGACCGCTGGTGACGCCACCACAAAGCTGGCGACGGACGCCTTTGTTGCAGCGGCGACGCCGAGCGCTTCCAGTTCTACGCCCGTAATGGACGGCGCCGGGTCTGCTGGGTCTTCCGCCAACTACGCCCGCGCAGACCATGTTCATCCTACCGATACGAGTAGAGCGCCAGTGGCTATCTATCCGAACACAATTCCAAGCGCCGGTCAGATTGCGGTAGGCAACGCGGGTGGTACGGCTTACGCTCCCGTGACACTCAGCGGCTCCTGTACCGTGACCAGTGCGGGGGTGATAACATGCGCAAACAGCGCCAGCCAGAGAAGTTTCATTAATCAAGGCGTCGTTCAGGCCGGTGTGAGCGGTATGGCCGTGAACCTGCCTTCGTCGAACGCTCCAAATCCCACTAACTCCGGCGGCGCCGATCCGATGGCGGTTCTCGATTTTCCGCAAGGAGCGACAGACTACGCCTGGTGGAGCTTCCTGCTGCCCAGCGGGTACACGACCGGCGCGAGCGTGTCTATCTTGGTGGAGTCCAGGTGCAACCCTTCCGCTTGCGACTCTACGAATGCTACCACGGTAACGCCTTATTACACGATCCTTACCGGGGCGCTCGACGCCCCGGCGTGGACCGCCGGGAGTCCGTTTACCATCACGAACAACGCAGCGGGCGCGGTCAAGCAGACTACTGCCGCTATTGCCCCAACGGGCGCTGCGAGCGGCCAGCGGCTCGGAATCAAACTCGTAGCCAACACCGGCTCTTTGACATCCGGCGACTCGTTCCAATTGGTGAGCTTCGATCCGGCCGTGCAGGTTGCGAATGCTCCTGTAGCAAGCACGGGCGGGGCGAATCATGTCCAGACCGCCGATGGGATCGGAGGATTTGTAGACAGCGGTTGCACCGCAACAGGGGGCGTCGAGACGTGCCCCGGCGGGTTTGCCGGTGGAGGCAATGTGGCCGACGCGACGACTACGGTAGGCACTACCGCGATTTTGGCCAATACTTGCACTTCCGCAACTACGGTCACAATGACCGGGGTGACCACGGCGACGACGTTCGCGTTTACTCCGACCGCCGACCTGTCCGCGGTTACGGGCTGGGGCGCTGGCGGAGCTACCTTGTTTTTGGACGCCTGGCCCAGCGCCAATGCGCTGAATTACAAGGTGTGCAACAACTCTAGCGCCAGCATTACGCCTGGGTCGAGCACTACCTGGAACGTGAGCGCGAGGTAAGCCCCATGAGAAAGTTAATCGTCTTCCTGCTGTTGGCGTCGTCTCTCATGGCGCGGCCCTATCGCTACGACCCGTATGCTCCATTCACGCAGATGTTCGGGGCGTTCTGGCAGTGGACCGTGGGTACTCGCGCTTTCCTGCCGCCATCCGGCGGTCTCTGCGGCAACTTCGCTCATTGCTACTCGTTGACCTATAATTCCACGTTGACGGGAGCCACCAACTCCAGCAATTTCACGGCGCTCGTATCCGGCAGCGGGGCGGCTTTCTGTACCGTGCCAAATAGCGGGTACGTGAACTCCTCGACCGGCGCTGACATCGAAGTGTTTACAACGAACGGCTTCACCACGCAGCTTCCATCGGAACTCGAGTATTACCAAGGATCTGCGACCTGTTCGTTCGTGTTGTGGGTGCAAATACCAACTTTGTCCACCACTACGAACGGGACCATTTATCTCGCGCTGGGAAACGCCAGCCCGCCAGCGAGAACGACAAATCCCTGGGACATTTACTCAGGGGGTGTTTGGCATTTTCCGAATGGCGCTGCGCTCTCGTTAGCAGACTCCACGACCAACGCTCACAACGGAGTCGGAGTGAGTAGCCCAACGGCAGCCACGGGGTGGATTGATGGGGGTCTGTCCCTGGCATCGGCGGCATCTCAAATGGTGACGCTCGGATACTCCGGTACCTTGGTTCTTAATCTGACGACATCGTTCAGCGCCTGGGTCAATCCGAACAGCGCCACTGCTGGCAACACACGAAGCATCATTGGCGGCAGTGGGTCAGGGGACTCGTACCTTGAGCTTCGTGTGACCGGGACTAATACTATCAATGCTCTTGAGCAAGGGGTTGCAAGTCTCTGTACTTCTGCGGGGTCTGTTCCGAACGGATCGTGGTCGTATGTAGGGTTCACCTGGGACGGGACGACCTGCAAATTTTACATTAACGGAGCGCCGTCAGGGAGCACCTCGGTGAGCGGGTCGTTCAATACGACCGGCGGCGATACCTACCAACTGGGCAAAGGCTACGGCACGGGTGAAGACTTCGATGGGCTGCTTGATGAAGTTCATGAATCGAACAGCACAATCCGCTCCGCATCTTGGTATTTAGCCGAGTACAACAACCAGAATGCCCCCGGCAACGTGGGTTCGCCAGGATTTTGGACGTGGAGCTTACTTCAATGAAGCTACGTTACGTTTACCTTTTCGCGCTGTTCGCGCTCCCAGCATGGCCGAACGCCTGCACGCTTTCCGCCAGCTACAACCTTTCTACGTCCGGTGGCCACTGGACGGGGACCGGCTGCACGGGAGGCTCCTATATCCCCGGCAACGGCGACACGGTGACCCTTGCCGATGGGGTAACGCTCACACAGGATCAGAACTGGACCATCGGCGCGAGCGGGGCGAGCAACACCACGGCGGCGATCTCGTCTACCAATACCGGTCAGGTGATCGTCAACGGCGGCTCAACTCTCACCCTACGCGGAGACGCCATGTACGCCAATGGCAGCAGCACTCCCTTCCTGACCTTCAACGCCGGAAGCCATCTCGTCTTCGATAGCTCGGCGTCCTCAAGCCCCACCACGACCCGATATCGTGTGGGAGATCCAGGCGGCTACGGAAACTCCCGCGCCATCGTTATGAATGGCACGTCGGCCTCGCACGTCACCGTGACAAGCAACGTGGCTGGCGGGGCACTCCCTGGGATCTTCCAGCCGGGAGGCTCGATTGGATCGGGAAACTACGGCTTGGGAAGCATCAATTGGTCCTATGCAGACTTTTCGTACATTGGAGACTCCGGCATTTCCGGCTTCTTTTTCGCGGGAGAACCCGGCTACACTGCGTCCATCTCAATTCAGCACGTCACGTGCAATGTCTGCGGCCAGACATACCTCACGATCAACAACTCCCCATCGACGACCCTGCTTAGTTATGGTTCATGGACGAACACTCAGGGGGCGGCGTCCTTTAACATCGGCACCCTAGACGGTACGGCCACGTTCCAGCATTTGTCCCTCGACCTTCCCCTTGCAGGTACGGGGTCTCCTACTTACATTGATGACTACAGTGCAAATTCCTCCGCACAAGGCATCACCGGCAGCGGGAATTTCCTGAGGTACACGGCATACTATACCCCGGCTGGCGTCAACATGACCAACGACTATTTGTTGCAGGATCGGACGTCAGACAACCCCCATTGGACGGAGTGGTATGGAGCATCGACGTTGAGCGGGAACATCTTCGATTCACCCGATGACGTTACTTCCGACTCCGGGGAACTTTACACGAACTCGACGAACTCCGGCATCGTCGGCGCCTTGGTAAACAACATCCTCCTGCCAACTAAAACCGGGAATGGAAACTCGGAACTTGGATCAGCACCTACCAGTAGCCCAGGCGTGCTCATCTACCTCTATCACAATACCTGGGTCGGCAGTACCCCTGTCGGTGCGTTTGGGATGCAACAGACCAACGAAGGCGGGATCAGCACCCCAATCACCGCGATGGAGTCAAACTTGGGGTGGAGCAACGGCGGGAGCTACTGCAAGGTTGGCACAGAAGCAGCCGGGGCTGGCGGCTCTGGTGAAGCCCTGAACTCCGTGACCCTGGCGGATTACAACTATGCCGATGCGAATGCGATCCGGACGTTTGGAGTGGCGTGTTCGAGCGGCGTCTGTGCATCCGGCACCTGTCCAAACTCCGCAAACAGCTACTTTGGGAACTGGTCTTCCGCGACCGCGCAAGGCCCGCATGACGTGGACGTGCTCCAACCGACCGTGGCGCATCCCTATTTTGCCGACACAAGCCGCAACGTGGCGACCTTCGATACAGCATACCTGCACAAGGCGGCCGGGGCGCAGTGGGTGACCAGCACCGGCTACACGGTGGGGCAGATCGTTTCAGACCCGAAGGCGGGGGTGTACAACGGAGCGACGGTGAACTACATCTGCACTGTGGCGCACACGAGCGGTTCCACCACCGAGCCGAACGTGGGTGCGTCCTGGCGAAGTGACTGGCAGTTCGGGTCCCTTACCGATATTGCCCAGGCGACCGGCGCGGGCACGCTGATTACAGACGGCGCGATCGGCTGCGCGGTGGGCTGCACGATGATCCAAGCCCTAGAGGGATGGGTCAAGCGTGGGTTTACGCCCCAGAACCCGGCGCTCTGGTGCTCCGGCCACGACGGAGAAGCGGTGGGGGCCGTGCCGTTTTGCGCGAATGGAAGACTGACGCTTGGTATGCTGGGGTCGATTGCAGGGATGTAGAAGGCGAACAGCCGCGCTGTGGCCGGAGTTCGTCGGGAGAACACAAAAGCGTATGATTAGAGGCGACAATCACTGCCCCGGTGTGAGGCTTATGCTCATGCCGGCGCTCATTCTTGTAGCGGTTCCGGCGTTCGGCGCGTCGCAGTCCGTGCAGGTCATAAGCGGCGAGCCGTCGTTGACGCTCCCCAATGCCGCTCCATGGACCACCATCGGGGCTAGCGGCAATCCCATGCGCTGGGAGGTGCGAATCCATAATTTCGGTTTGGATTTTCCCGCTTACCCGAATTATCTCGTGAATTTCGGTCCGGTGCGCCTGATGAGAGGCGACGCCACGAATGGAGTCTCAGCGACCATGGTAGATAACGCCGTGGGCACGTTTGACGGCATATATAATAACGGCCCCCAGATTATCGGATGCTGCAGCGCATGGACCGATATATTGGTCCGCGTGCAAAGGGATGTCGCGAATACCCGCTACACCCTGGAAGCCTGCAGCGTCACCGGCGGCAGTTGTATGTCCGAGACCGAGCCGATTACCTCTTTTGGGCCGGCATCGTGGGTGGGAGGATCCCTGAATCTGGCAAGCGGCGGCCAGATTGCGTTTGTTCGATGGTATTCGAGCGTGGTGCCTCTAGGCACGCCCATTCCCGTGAATAGCGCCGCGGGCGACTTGGCGGACTGGGAGTTCGAAGGGAATCTTCAGGATTCAAGTGGCCACGGGCTTAATTTCAACGGGGGCGTGGTAAGTTATGTGGCGACTCCCACCTACCCGCCCGTATGCAACCCTGGGACGCAACAGAGCTTCCGCGCCGGTCACCCCGCGGCTTTGAACGGCTCCGCGTCGGCTGCGCTGGATGGCGGGATGTTTCTTTCGTATGTGTGGCAGTTGGCGTCGGGACCGCCGGGACTGAATTGGTCCAGCCACAGCGCGGCGAACCCTCAAATCAGAGGATTGGTGTTCGGCAGCTATGTGTTTCAACTAACCGTGACGGACAGTAGCAATCAGTCGAGCGTGTGCACGGTAAAGCACGGCGCGGTAGCGACGGACGACAATAATGTTGTCATTACCAACAATCCGGCCGTCGATACGCTATTGGGGCCAATGGTGCGGTACGGCGCGAACGGCGCGAATCCATGGCCCTGGTTCGACAACCGCCATAAGCAGGCGGCCGACAACCAAAATTCAATCATGGACGTTTATTTCCCGGCCTGGTGGGATACGCCGGGTCCGGGAACGATCACGGTGGTCACCAATAGCACAACGGCTGTTGGTTCTGGAACAACCTTTACCACCACATTTTGCCAAGGTCCGAGTAATCCTACGGTTCCATACCCCAATGAAGTCATAGCAATTTGGCACCCTCTAGGATTGGGGACTGGTCGTGTAATGGCGTCTGTTGTGTCCTGTACCGACGACACTCATCTGACAATGGATCAGTCCTACAACGGCACTGGCAGCGCTGTTCTGCCCGGATTTTCGATTGACGGCGTTGGTTATGTTGATGGTTTTGGCGTGACGCTTCCTGGATCAGGATTGACCTACGCGGCGGATCACCAATACGCCACACATTGGGGATGGTCCCAAATGGGCGCCCCGGCCAACTACTATGACAACGTGGCCGCCTATTACGCCCTGTACTACCGCAGCGGGATCGACGATTATCTGACGGCCGCACGCAAACTCGCCGACAGGTTTTGGGAGAGTCCCCCAATAGACCAGGGGGTAATGCAGGGCGGTTATGCCTATACGGGGCGTTCGGTGTCGGCCATGGGTTTGGTGCTTCGAGCGTTAGATGGGCGTCCGGATATGTGGGCCGGAGCGGGTGATGGAACCTACTCGGGGTTGCATAATATATGGGACATGTCTATATATACTCTGAATGCTCTTTATGTAAGTTGGGCTGGTCCGCGACTTAGCCTTTACGATCAACGGGAGACATCCTATCGTTTGGCTATGCTCTCATACTGCGCCTTGTTCGATACTGATTCTACTTACCAGAGCCTGTGTCAAGCGGCTATTGTCAGTTCGTTTACGAGCCTTTGGACTCCAACTAAGTTTCCAGACGGAAGTTGGTCGGTCATGTATGCTGGTAATGCTTCCTGGGAGCTTACCGGGCACACGTTCCCTGCTGGTTATGGGAGCAGCGCCATCGTAACCAATGGGTCTACCGCAGTGGTTGGAGTCGGGACTACCGGATGGGTATCGTCGGCCTTTCCATCGCGGATGTGGTTCGTAAATTCATCGCCGACAACAGAACCGGCTAATAATGCTGCCGGCGACCCGGTTTCCTATAACGCCACGTTCGTAGATTCGACGCACCTGACCCTGGACAGCCCTTATCAAGGGACTACAGGATCACATGGGTGGGAGAATGCCGGTCTCACGGGATGGGCATCGCAGCCGTACATGATGGGTATTCTCTCGTGGGCGTTCGATATGGCGGCAAAGGCTGTGGCAACAGTAAGCCCAACAACCGCGGCGTTAGCCCACAGCTACAGCGTTGCCGCGGCGGACTGGATCAGGGATTATGGCTACTGGCCTACAGCCAAGGGGATGTATTATCTAGCCGGTGGCTTGGAATGCCAGCCTCCTATCTCTGACAGCAATGCTATCTGCACCCAAGGATACGCGCCCGACCAGGCCCGCGCTTTGTCGGCGGAAGCACTGCGCGGACTAGACCTCGCTTACGCTTACAACCAGGACTCAAGCCTCAAATCTCTCACCGATACGCTCTACAACGCGATGTGGGCGAAGCCAGGAACGTGTCCGTCCGGTTCTACAACATGCGTTTCGGACGGGACCTACCTCGATCCAATGGATGACGGGCAATACATGATGGCAACGCCACCCTTGGGTTCGCTAGGCACTGCGACTCCATGGAAATGGTTTGGGCTGTTTTTCGGCGTCAGCGCGCAGTCCTCGTGGCCGGGATATCGCTCCGGAGGGCTGCAGCCCAGAGCCGCTGAGCCGTTGTACCTCGGGGGAAACCTGCCAGGGGTTCCCGGCGCCACGGCGGCGCGGGTTACGACCACCGATCCGAGCGGGGTTACCTACATCACGAACTGCAACGCCTTGCCGTGTGCGGTGACCGTGGACCATCGGCAGGGCGATCATCTGGTATCGATCCAGTACCTGTCCGCAACCGGAGCGGTGCTGGCATCGAGCAGCGTTCCGATCATTGGCGGGCAGTGATTCTGTCATACCCTACCTATGGGCATCGTCGGAGGACCGGTTGCGTACGACCTTTGCCTAAGAATCCCGGGAAGTAAGGTCGCCGTAAGCAGGAATAGGATGGGTTCCAAAGGAAGACGATATCTGCCCGACACCTGAACCAGATAGTACACCGCTGGATAGGCGATGAGCGCCGGGCTCGCCACCCAAGCGAACGCGTACCTTTTCCAAAAGAGCAATGCGAGGCCGGACAGCCCCAAAAGGGTCAACGCTGATTCAAACGCCGATTGCCACGGCCGCAGCATGTTGGGGAACCAAAACAGCCGGAAACGCTGGGCGGTCAACTGCAGGAACCGAAGTTTGTGAGAACGGATCCATGCGAATGCTTGCCGCTCCTTGGAACGTTGATATGCCGCCTCGCCGACAATTCGCACCTTGGCGCGCTCGTCCGGGCTCAGATACGGATGCAGCAGGGCGAACTCAGGCTGGCGTACATTGCGCTCCAGATCGGCCGTCATCATGTCATTGTTGGAAACCTGCAATTCCAGCCCGAAATTTGAGCGGGTCCAGATGAGCGAGCCCAGCGCTCTGTAGTTCCGCAGGGCCCACGGCGTCAATATGGACAGGACGCACACGGCGGCAACGGCGAGAAACGCCAGGATGCGGAATAATCGCCGTCTGTATAGGACAACGCACGCTATCGACCATGCGGCCAGAACCGGGATCAGCGCAGGATTCAACAGGCAGCCGAAACCGGCCGCTACTCCGATTCCCGCGCCCTCGAACATCGTAAATCGCGCAGCCGCCCAGGCCCGGCATAGCAAAAGGCACAGCGCCGCCAGAACCGCCGCGGTAAAAGGCGCGTCGAAGCTTCCGCTGGTCTGGGCCCAGAAGTTCACCGGAAGCAGTGCGCCCGCCATGCCCGCCAATACGCCGGAAGAAAGACCGAGTCCACCCGCCACGGCAACTGCGGGCAGAAGGGCGAATCCAGCCGCTGCCGCGGCCGATCCGAAAACCGTCATCGCAAGTGCGCCACGCGCGCCAGTTCCAAACATTTCAAATAGAATCCACAGCAGTATCGGATGCAGCGGCGCGCAATGCGCCGTTGGTCCAGTTCCAGAGCCGTACGCATCGGCATACCTTCCCGTGGCCAACAGTGAGAGCGCAATTTGGACCGGTTCGGGCTTTTCCAGTTGAGTAATCCGATGGTTTGGCAGCGCCAGCGCCAGCGCCAACCGCACAAGCAAGCCGACAACGAACACAACGACGCACCAGGTCGCCACCGGCCCGCGGCGCTTCGGACCAGCGAGGGTCTGATCTTGGTTGTTCATTCTGTAGTTCATAAGGACGTGTTGTCGAAGCTGCAAATCAGCCCATGTTGTCGGCCAGTGAAGTCACGCCCATAAACAAGTACGAATCGCCCCGATTGCCGCACTTTTCAAAGCTACTTAGCCGGCTGCCTGTTCTAGCTCGCCTCAGCTTCCGGTAAGTCATAAGCAACATTCTACCGGTTCCTGTCCCAAAAGTGTAATTGACGATAGGCGGTTTTGCGACAAGGAGTTGCGGCTCGACGGCTTGCGTGGCAGTTTTTCAAAGGCGGGTGGTCGGGCGGCCCTTCTGGAAACTTAACCCCCGGGATGCTGCGGTTCGGTACTTCAGAGAATTGGCGCCGATCCGAGCGCGGCGCCGGGATACGAGCCATTCTACCGATGTCCGGCGTTTCTGGCCAGGCGTGCAGGTTAAGACCTCGGCTGTACGGAGCTCGCGCCGCTGTCAGACAGCGTGGCTTGTACCGTTGGAACAAAAGACTATTGAGCCATCGCCATGCGGAGCGCGGCTTCGTTCAAAGCCGAATGCCGGACCCGCATGAACCCATCGGCGCCTGGAGTGCTCCGGTCGTATTCCAGCCGCCGGAGAAACTCAGGCAAATCGCGCCAATGCACCGTTGGGTCGTCGCCTTCCACCCAGGAGGTGGAAGCCGGCGGCCGATCGGCCAGAGCGGTCTTTGTAACCCATACCTCGGCTCCTCGCCGCCAGGCTTGAAGCACGCCCTTTTCAAATCCCTGCCGCCAGCGTCCCGTGTATGTCATAGCG
This sequence comes from Bryobacterales bacterium, assembly GCA_003139735.1. Lineage (GTDB taxonomy): Bacteria > Acidobacteriota > Terriglobia > Bryobacterales > Bryobacteraceae > BOG-224. The sequence goes on along the minus strand of PLGA01000579.1, from coordinate 31,751 downwards.
GCTGTTACAATCTGCTCCGTCCGGACCGGCGTGGGGAGATTCACTGGGTCAAAGGGATCAAGCGTGGAAAACGATTGCAGCGGGTCGGTAAGAATCAGGGTCATCAACGAGTCATCCGGCCCGGCGAATCGGCGAAACTCCTCAATGCTTGCCTTTGTTCGATTCCTCTCAGCGCCTCCGGCTAACATGGTTGGACCATTCATGAGGGGCAGCAGCGCGGCAAAGACCATCGCTACCACTCGGGCGGCGCGCGCCCCCCCCCGCTCTGCTTCCCATGCTGCGGCAAGCGCCAGGAGAAGAAAGGGAAGAATAGGCAGGAAGCGCTCCGGGCTGCTAGGTTCGAATAGCGCCAAGGCGAAAAATAGCGTTGGGAGTACGGCGATTGCGGCTAGCTTTAGCAGCCGCCGTCCCAGGGCGGATCTGGACGCCCCGATGGCTATCATGAGCAGGAAGATCCAAAAGAGCGCAATCTGCCACAGCGCCCGCAAAACCAGTTCCGCAACGGATACAGGATTATAGGGATCTTTGAATACGAACCGTTTGAGTGAGATGCCCGCTGAACCAAGTTCTATGAATAATCGGGCGCATCCCGACACGGCGCGCAGCACCGTTTGGTGTTGCTGCCACCCGTGAGAAGACGATTGCATCCAATTAGCGAACTCTCGAAGCGAGGTGCAGCCAGCCAGGTCCGCCCCCAAAGCGAACATCGCTATAAGCAGCGCCCCACTGCTGCCCGCCGTAAGCAGCGCCCAGCGATAATGCCCCCTAGCGCTTTCTTCTTCTCCGAAGAACAGGCTGGCGCAGGCAGTCGCCGGGACGATCAACACAAAGGGGAACCAAATTGCAACGGCCCATGCCAGGGCGACTCCCGCCATCACGGCCTTGGTCGCTTTATTTCCTGGACCCGCCACGCCCCACCAGAGCGCTAAGACCGACAAGGCTAACGCGGGGATGTACGGCCCGCCTGCCTGCGCATAACCGAGAAAAGCCGCACCCCATATCATCGTTAGCATAGCGGCCATAAGGCCCGCGGGCCGCCGCGTCACCCGGCGGAGCAGGTCGGCCATTAGGAGCACGGCCGCAAAACCGGCCAAGCGGTCAATCCAGATGAGACCGTACAGCACTTTCAGGTTTGGGCTCCACGCGACGCCGCCAGGCGATAACTTTAAGAGGAACGGACTCGAAATGTAAACCAGGGGCCGCCACAAAAGATGCCCAAATTCCCAAAGACTCTCGGCGTGCCCAGCGCCCGCCCGCACGGCCAAGGCGTCTGAAATGTAAAACAACGCGTCGCCCCTGAACGGCGACACGGTTGCAGCAACACTAGCCACGTAGAGTGCCGCCGCGACAAGGAGCCACCAACGGGTTCCGGAGATCTTCGCTAGGGTCTCCGGGGTTTTAGTCGAAGCCGAGGCCATCTTTCAATTCTACGGCTCCTGGATGCGACGGCCGCGAGAATATTGAGAAGCCAACCCCGGCGCTGATTGCCGGGCAGTAANNCCGGCGGCGGACAAGCATGAGATCCAACCGGCTCAACGAACTTGCCTTGCTGTGGAACGGCTGGCTCGATGCCCACTGGCGCCGCTATCTCATCGCGGCTTCCACGCTGAGTTTGCTGACATTCAGCGGCTATGCCCACGTGCGGCCCCTCTTGAGCGACGACGTGCTCGCCATGATCGTCATGCGCCAAGCCAGCGCCGGCGCCATCTGGCGCGCGCTCAAAGGTGGAATTCAGGTCGATCCGCCGGTTATCGATACGGCCGTCCACTTCGTCTTTCGGCTGTTCGGGGAACATTGGTATCTGGCCGAGTTCCCCGCAATTGCCTCCTTCACCTTGCTTTGCGTTTGCGTCAGTCTATTGGTGAAGCGCCACGCTCCGCCGGTTTACGCCGCGGCCGCGTTCTTTTTCCCTTATGCCACCTTAGTCCGTGGCTGGGCCATGCAGGTGCGGCCCTACGCCGCCATGATGGGTTGCAGCGCCTTGGCTCTGTTTTGTTGGGATGGCATCCAGCGCTCGTCCCGTAAAACCGCCTGGCGGATTGCTCTGACGCTCAGCCTGATGGCCGCCTTTTCGACGCATTTTTACAGCATCCTGCTCCTGTTTCCGCTGGCCTGCGGAGAACTGGCGAAATGGATTGTGCGCAAGCGCCTGGACTGGGCGACCTTGTTCTCCATCGCCCTGGGCCTCATCCCGTACCTGTTCTGGAGTCCCATCCTCATTAACGCCAAGCACCTTTTCACGCAGAATTATTTTTTCCCAACGGCCTTCAAGAATCTGTACGACTTTTACGGCAATGAGATCGAAAGCTTGCCGATGGCCCTGTTCCTGCTATTGCTCATACTCATGGCGCTGCTGCCCGGCGGTCTTGGTGAAGACGCGGTTTCCCAAACTGAGCCGCCTGCCGAACCTCCGCGCGCCCTTCTCGCCGCCGCGGCCGGCGCCCTGCTGCTTCCGGTGGTCGGCTATGCGATTGGAGCCTTGTACACGGGCTTCTTTGTGCCTTACTACCACATGCTCGCCGTTTTCGGAGTGGTCTTGGGACTGCCCTTGCTGCTCGCCATCCTTACCGGCCGCAACCGGACCATTGGCCTCTGCCTCTTCCTTGCTCTTCTCGCCAACGGCCTGATGGTGACCGCGCGCGGGATTTCAGGATTCTGGAGGCCGCAAGATGCTTACCCCAGCTTGGAAGAGTTCCGCAGCAGGATTCCCGAACCCAATCCGGATATTGCCGTCCTTTCCGCGCACCACTTTCTGCCGTTGTACGAAAGGAACCGCCTCGACCCGTCCAATAATCTGGTCTATCTCTTCGACACTACTAAGGCGGCCGCCGAAGTGGGCTGTGACTCTCTTGAAATAAGCTTTGCCCTTCTCCCCGGTCTCACGCAGGCCAGGATTCTTCCCTTCGATTCCTATAGGGCCACCCATACCCACTGGTATATGGCGGTCCTCGGCGAAGTGGCCGCCCCTTTGGAATGGCAATTCCTATATTTGCAGAAGCACTCCTCCGCGCGCTTCTCCTGGTTGGGCAAGGCGGGCAATTTTGACATTTTCCGGGTCGATCTGCAGCCGCTGCCGGCGTCGGGCGGCGGATAATAAGCTTCGCGCCGCTATACCTATGGCGTGGACCAGACGTGCGAGCGCCAACTTGACGGCTACAGCGACCAAGTCGGCGTTGCAGGGAAGGGGCGGATCTACCGGATTCGCAAGCGGTCGCCCTAAAGCACCAAGTTCTATACGTCCTACAGCAGGAATAGTACTTTCTCTGGCCGTGTACCTTGCGGGAGAATCGGGTTGTGAGCGGACAGATATTCATGATCGGCGGCCGGCATATCAGCGCCGGAATCGATGTAATAGGGCAGATGGTTAGCCAATTCTTTTGGCGGATCGCGGACCTGGGCACTGAGCGAGCTTTGGATTTGAGCGAGCACACCATCCTGGCACTGGCGATTTTCGCTGTTTGCATGGGCTTGGTCCGCTGCATTCGCACCGCCTTCCGTTAGGAGCAGGTCCGCAAAGCACCCCCCAAGTGCGGTATGCTCATCCTCCTATGTGCAGAGCCAGCCTGGCGGGTGAACCGTGAGCGCCCTCCGGTTGCCGGCAAATCAACCGCAAACCCGGTCCAGCCGGCTGGCCCAACCGCCGCGGTAAGGCGCGCCCCGGCTTTCAGCTCGTCGTGCTTGCCGCGCGGAATTTTCCCCGCCCGAATATGCCCAGCCCGGCGCGAGCCAGCGAAATCAGATCCATCAACAGCGGCCTGCTCAGCCAGTACATTGTGGCGAAGTAGACGGCCGCGCCAAAAGGAACGAAAACCAGCAGCGCAAGGCCCGGCGGGAGGTGTACCCATCCCATCACCATCCGCCGGAACGCCGCCGTCGCGATGGCCATCGCGGCGGTCGCGCGAGTGACCGGCCATAGCGCAATCCAAAGATCCCGAATCCGCAGGCGAATCAACTGGAACGGGATCCAAAACACGGGGATCAGCGTGAGCAGCGTGACGATCGCATAAGAGGTTGCCACGCCGGCGATTCCCCAATGCAGGCCCAGGGCAAACCCCGCAACCGTAAGCCCGGTGAATAACAGGCCCCATCGGAACATGAGGTCCGTCTTCCCCATCGCCATGTAAATGTATCCGGTCAGCGAGGTGATCGATTGCAACAGTCCCACCGGCGCCAAAATCCGCAGAATAGGCGCCACGGGGGCCCAGTTCGGACCTAGCAGCGCCACGATAAACTCCGGCGCCAGCGCCGTTACGCCGGCCATCAGCGGGAATGTCACGAACGCAACCGTCGCGCAGGCTCGCAAGTACGCGCGCTGAAAACGTTCCGGATCGTCCTGCATCAGCGAGAAAGTCGGAAATAGAACCCGCCCTAGCGTCCAACTGATGGCTTGCAGCGGATACAGCATCAACGTGTATCCCCAGTTGTAATAGGCTAGCGGGACGGCCCCCAGGTATTTCCCGATAAGCAAGTTATCGGTGTTGCGGCTGAAGTAATTGACGATGTTGGATCCTGAGAGGTTCAGCCCGAAGCCGAGCACCGGCCCCAGCCGCCGGAATGAGAAGCGCAGGGATGGCCGCCAGGGGTTAAGCGTAATATACAGGCCCGCCGTGACCACGGCGTTCGCCAGGGCCCCGGTAATGAGGCTCCAGACGCCCGCGCCCAGCACCGCGCTCACAATGCCAACCGTCGCCGACGTGGCCCCGGCCACCAGATCCACCACCGCCATCCGCGCGAACTGAAGGTCGCGGTTCATGAGGGCCCCGTGTACGCTCGCCGTGGCGCTGATCGTAAAGTAGAGGCCGAGCGCTCGAAAAATACCCGGCAGCGATGGTTCGTTGTAAAACTTCGCGACATAAGGAGCGCTCAGAAAACAGGCGACGGTCACGCAAACGCCAATCGCGAGAGTCAGCCAGAAAATGCTCGTGAGCACATCGTCGTCGAGATCCTTCTGCCGGATGATCGCGTTGGAGGTGCCCAGACTGCCGAATAACGCGGCGAAACCGATCACCACTTGCGCCATTCCGGCCAGACCGTACGCCCGCTGCGAGACGAACCGCGCCAGAACGGTTGCGCTCGCCACCGAGAAAAGTTGCAGGCCGACGCGGGTTACTGCGCTCCAACTCGCGCCCGTCACAACGGTCGCGGTGGTGCTCCCTGAGGAAGGTTCCGGCATTCGATTGAACCCCATTGTAATGGCATCGCCGCGTGCGCCGCTTCGGACCTTCCGTGCGGGCGTTACCGTTTGACCAAACGGCAGCGCACGGCCGCCGTAGTAAACTCGCGCGTCAGGCGGTTGTGAAACAGCCGGAGTTTCCGGATGGGCACAAGTTCCAGGCGGGCGATCTCGAAGCCGCTGCCCTGAATTAACCCGGTGAACCTCTTGATGGTCATTTGGTTCAGCCCGCCGGCCACCTCTCCGAAACGCGTCGCCCCATCCGTCTTAAAAGTGGATCTCCAACGCATCAGGGCCTTCTCGCTGAATATCAGATGGGCCCATGGAAAAACCGAAAAGATATGTCCGCCCAAGGGGTGATGCCAGGGCGGCCCGAAGCTGATGAATGCCTCGCCCGCCGGTTCGAGAAGCGCGTTCATGATGCGCAGGATTTCAGCCGGGTCGGCGAAATGCTCGAAGGCGTCCAGGGAAATGACGATATCCGCGAGTTCCTTGGTCGAAGACTCGAAGGAACAAGTCTCGGAAACACCCGCGGCGAGGGCCTTCCTCCGGGCGGTCTCGATGAGCTCCTCGCGAATTTCGAAACCGATCACCCGCCGCGCGCCCCTTCGAGCCATTTCAATGGCATCGTCCCCTTCGCCGCACCCGAAGTCGATCACGGTTTTCCCCGCGATCCTGTCGAAAAAATCCTCCCCGCACTGGATGGCCAGTTTCGATTTCCCCTGGTAGAAGCTTTCACTAGGAAAATCCGCCGCTACCGGACAGATGGCTTTCAGAATCCGAACCTGGATGTTCGTCGTCATCTCCCGGCGTCAACGGTCCGGGGCTGCGCCTTCACCACGACCCTGGCGGGATTGCCCATGGCGACCGCATAGGGAGGGATATCGGAAACCACCACGCTGTTGACCCCCACCACGGCGCCTTCTCCGATGGTGACGCCCTTGAGAATAAACGCATTCTGCCCGATCCACGCCCGCCGGCAAATTCGCACGGGCTTGATCTCCTCCAGGCGCGGCGGCAGGTCCGCGATGCGCTCCGCGGCGTCCCTGGGGTGCGCGTCCGAGTCCATAAAGCGGACGCCGCTGGCCACGTTCACGTCTTCTTCGATGACAATCTCCCGATTCACCACGAAGACCACGTTGTGGCCGATATCGACCCGGTCCCCGATCGTCAGCGTCGGTTCGTCGAACATCCGGCCGCTGAAGATGTCCACCTTCCCGAAGAAGTTCACGTTGTTCCCAATGCAAATCTTTGCGTGGCCCACCACGAAAGGCATCCGGGAAATATGGAATCGCCGGCCTATCGAGGCGCACCGGCTGCGGAACACCGGCCCGATATAGAAATATCCGGCGGCCCAAAGCATTCCCCTCCACACCGCCTGATGGAGGTAAAAGAGCGGACGCAGCACCGGATTAAAAAAGCGGGGCACGGGCAGAATGCCGGTCTGAAGCCTCTTCGCCAAAGTCCCCAACCCGCGATAGAACGGCGTTTCGCCGCGCTTGATTTTCAGAACAAAGGCGTTAGCCAAAAACTGTCTCCCCGTTCGTAACGCTACAATTCTAACCTGATAACGCGGAGGCGACCGCCGAGGCGCCGAGGCGCGGAGAAGCCCGTTATGGATCCGCGGCAGGCTTTGCGTTACTCCGCGCCCTCCGCTTCCTCTGCGCACGACCCTCGGGGAAGAGCACATACTCCAATGCCAAACCACCCCATTTCTTAAACGGTTTTCTCCACGCCTCGGCGCCTCGGCGGTGATTCTTCATTGATCTCTGCCCCGAGCCCGCTTAACCTGCTTGACTGTTACGTCCATAAATATGTACATTAAGGCGTGGAACGTAACCTATAGTGGACGTTATAATGAACCAGGCCTCCTCAGCGGTCCCGGTGCCTGTACGCCGATCTCTCAGAAAACTCGGCAGCGACATTCGCGATGCGCGCCGCCGCCGCCGGATCCCCGTCGCGATACTGGCGGAGCGCGCTTCCATTAGCCGGACGACATTGAACAAGGCGGAGAAGGGCGACCCCGGCGTCTCGCTCGGCGCTTACGCCACCGTTCTGTTCGCCCTGGGAATGGTCGATCGGCTCGCCGACGTGGCTGACCCCCGGCACGATGCGGTCGGGCTTGCTCTTGAAGAGGAGAACCTGCCTCAACGCATTCGACTCTCGCGCCGTCGCGAGGAGCCGGGTGCAGAGTAATGGAAAAGGAAGTTCTAGTATACGTAGATCTCCAAGGCGCGCCCCAGTTGGTGGGGCGGCTTTGGGCGCGCCTGCGCAAGGACAGGGAGAGCGCAACTTTTGAATACGACAAAGGCTGGCTCGCTCATTCCGAGCGTTTCTCGCTCGAACCGGCCCTTCAGCTAGGGCCGGGACCGTTTCATGCGCCTTCCGGCAAACCGCTTTTCGGCGCTATCGGCGATTCCGCCCCCGATCGATGGGGACGGGTTCTGATGCGGCGCGCTGAGCGCCGGCGCGCCGAACATGAGGGCCGCGCACCGCGCACCGTCCGGGAAATCGACTATCTGCTTACGGTGGACGATGAGGCGCGCCAGGGCGCGCTCCGTTTCGCCGAGCGGGAAGGCGGACCGTTTCTGGCCGCGCCCGGCCCGCAACGGATCCCGCCCCTGATTGAGCTGCCGCGACTGCTCTCGGCCGTCGAACGCGTTCTGAGCGACACCGACACCGACGAGGATTTGCGCCTGCTGCTTGCGCCGGGCTCATCGCTCGGCGGCGCCCGCCCAAAAGCATCGGTCCGGGATCGCGATGGCCATCTCGCGATCGCTAAGTTTCCCAACAAGGGGGACGAGGTGAATACGGTCCTCTGGGAGGCTCTGGCCCTGACGCTCGCAGCGGTGGCCGGTATCGCCGTGCCCGCATGGCGGCTCGAAACTGTGGCCGGCAAGTCCATTCTCTTGCTGCGCCGTTTCGACAGGGACGGCGGGATGCGTGTTCCGTTCCTATCGGCCATGAGCATGCTCGACGCCAAAGACGGCGAGGCGCGGAGCTATCTGGAATTCGTCGACGTTCTCCGCCAACATGGCGCAGCCCCGAAGGAAGACATGCGCGCCCTCTGGCGCCGGATCGTGTTCAGCATCCTGATTTCAAACACGGACGATCATTTGCGCAATCACGGCTTCTTGTGGGCGGGTCCGTCCGGGTGGCGGCTGTCCCCGGCCTACGACCTCAATCCGGTTCCCACCGACATCAAGCCGCGGGTTCTGTCCACCACGATCGATCTTGACGACGACGCCGCTTCCCTGAAGTTGGCGCTTCAAGTCGCCGGTTATTTCGATCTGGAAGAGGGCGAAGCCCATCGAATCGCAGGGGAGACCGGGAGGGCGGTTGCGAGGTGGCGAAGACAGGCGGCCAAACTCGGCCTCACTCCGGCGGACATCGACCGCATGGCGTCCGCATTCGACCATGAAGATCTGAAGGCTGCGCTATCCCTTTGCTCGCCGGCGCGAAGGATGGTTCAACCGCGTCCGGCAACTCGGTGAAGCCGCGTCAGATTTGCGTTACTCCGCGCCCTCCGCTTCCTCTGCGCACGAACCTCGGGAAGAGCGCGTATTTGGATGCAAACCGAGCCCTAATTCTTTAAACGGTTTTCTCCGCGCCTCGGCGCCTCGGCGGTGCCTTCTCAAATCCTGCGACGCGGTCCAGCGCGCGTTCATTCGGCTTGTCGTTCGAGCAACTCTACCAGCATCTTCTCCGCCGTGAGCATCCAGGCGATGCGGCGTCCCTCGAACGCCACCGCCGGCTTCGGACGCCTGGCGATCAGCGCCCCGCGCGATTTCATTCCCGCCATCTCTTCCTCGAGGTCCGCAACTTCGTAACAGACGTGATGGAACCCGCCGCCTTTCTCCCTGAGGAAACGGGTGACGGGAGAGTCTTCCGCGTTCGGCTGCACCAGCTCGATCTGCGCGTCGCCCGGACGCGTCGTCAGGAAGGCCACCTTCACTTTCTGGAGTGGATCGTCGTAGAGGCGGCCGTCCCAATGCGCCGCCAGCGAGCGCGTGAAGCCCGCCATGCCTGCCGCAATATCCGCAACCACGAATCCGAAATGGTGGAGCTTCAAACCCGCGCTTGTCGCAGTCACGAGAGTGGCATTTCCCGGTTCAGATATTCCTCGATGCGGCTGAAGGAATCCAGGTCCGCGAGCTGATCGAGATCCATCTCGATTCCGAATTCTTCCTCGATCACGTTGACCAGGGTGATGGCGGCGACGGAGTCCCAGGCCGCCACGTTCGTTTGGCTGGCGGCCGCAATCTCCCCTTCGGGCAGATGCGGAAACACCGTTTGAAAACAATTTGTTAAGCGGAGCGCGATGTGATCCATGAATTTGAACTCGTGGGGGATTCCGTGACGCGATGATAAAGCCGCGGGCGTTTCTCCTCAAACAGGGCGCGGTTCAGGCGGAAAGGCGCATCGGGCCGCCGGCCGGAGACCGACGCCAAAAAATCCTGGAGCGGGCCGTTTTTTGGCGTGGGCCGGAAATCGAAGAAGATCTCCCGGGCCGCGCAGCGGTCGAACATCGCCTCTAGACATTGATGCTCGATGCGGCGGGAAAATGCGCGGCAGCTCATGACCCACGTGTCGATAAAAAGGTTGTCATTCTCCTGCCGCCCATCGAGCACCGCGATCTTTCCCAGCGGGCCGAACTTATCCCGATAACTGACAATCACCAGGAACGCTCCCGGACGCGTCCGCCGGTTCTTCCAATCGGCTTCTTGATAGCGTATGCCGTTCAGGTTGAATTGATTCGTCTTATTGACCAGATCCAAAGCCCGTGGGTCGTTGCCGGCCGGAAAATCGAACGTAACGACGGCTTCGGCTTCCTGTAGGAACGTTTCCGAAGTCGATTCGCCGGACGCCGCTTGAAAGGGAGCGCTTTGGCGGATGCTTTCGAGACGAATGGCGTCCTCCTCGGAGACGCGAGGCTTCCCAAACAGGTCGCGCAGGCGCCGCAGCAGCGCATAGGCCGCGGCGTAATCGTTCGTCGGGAACAAAAGGCACTCCATCCCCGGATGCGCGTAGGCGGCCTCGGCCAGTTCCATTGCGCTGTCGTCCACAAAAACCACGTCGTCCGCCGAGATATTCCAGGTCCGCAAGATCCGTTCGATTGAGCCGGACTTGGCGCTCCAATGTACCTCCAGTGGGAAAATACGGTCCGGCCGCAAGAGCAGGTCCTCCCGCTCGAAAACCCGCTGGACCACCGCCGGATCGTTCTTGCTGGCGGCCCCGATCAGCACGCCTTCCTCGGCCAGGGCCGCCAGAAGCTTCTGGTACAACCCATGCAGTTGCGAATGGCTCGCCAGATCCCAGCTTACGTTCTCCGGACCGATCTCGCCCGCTATGCCGCGCCACAAGGTATTATCCAGGTCCGTAATCAGGCCCTTCTTGGGAAGCGGCGGCGCCAGCAGGCGCGACAACGCCGAAGCTACCGCCGCGGCGTGCGGCAGCGTGTACGGCAAGCCGGTCAGCAAATCTGATTTCAGGTCGTAGCGCTCCCCCGGGGGTGAATCTTCGGCCAATCGCGCGGAGTTGACCAGGGAGCATCGGCGCCCGATCCGGGAAGCGAATTCGGCCACTTTTCGATCAAGCGCCAACTGAGCTTCCGCGGCCTGCCAACCCGCCGTGTGGAAAATGGGGGGCAGCGGCAAGCTGGGCAGACAGACGGCCACGGGAATGTCCAGCCGTATTTCTTCAACCGCCGCGGCAATCCGGTCTAACACGGCCATTGCGCCCGAAATGATGCCTGGCAAGGCCTTGATGCCCCAGTTGCCCGCTTCCCGGTAGCCCAACCGCGGGTCCAGGTCCGCCCATTCCAAGGGAACGGCTACACCGTGCGCGGCAGCGTCTTTCAAACCCGCCAAAGTCCCGGGCACATCGCCGTACACCCCCGTCGAAATCGTCACCCGCCGATCCGCCAGCCGCTGTTGCAGATGCGCCCCCAGGAAAGTCTCTACGTGTAATGGGGTATACCCGCAAGCCAAGGCTACATGGAAAGGCGGAGCATTCTCCGGCGCCTGCTGCAGTATCTTGAGCGCTTCCGTAAGCTTCACGTTTACCTATACCTTCACTTTAGTGTAGTGTCCAGGAAACAACTAGAAGTGGGGCAGGCCATCGTTTTTTTGTGGCCTGCCTTCTTCGGTGGGGCGGACCGGGGCGCCCACCGTCTCCGTGGGCCCGTCTGCCTTCTTCTGGCCTGTTGAGCCTTGACGTAACCGTATGTACTATATTGTAAATACAGATGCGCGTCGAATGGGATCGGGCGAAAAACGATATCAACCAAACGAAGCATGGCATCGATTTTGAAACAGCGCAACTCGTTTTCGACGATCCCTGCTGCGTGACGTTTGTAGAGCGTGTCACGGATGGCGAAGAACGTTGGCGTCCTGCGACCCGGCGAGAAAGGAAGCTATATGCCCAAGCTATCGGCTGAGAAACGAAAGGAGCTTCAGAAGCTCGCTGCCCGGCCGGACCATGAAATCGACCTGACGGATATCCCTGAAATTCGGGAGATTCCTTCGGATGCCGTGATTGGAAAATTTTATCGGCCAAAGAAAACCACGGTGACCATTCGCCTGGATGCGGATGTAGTAGCGTGGATAAAAGCATCGGGCGAAGGGTATCAAACTCGAATCAACGCCTACCTTAGACAACTGATGATGCAACAGAGCCGTTAGGGGGGACTTAGGCGCGCCGGTCTGGGCGAATAAAGCGGCTGCTCCCAGGACTGAACAAGAGCGTCCTTTCGAGCGGCACGCAATACCTTCCGGCAACCACGCCGATACGATGCATCCAATTCTGCCACAAAGCATGTGGTTCCGCGCGGCTTTTCCGGCGAGCCGAAAACCGGGATCCCAATCAACTTCGCCGAACGCTCGCTCTATCGCCTCTATCGCCTACCTTGCGGGGGCATTGGCGGGACCCTTCTTGCTTCGTGTCCACCTGTCCACTGCGCAAACGCGACGCTGAAATTCGGGCCATCGGACAGCAGCAGCCACGCGGCCTCACCTGGGTTCGCTGAGAACAGGAAAATGTCTCCGCCGCGAAGCCGTTCGAGCTGGGAAAGACTTGCCGGAACCGCCAGCGTCAATACACTCTGGTTCGCAAGACCGATCCGATAAGCGGATGTCCCTCCGTTAGCCGCAACGAATAACGACTGAGCGTCGCTGGAGGCCTGCACCAAGACGCTATCGCCGGATAAACTCGGCCCTGGCATCCCAATTCGCGTAAATGGTGCGCTATTCAATCCATCAATGACGGAAATGGTCGCCGCTCCGCCATCGACGATAGCAACTGCCGGCTGCCCCGGGAGGAAGCTCAATCCGACCGGGGATACTGCCTGGAAGATCGATTGCGGAGTTTGCGTGGATGAAAGCAGGAACACGCGGCCGTCGCTTGTGAGCGCGACCGTCGAGGTTCCATCATCGCTGACTGCGGCCGCACTCACCTCCCCCAAGCCAGAAATCGCAGTCTGCATCGTCAGCTCCGGCGTGCTATCGAGTCGAGTAAGTACCTGTAACATCGCGGCTGCGTTCGAAACTACCACCGCGGACTTGCCGACTGGGCTAAAGCTGACGATGTCGGGCGCGGACATGGCATTGTCGATGGGGATCACGCTGCCGGGCTGGATCCCGCTAAACGTCATAACACCGAGTGTTCCAGCGGGCGCCTGCTCCACCAGCGCCCATCCCTGAGCGGGAGCGAGGTGCACCCGGAGAACTCCTACGGGCAGTGCGATCGGGCTGCCGATGATGGATGCTCCGGGCACGCCCTCAATGGCGCAGACTTCAGTCGTCTCTGGGTTCGCCAACAGCCCGGCTAGCGGCGCCGCGATCCTGCTCGGGGAAACAGTTTGGGCGCGCGCGGCACTCCCCGAACCGAGGAAGCAGGCGCTCAGGAAAATCCATAGAACACGATGTCGTTGATTCAAGAGACTCACCTCCTCAAGCGATTCCCTTCTATGGCGCACCAGTTACCGATGCGGATGTCTGTCCTCTCGAGTTGGTCAAGGTAGCCGCTACCGAACCAAGGGCGCTCGGATCCCCACTGTAACCGAACGGGAGCAGCAGGCTGAACGTCCCCCCCGCGCTTAGGCTGGCGGTCGTATCGAACCACTGGCTTTGGTCCTGGCCATTAAAGGGAACGGTAACCGTGGTCCCTTGCAACTGCGCGCCCGCCGCGGCTGTAAATACGAACGCCGCGCTGGAAACATCGCGTGTCGTCGCAAATCCAGTAAGCTGGACGGAAAATCCACTCGAAGTGAGGTTCACGATCTGGACGCTTCCCGCAGTGATCGATGGGGCCGCCGCCGCGACGGGAACCGTACAGCTGGGAGGGGAGGTCGGCAAGGCAGGCTCGCCACCAGTGCTCAGGGAGGTCAGAATTACGGTCCAGGTTCCGGCAACCGTTCCCAGTCCAAACTGGATCGAGGACTGGGTCGCCCCCGGGCTCATGGTAAAGTTCTGGGTCAGCGCGGTGCTTTGCGCGCTCACGGGGAACCCGCCAGCAGGATCGATGTAATTGGCAGGCACATTTGTGACGCTAGGGTCGGGCTGGAAACTCGCCGAAAGCGTTCCCGTGTAAGTGCTTTGAGCCGCCTGCCCGAACGAAACCAACAGGTTCGTCTGATTGGGCGCACTCGCACCGCCGTTCTGGGTGACGGTGAGCCCTTGCACCGGCTGGACTGTAATCGTGATCGTGAGAGACTGGGCGGGCGAAGTGTTGCCGGCGCTGTCCTTGACCGTGACGCTAAANNGATCGCGCCGCTGGCGGCGGTCAGGGTCAGTCCGCCGGGCAGGGCGCCAGACACTACTGTCCAGTTGCTGTAGGGCGGCGCGCCGCCGCTGGCCGCCAGAGTCTGCCCATAGGCTACCCCCACCGTGCCGTTGGGCAGCGAGGTGCTCGTGACGGTAAACGCTGGTGGGATGATTGTCAACGCCAGCGAGCTTTGCGCCGTGTTGTTGCCCGAATCCCGCACGGTGCACACCGCCGTGTAGCTCCCTTGGCTGCCGGCGGCCGGAGTCCCGCTCAACACGCCGCCATTGTTCATGTTCAAACCGCTCGGCAGCCCCGTACACGACCATGTGTAGCCCGCTCCGGTCCCCCCGCTGGCCGTGTACGTGACCGGCGTATAGGCCACCCCTACGGTTCCATTAGACAGCGAACTGGGACTGGTGACGGTCAACCCTACTTGATTGATCGTAAATGTTGCAAGGTTTGGGGCGGCGGTAACGGTCGCGCTGCGGGCCGCCCCGGTATTGGCAGAAACCGCGTAGGAGAAGTTGTTGGCATTTTGATAAGTAAGCGTCGCCCATGGCGCCGACGAGCCGCCCGGCGCAAACCATGCACAGTTGCTCCCCACGGTCAGAATGACCGAGCCGCTTCCGCCAGAGGCAGGGATGTTCACCGAGGCGGGAGAATACGAAGCCGTGCACGCACTTCCGTCCTGCACAATCGATATCGGGCTTCCTGCCGCCGCTCCATTCACAGTGAATGTGATAAATCCGCCCTGACTTCCGCCGCTAAACGCCGCAATAGTGAACGGAATCGTTACAGACATAGTGGTGTTGCTACCCGATGTCGGCCCCGAGATTGTTATGATTGCAGGCGGTGACACGCTCCACGTGCAACCAGAAGCAGCACTGAAATTAATGTAAAAAGACCCGCTACCGCCGGATGGAGGAAAAGAGAAAGAATAATCACTGGCGCCGCTGCTACTGGTGATGCTGGATAAAGCGCATTGTGGACCTGCAGTAGCCTGATTGATCTGAAGAGTGTATACCGTAGAGCCGTTGAGGTCGATCGCAATTGCCGCCTGTCGAGCGGCTCCGGTGTTGGCGGCCACGGACAAAGTGACACTGGCGGCCCCGCTACTCACTCCGGAGGTGGCAGAATTAAAAGTTACGAAGCTTTGATTTGACCGGACATTCCACGAGCATGTGCCATTCAGCCCGAAGCTAAGGTTTGCAATAACCCCCGCAGCCGGCACGGAATACGGGCTGGACGGAATGGGCGTGCCGATTAACCCTGAGCACTGCGCTTGCAGCCGCGCACCCGAGCCGAGAACGAAAGTTAACAAAAGCGCGAGGCCAGCCCCGCGAAACGCGCGCCGAAACCGGCCACCAGCACACATGACTCTCTCTACCTAGAACTGCCCACCGTGTGTCCACGATGAAACGGTTCCGAACGCAGCCAGTGAAGCCAACGCCAGAAGAAGCAACCCAACACTGACGGGCTCCGGCGTGGCAACGACGTTAATCGTGCCGTCGCCGGTAGTTGCGTATATGAAATCCGACTGGGAATCGATCAAAAACGTGTTCGCGATCTCTATCGATGTGGTGCCGGGGGCCAGGGCCGTGAATGTGGCAGAAGCGAGAACACCAGTTCCCGTCACCCCACTCACCGGTCCTTCAAGACTATCCGCGGTCGACAAGATTAAACCGTCTACATTGTCGATCGTCCCAGCGAGAAAAAAGGTCGGCCCACCCAAACCAAGAAATGCACCTTCGGCAATTGCCGATGCGCTCAACAGGCCAGGATCGAATGCCAGATCAAACTGACAGGCGTACAGGTCCGCAACACTGTCGATGCCAACATCTACAGTGAAGGACTGCCCCACCTCGACGTTATACGGGGATGGCGAAACACTAATGGTCGCCGACTGGACACAGCAGACCACAAAAAGACAGCTCGCCAAAACACGCATCATAATGCTCCTCCTCTTCTCCCGCACTTCATGAAATTCTAATGACAGGTCAGACCGGCAGGAAGGTGCTGCATGACGTAGGCTAAGTCCTGGATATTAATCACTCCATCTCCATTCACGTCCGCGCGCGAATCGAACGCCGCCTGCCCACTTTTCGTCCCGAAAGCCGCCTTGACTATGCCCACGTCAGTACAATCCACCTTGCCGTCGGCATTGATATCGCCGAGAGGCGTAGTCCTTAAACCCGTAAAGAACACCGAAAAACTTGCTATGTGTTGAAAAGTCACACTCATTCCGTCGGGGTTGAGTGTACCGACAGCTGGTTGCGCTGGAACATCCCAACAATCGTTGTCTACGACGAACTGGTTTGAAGCAACATCCTGGTGATACAGATTCCATGTGCCAGGTGGAGGGCTCAAGGCGTTCAGTGGCGATCTCAAAGGAACTGTGATGGTGCCTCCCTTGTAAGTCGACGACCCCGGAACGCATTGCACCTTCGGGGCCTGAACTGTAGTGCCGTTTTGACTGAAGTCGATTGACATGTATAACGAGTTGGCTGTGTTAGCGCCGGAGTAATTCGCGGGTGGGGGACTGTAGGTGTCGATTGTTACTGATAGAGGATCAGCAACACTCGGAACGATAATGTTGCCTTGCGAATCTACAATACTCGTCCCTGCAGAAATCTGGAGCCGCGCGTCCGCTCCAAGGTTCGGCTGCTCGACATCAATCGGTTGCGTGGGATCCTTAATCAAAACAGGAGTCGATCCCGGAAGGAACAGTATCGGAGCCGGTGTTCCGGCCGGCAATCCATTGCTCAAAGTAAGATACGTGCCGTTTCCAATATTGTCGCAGAAGGCGACAGTAGGCATCCACGAGTTGCCTTCGCTATACTGCGGAAAACCCACAGTAGCCGTCCACTCTTGACTGTCGCCGATTTGGCTGAAGCCGGCGCTCCGGTATTGGCCGTGCTGGCTTGCGAATTCGACGTAGGGACTGCAACCGATAGAATAGTTTCCAGCAGAATATGGGTGGGCATCGGAGAACAAGGCTGTGACCGTGACTCTCGCCGGATCTTGCTGAGTGGCATAGTAAGGTATGCTAATGGCCGTCAACGTCGGCGGAGTGACATCTTGATTAGAGTCGGTGATGGCAAGTGTTGTCGATGGGATCGCGGCATAATTGCCCACTTGGTCGTAAATAGCGCCCCCAACAATCCAGTTTCCCTGCATGCTGTACTGCGGCATGACAAAAGTGAGTTGCCACATCACACGAGTATACTTGACTGAGCTACCGGACGGCACGGTATCGAAGTTGAGGACATCATACTGTACGGGGGATCGGTACTGAGAACGATATTGGGCGGGGCTGACACTAGTGTCGACAAAACTATTGGACATATCGACACTTGGGGCACTGTAGGCCCCTGAGCCACTGTCGGTTACTTCGACGTTGACGAGGATGGTTGCGGCGCCCGCACTGACGTCGATCGGCGGCTGGGGAGATACTATCTCAAAGGACTTCAGAACCGGCGGAACGGTATCGCTGAGGGATGTAAGGTTCAGGGGTAGCAGGCCGGAGAGCAATGGGTCGGTCGAGGGATAGTACTTCCAGTTTCCCACGTTGTCGACAACTTCTGCATAGGTTACAGTCCAGTTGCCCGCCTCATTGTAGGGCGAGAAGTTAAGAGTCCCCTGCAGAGCTTGGGGTTGATTTGGCACGAACGTGCCAACCGGGTACAAGTATGCTGTCAGCGCTTGTTGTCCCGGGCTCTGGAACTCCACATATGCATACGCCGTGCCGGACAGATCATCGGTCGCGGTCGCCGTGAGGGTGATGGACATCGAGGCGGTCGTTGTATCCAGGGCGGTTGGAGCGAACTGCAGGTTAGATAGGGTCGGTGGCGTGATGTCAAACTGCTGTGCGTGCATGGCACAACACAACAGAGACAGAAACACGGAACCCGCTAGTCGACGTATTGCAAACAGGAAGGAGTACATTCGTTTGGCCCTCTTTACTGGTACGTTTTCAAAATCACTCGCGATGCAAAGCGGCGACGGGACGGTGCAGGCAGCGAAGACGGCCCAGAGGGCAGCACCCCGGATGGACAACATGGTACTTTAACCTCCAAAAGGAGCAGTAACGCGCCAAATATACAACAGGTCTTTAGAGATGTCAATAGATTTTCTCATTCTGTTATCTTATTTGCTCCGCTCCAGTTTGAGTTGGCGGGCCGGCCGGTACCCGGGCAAGGCAACCAACGGTTGCAGGGGTTGATTGGCGGGAATCTTGTGATCCCTTGTGAGTTTGTCTTCAGGTTGTACAGCAACCAGGTGGAACAACCGCGGTTCTATAGATTCCACGGAAAGGCACTCGAATCCCCCCTTTACTTTCGAATCCCGTGGCGCATTGCGCCCGTATGTCCATCACCGACGTTTCTGGGCTGTCCAAACGAGAAATGACCCACCGCCAGCCGCACGAACCGGTTTCCGGCCAGACGGAGCAAGACAATCGGCACCCCGCGTGAGGCCAGCGAAACCCGGGCGGCGGGAAGTTTCACGGCC
This sequence comes from Bryobacterales bacterium, assembly GCA_003139735.1. Classification (GTDB taxonomy): domain Bacteria; phylum Acidobacteriota; class Terriglobia; order Bryobacterales; family Bryobacteraceae; genus BOG-224. The sequence goes on along the minus strand of PLGA01000579.1, from coordinate 13,306 downwards.
AGGGCAGACCGCGCAAACAAAGAGCCCGCAATCCACCTCATCCCGCTGTGGGGAACTATGGCAGGGCCAAACACGGGGAGCCCCGGGGAGCTAATCGTGCCGGACGTTTGACTCGTGCTGGAGCTGGGGGAGCTTGTGGCAACTTTGACTGCAACGGCGGCACCAGTGACGGCGGTGACCCCGGCACCTATGCCGATAGCGGCGGTCGTAGATATGCCGACTCCGGTCCCTGCTACTGCGCCCCCCACGGCCCCGACCGCCCCAGCGCCCGTCCCTGCACCTGCTGTGGTACCGGCAGCGCTCGCGGCAGTGCTCGCGCCCGTGCTGCCCGCTGTCCCACCCCCGGCGGCTGCACCACCACCTGCGCCGCTTCCAGTCCCCGAACTTCCTGCGACCGCGCCAGCGGACGAAGCCATCGCACCAGCCCCGGAAGCGGCATTCGTCTGTGCAATTACTGCCGTTCCAACGACATGCTGGAAAGTAGCGGTTACGTGGATTTGGAAGGATCCGGCGATAGCATTTGGCCGAAACCCGGCTGCTCTGGCCACCCCCTTGGCATTTGTCATAACCTTGAGGGAATTGCCGCCTTTGAAGGCGCCACCCGCGCCCGTTGTTGGAAGCTCAAAGGATACGGCCGCGCCGGCCACCGGACGGCGGTTTTGATCGGTCACCTGGACGATTGGCTCACGGCTTGTGCGGCGTCGCAGATCGTTGATCGGGCGCTTCTCTTCGGCCCTTTCGATAACTGTGATGTTTAGTTCGGTTGGCGGGCTCTGCACTTTGTGTGCAGCGATACCGAAACTGCTGGCTGCCACCAGCATGGCCAGAACGTTCCAGAGGCGCATTGTCCACCTTCCCGGCGGCCTGTATCCGCGCGGACTTTTCGGACTTGTGCAGTATTAGACACAATAATCTTAAGTTCAACCTCAATGCAAATGCAAGGGATCCGCTCAAGCGCTTTACTCAGAGTCACTTGGAATGTCGCGAACCAGCGGCTTCTGTCGGACGTAGTACGAAAGTACCATCTTTAGTTCCCAGTCTTGGATTCTCGGCGCTAGGGCGAATCGGAGATTGACGCAGCCAATGACGGCTGCCCGAAACGGCAACCTTTGAGGATCAAAGGTGGGCGGCTGGTTGTATACTGAATCAGCCCGACAATCCGAAAAGGAAAGAACACTTTCCTTGCGAAATGATTCGAGCGAGTGGGAGGAGCCGGAAATGAGTAGTCATTATCAGAAACCTGAGTCTGACGTCGGCGCAAAGGACGTTGGCAAGTTTGGCGCCGTCGTACGGGCGACCTTGATGCGCACGGGTCTAACTCCCGAGGCCGCAACCAGTTACGCGGTCTTTTGCATGGATATTTACAGGTACATCCTCCAACACCCCAAGACAGCGGCTGCCATCAAAGGCGCCAAGGACACCTATGATGTCTTTGATAACTCACAAAAGGCATTCAAAGCCGCAGGCTATATCGAACGGGGAGCCGCCGTCGGACTTACGTCGGCGGCTGCAGGCTTCAAGGCCTACGGCGCCAGCGGCGGGGCTGGCGTTTTGCAGGTTTTCGTAGACCGCTTCGAAAAGTTGGCCGAGACACAGGGCATCGAACTGAACGACTGCAGCATGGCTGTGGTCAAGGTAGCCCTGGATATCGCAGCGGCGGGAGTGGGATCGGTAACGGCTCTCAGCGGGTTCGGGCTGGTCGTGGCCGGTGTGGCGGTGCTCGAAACCGCCAAAGACGGCTACGCCCTCGGCCAAGTGTGTGTCGCTCGAGGCGCATCTCGCTGAGGAACTCCCGCGCGGCGATAGAATCAAGTGCGACAAATCTCGGAAAAAGGAGACCTTGGAATGGCTGCTTCGGGTGACGCACAGGAAGCGCGAGCGAGGGACTTCGTTAGGCGGCTCGGTTATGAGGTGGTTCTTGGGGAGGCCAATATAAAGGCTCTCCTACAAATAAAGGTGGTCCAAGGTAAAGAAGACACCAATTGTGCGGACATCGTTGGCTTCAAACCGAATTTCAAGCAGGCGGCGAGCGCGTTGGTCTGTGAGTCGAAGAGGACGAATGTAGAACATGCGTTGGTTCAACTCGGTAACGTTGCGGCCGCAGTACTTGAACACTTCGCGATTGCCCGCAAGCCGTGCGAGGTGATTCTCCTCGTATATGGGTCAACTCTCCGCAAGGTGAATATCGGCGATTCTACGGATTCTACGGCCGATTCTCCGGGCAGCATCTACATCGTGGGCGAGCCCAATGCCGGAAGAATGCGCCCCCTCATCGACGCTGGTACGGACGATAGGAAAGCAGCTCCGGCCTCCGCTTGCGTCGACATGAAACGTCTTGACGTGCGCCTGACAAAGTGGGGCGAACGGGTCGCCAAATTACCCGTGTACGTCTATGTAGAAGAGTAGCGCGCTCTTGGCACACCAGGTGCAGCACCGTGTCGGGGTGCCCGCTGCCCTAGCGGGCCGGTCTCCGCGTCAAGGATTCGTAAATCTCCACCAGCCTCCGCGCCCTTGCCTCCGGCGCATGCCGTTCCAAGACAATCTCCCGCGCTCGCGCCGCCAGTCTCCGCGCCAGATCCCCATCGTTCAGCAGCGCCGCAATGGCGTTCGTCATCGCCTCGCAATCTCCCGGCTTGACCAGCAGCGCGCTCTCGCCGTGCGTAACCATCTCCGGGATGCCGCCCACCGCCGTCGCCACCACCGGCACGCCGGCCGCCATGGCCTCCAGCAAGGCGTTGGGCGACCCCTCGCTCAACGACGACAAAACGCAAATATCCGCGATGCCGTAAAACGGCTCGGCCGACGGAACCTGCCCCGCCAGCGTGACCGATCCCACAAGGCCGAGCCTGCGGACGGTTTCTTCGATCCTCGGCCGCTCCGGCCCATCCCCTACGATCGCCAGGTGAGCATCCGGGGCCATGCCTCGCACGCGCCGCATCGCCTCGAGCAGCGTCCCATGGTCTTTCTCGGAGGACAACCGGCCCACGATGAGAACCACGCGCGTCTCCGGGCCGATTCCCAGCCTGGCGCGCAAAGCCGCGGACGCCTCCGGACTCTTGTCGCGCCGCCCCCATTGCGGATCGATGGCGTTATGCACCACCTCGATGCGCTGCGCCGCCACGCCCCTGCGGACCAGTTCCCGGCGAAACGGCTCGCTCACCGTGAGCACGCAATCGGCGCCCCGCAAGGACCAGCGGTCCAACTGGTTATAAATCCTCGCCCGCAGGTCCGGCCAGGTATACCCGTGATGAAAGGCAACCCAGGGCGCCATGCGGTGCAACCCCGACGCCCGCGCGAGGAAGTGCGATTTTACGGCGTGACTTTGAACCACGTCCGGCTTCAACTCGCCGGCGAGGGAGCGCAGCGCGCGAACCACCGTGAGGTCGAAGCGGCCCGCTTCGGGCATGGTATGAACGGGGATGGCCAGGCGCCCGGCTGTCTCGATAAACAGGTTCGACTGGCCTTCGCGCCGGAAAACCGCGATCTCCACGTCCACTTGCCCGCGGGCGCATTGCGCGAATTGAAGCAGGTTCTTCGCCGGCCCCGTGATGGTGTCGGCCTCTAGAATCGCCAGCAGGCGTAGGCTCTTCATCGCGGCGTCCACAGCCAGCGGCAATACGTCTCATACAGCGCCTGGCCCAGGGCCTCCCAGTCGTACCGCGCCGTCACCAACCGCCGGCCCGCCTCGGCCAGGCGGTTCCATAAATCGCCTTGCGTGGAAAGCGCGGTCATGAACGGCAGCCAATCTCCGTCCTTTTCCGCGATCAGGATGTCCACCCCCGGAGTCACCGCCAGGCCCTCCGCGCCCAGCGGCGTGGAAATCACCGGCACGCCCGCGGCCATCGCTTCCAGGATCTTCAGCCGCGTCCCCCCGCCCGTACGCAAGGGGACGATGGCGGCGACCGCCTCCCGGTAATATGGCCGTACATCTTCCACCGTGCCGGTGACTTCCACGTTGGCCTCGCCGCGGAGCGCCAGAACCGCGGGTGCCGGATCGAGTCCCGCCAGGGTCAGCCGCCACTCCGGAAAGCGTTCCCGGATGCCCGGCCAGACGGTGTGCGTGAAGGCTACCGCCGCTTCGATGTTCGCGTGGTAGCTCATCCATCCCACGAAAAGAATGCGGCGGCGCTCGGCGGCCGGCTGTGCTTCGTTGAAAAAACTGAGATCGGCGCCGTTCTCAATCGTGGCGATGCGCGCTCCGGGCGCAATGCCCAGCAGCGTTTCGCGCTCCCTTTCGCTGCAAACGATGTGCCCGTCCGCCGTCCGCAGAATTTCCTTCTCGAGCGCCGCCAATCGGCCCGCGGTCATGGAGGCGTAGAGCCTGTGCGCAACCGAGGGCGCATTCGCGCTGTAACGCCGCATGGCTTCCGATTCGATATTGTGCCAATCGTAGACCATGGGCGCGCCGGCGCGCCGCAGGATGGGTTCATAAGCCGCCATGTGAATGCTGTCGACGTGTACCAGGTCGAACGGCTGCCGGTCTACCAGGGCGGCCAAGACCGCTTTCATTGCGTCCGAAGTGTAATTCACCAGCGACAGGGGCTGGCCTCCCAGGATCCCGCGGACGATTTTCGCCGGAGTGTAGCGCCGCGGCGCCGGCGCGGACACGGCGGTGCGGCGGAAAGGCGCATCGGCCGCATCGCGCGCCCCGGCCTGCGAGAAGAAGACGTGCGTCAGTTCCGCCCGTTCGCCCAAAGCTCGCGCCAGATGATACTCCCGCAGCGCCGCCCCGCTCTGGGGCGGCCAGCACGAGCGCGGCGATACGAAAAGAATACGCACGGTGAGCGGGCCTCCTTACAACCAGATCGTATACTCTACGATATATGGCCGAAGGGATCAAGGCGCTCAAATGGATTCTGCGTGGAGCGTCCCTGCTCTTGATGTTCCTCCCCGCCGCCGCTTCGGCCTTTGGGCGCTGGGAGCTGCCGTTCGCGTTTTTCGCCCAGGCCTGCGCCACCGTCCCAGGGATTCCGGGCGACTATCTGCGTATTGCATTCTACAAACTCACTCTGGAAGAATGCTCGCTCACCAGCCGCGTCTCCTTCGGCTCCTTTTTCGCTCATCCTCAAGCCCGGCTTGGCTCCGGCGTGTACATCGGCAGCTACTGCATCGTCGGGAAGGCCGTGATCGGCGAACGCGCGCAGATCGCCTCCGGCGTTCAGATCCTCAGTGGAAGCCGCCAGCACGCGCGAAATTCGGCCGGTGAGATTTCCGGCGCCGAAGAGGGCGCGTTTACCACCGTCACCATCGGTCCCGATTGCTGGATCGGCGCGGCGGCTGTTGTGATGGCGGACGTAGGGCAGGGAACTACCATCGGGGCCGGTTCGGTGGTCACCCGGCCGATTCCGGATCGCTCCGTTGCCGTCGGCAGCCCGGCCCAAGTAGTTCGCGCCGCCGCCTCGCGCGATACCATATAGAACTCAAGACATGGCAAGCCTCAGGCAGTTCTTCCGCGACGGCGTAGACCGCTGGTTTCCCGCATGGGGGCAATTCTATCGGGATTATCGCGACGAACGCGCCGCTTCGACCCCCATCGATACGCCGTTTGGATTCAAAATCGCCGTCCCTCCCACCGCCATGGTCGGGGAATGGTTCGCCGGGCAACTGCGCTCCGGCGCTTACGAGACCGACGAAATTGCCCTGCTTACCGCCCTGATCGACGATGCCGAAGCCTTCATCGACATCGGCGCCAATATCGGCTGGTACGTTTGCCTGGCGGCTACCCGCGGCAAACGGGTGCTGGCCTTCGAACCCCTCCCTTCGAACCTTCGGTTTCTCCTCCGCAATCTTGCGTACAACGGCCTGGAGCAGGTGGAACTCTACCCGCTGGCGCTTGGCGCGGAGCCGCGGATGATGAAGATGTACGGCGGAGGACCGTCGGCCTCCTTCTTCTCGGGCTGGCACGGCGCTTCCGCCGCGCGCTTTACCCTGGTCCCCGTTACCACGCTCGATACGATCGCCGGGCGTCGCTTCGCCGGCGTCCGCCTGGCGATCAAACTCGACGTGGAAGGCTTCGAATACGAAGTGCTTCGCGGCGCCACGGCCACCCTGGACCTCGATCCAAAGCCGAGTTGGCTCGTCGAGAACCACCTGAGCCCGAAATTTACCGGCATCGTCAACGAGCGCTTCCTCGATGTGTTCGAACTCTTCTGGGAGCATGGTTACGAGGCCCATACCGGCGACGCGGAACGCCGCCCGATCTCTCCCGATGACGTGCGCCGATGGGCTTCGAAAGGGGCTGTGGATATGGGGTCGATCAATTACCTGTTCACGCCGCGAGCGTCCCATGACTAATCCAAACCCGCCGCGGGCGGAGCCCGATTGGCCCCCCGCCGTCGTCGCCGGGGCGTACCAGACGGGCGTGGTTCTCATGCGGAACCTGGCCCGTCGCGGAGTGGCGGTCTCCTGCATCGACTGCGATTCCCGCAGGCCCGCCTTTAAATCCGTTTATGGCAAAGCCCATCTCTGCCCCAACCCGGACGAGGAGCCTGCCGCATGGGCCGCTTTCATGCGCCGGCTTGGGTCCCAATTCCGCCAAAGGCCGGTCCTGATTTCGAGCTCCGACCGGTACGTTTCCGCCATCGCGGATCACGTGGCCGAACTCAAGGATCTCTTCGTCTTCGCGGACTCTTCCGCGGCCATCCAGGGACTTCTGGCCACCAAGCGCCGTCAGTACGAATTGGCCGCGGAGCACGATCTACCCGTCCCCCGCACCCAGGTTGTCGAATCCGCCGGGGACTTGGAAGCGTTCGCCGCCGAGGCGCGCTATCCCTGCCTCATCAAGCCCATACACTTTCGGGACTGGCAGCGTTTCCCCAAGGGGCACCCTCTTTTCTTCGAAAAAATCGCGGTAGCGTCTTCGCGCGAGGAACTGGACCGCATTTACAAAATGGCGGCGGAAGCCAACCCGCACGCCGTCGTGCAGGAGATCATCGAAGGTCCGGATACCGCCAAGCTGGTTTACGTGTCGTGTTATGCCCAGGACCGGCGGCGGCTGGGATCCTGCGTGTTCCGGGAAATCAGAACCGACCCGATCTATTTCGGCTCCGCCAGCATCGTGGAGCCCGTCCAGGACGCGGCCACGGATGCGATGTGCGACCGCTTTTTGCGTTCCATCGGTTATGCCGGGATTTGCGAAATCGAGCTGAAGCGGGACGTGCGCGACGGATCGGTGAAGATGATCGAGGCCAACCCCCGGTACAGCGTAACTTCCGACGCCGCTCCGTATGCCGGCGTGGATCTGGGTTGGCTGCACTATCTGGATCTGATCGGACAGCCGGTGCGTCCGGTGGAGCCCGAGTTTCGCGCCTTTCGCCATATTGTGCTGTACCGTGACGTCAACGCGTTTCGCAGCTATCTCCGCGACGGCCTGCTCACCTGGAAGGAGTTGTTCCGATCCTATCGCCGCCCGGTCTATTTCTTCGACTTCGATCCCAGAGACTGGCGCGTTACCGCGGAAAACCTTTACGCCCTGCTGAAACTTCTCCTCCGTCCCTATTTGCGGCGATAGAAATTCAAGAGCGAGTGCAGGCCGCTGACGCGCATGCGCATCACCCCCGGAGGAGCGTGACCCGCCGCCGAAATGCGCGAGATCAGGAAGCGATTGCCTCCCAGCCGGTGCAGCCGTTCGTCCACGATAAAGCCCAGCTCGTATCCGGCCGCCTCCGTTTCCGCGACCACCGCCGGTGAAATATCGCCCGGCTTGCCGTTGGGATACGCAATCGCGAAGCAGGGTTTTCCGGTGATCTCTTCAATGCGGCTCTTGCTGTCGCGCAGTTCGCGCCGGAGCGCCGCCGGATCGAGTCGCGAAAGAATGGGGTGGTCCACGGTGTGCGAGCCGATTTCAAACCCCTGGTTTGAGAGCGAGCGAACTTCATCCCAGTTCATCGGCCGGATGGTCTCCCGCTCGGCGTTCTCCAGGCGCCACTCCGGGGTCTCGCGGCGGACGTAGTCCGTGTACTCCAGGCGCTCGTTGTTGGGGATGGTTTTGCAGGCCGTGGAGATTCGCTGCGCCAGAGCGCGCTGCGCGCGCGGTTCGGCCGGCCACGATTGGCTCTCGCTTCGTCCCGGTACGAGGATGTCGCGGCCCCGCCATGCCAGCAGCCGCAGCCTCAATTCGTCATACCAGTACAGCCGGTCGGCTTCCATGTATCCGGTACTGACGAAGAATACGGCCGGGACGCCGTACTTTCGCAATATCGGCGCCGCCAGGGTGAAGTTGTTCCGGTAGCCATCGTCGAAGGTGATTAACAGAGGATGGCGCGGCAAGGTCCCCAGGCCGAGATGCCAGTCGCGCACGGCCGCCGCGGTCACAGGCGTGAACCAGCGCGGAAGCCACTCGATTTGCTCCGCGAAATCGCTCGCGGAAACCGTCGTCAGGAACCGATGGTGTTCCGGGCCCAGACGCTGCTCGACGACGCCGTGGTAGCACAAAACGGTGAGCGTGTTCGCGTGGGTGAGGTGGACCATGCGGTTCAGCGCTTCGCTTCTCAAGCCGCGGACCAGGATTTCGCGAAGGATGCTCATGCAGTCGCCATTTTACCTAGCGGTACGGGCGGTACAGTTATAATTCTGCTATGAATTCGGGCGCGGCTCCGGTTTCTCTGCTTCTGGTCTGCTATTCGTATCCACCGCATCTGGGCGGATCGGAAATCGAAGCGCAACGCGTCTCGAAGGGGTTGATGGAGCGCGGCCACCGCGTCACGGTTCTGTGCGCCGGGGGTCCGCCCATGCCGGACGTTGCCAGATGGGTCGATCCGGTGGGCGTCCCCGTTCGCATCTTTGCCCGTGGATTGACGGGGCGGCTCAAAGATTACGGGTTCGCGCTTGCCGTGGCATGGACGCTGCTGAAAGAGCGCCGCAACTACCAGCTTGTGTACTTTCTGATGCAGGGGGTGCACCTGGCGGCGGGATTGCCGGTGGCGCGTTGGCTCGGCAAAGCCATTGTCATGAAGATTTCCGGCAGCAGCATCCCCACGCTGATGAGCCGCTCCTGGATGGGCCGCCTGGAGCTGCGATGGCTCGATCGATGGGCCTATCGAGTCATGATCCTTAACGAGGGGATCTCCGAGGAAGCGCAGGCCGCGGGACTGAAACCGGAGGTCCTGCTGTGGATGCCCAATCCGGTGGATACCGATGTATTTACTCCGTGCGATGCCGGCAGGCGGCGGGAACTGCGGGCGGGATTGGATCTTCTCCCCGATGCGGAGGCCGTGCTTTACGTGGGCAGGCTTGCTCCGGAGAAGGAACTGGCCTCTTTGATAGGAGCCTTCGCCGCGGTTGCCCGCCGGAGGCCGCGCGCCGTTCTGATTCTGGTGGGGGATGGACCCAGCCGGGAAAGTCTCGAAGAGCGCGTCCGGCAGTTGGGCTTGCGGGAGCGCATCCGCTTCGCGGGGAGACAGCCGGCCGGCAAGGTTCTCGAGTGGCTGCAGGCGAGCGACCTGTTCGCGCTGGTCTCCTCGAACGAAGGATTTCCGTGCGCTCTGTCGGAGGCCATGTCGGCGGGGCTCGCCGCGGTGGTCAGCGATATTCCGGGGAATGTTCAGTTGATCGATTCGGGCATTCATGGGCTGCGTGTTCCTATGGGCGACGAGGCGCGCATGGCGGAGGCCATCGCGGAGCTGCTGGGCGATCCGGAAGCGCGCGCGCGGATGGGAGCGGCCGCCCGGCGGCGCATCGTGGAAAACTACTCAACCGGGCGAGTGGTGGACCGTTATGAGACGCTTTTCGGGGAGGCGTTGCGCGCTTCCGCCGCGGCCAGGGGCTGACTGCGATCATTTCGGCGCAGCCAGTGCTCGAGCACCAGCAGCCGCCACAACTGGCCCGGGACCCATTGTTTTTTGGCCGCATCGCGGAGCGGCTGGGCGAGCGATCCGCGCCGGGTGAGCGCAGCCAGCATGGCTTTGACCGGCTGGTCGGCTTGCGGAGAGGGCTCCCGCGTGATGTGTCCGGCAATGCCACACATGATTTCACTATAGCTGCCCGTGCTTCCGATTGACCGGGTTTGAGGGGTTGTTGGGCTGGTAAGTTATGTATTTTGTGATCGTTATGGGGGATTTGGGTTCGTTTGGTGAAAGGTGCAAACGGGACCGGGCTGCCCGGGGTGGGGATTCGGGAATGGGTTCGTTCGGGATTTCTTGGAGAGCGCGGGAAGAAGACGGCCTTCGCACGGTTGGCGGGATTGGGTTCGTTTGGTGAAGACGCAAGGAGGTGAGGCTTGAATGGGTTGGAGGTGAAATGGGTTCGTTTGGCGTGGACTAGGAGCGACCGGAAGAACGCAGACGGGCCCACAGGGACGGCGGGCACCCCGGCCGGCACCCCGGCCCGCGCCACTGGAAACACCGCCGGCAAAGACCGGCGGCGGTACGGATGGAATTTCGGCACGCGGTTGTCCTCCCACCTTCAGAGTGGCACGGGGATGGGCTTGAGTTTGAATGGGGGAAATGGCAAGTGATAGGAAGGAAATGGGTTACTTGGGTTAATTTACTGGTGACTGTTAAAGGTTTCATCAGATTCGCGGCCGAAAAAGCTGCCACCGGGAACGAGCGGACCGGGGGGCTGTGCGAGGGTGTAAGCCCTGCAGCTCCAATGGGATGCGCTCAGTGACTTTCAAGGGATTGGGTGTTGGTGGCGGGGTTGCTCTGGGGTTGCCGAGGTTCCTTGGGGGAGGGTTCAGCCGGTCGCCGGGTTTCAGTTGTCGAGCGGCGTGCGTTCGATATGGTCAATGACCAGGAGATCGATCTCGGTTGTCGCCGGTACCAGCCTGAGGCCAAGCTGCGATTCTATTGCCTGGAAGAAGCCCTGCCCCTGATCCAAGGGCGTAACCGACTGACCCCCAGTGTTGGTTGATCCGCCGAGATCGTTCCCGTAGTCGAGATAGAAATCATACACGCCGGTGAGCCCGGTCCGGTCTATGCCCGGACGATTCGTGGCCCCCCGCGTACCGAGCGCGAACTGATCCATGGAGCGCCGAATGAACTTTTCGCGAGTATGACCGGCCGTTACGTTGTTGAAAAAGCCGCTGTAGCCAGGCGGCGTGACGGGGAAACCGTCCTCGCCCCGCTTTCCTGGCCTGCCAATAGCCAACCCTTCTCCCCCTTCCACGCCGGCGGGCAAAGGCGGAGACTCTTTGATTTTCAGGCCGCCCTTCGCGACGACCAGCGCATAGGCTGGCACCTCTTTCTTCTCGCGGTGCACCTTGAGACCGAATCTTTCCGCGAGAAGGTTCTGCATCATCAAGCTGTAGTCCGCTTTGGAGGCCACGGCTGGAAGTATGGCGTCGATATCGAAGTTATCGGCGCACATCGGGTACTCGGCCTTGGCCCAGGCGGGCCCCACCACATCTAGGCTGGGAACCGAATACGCCTCGGGGATGAGCCACGACATTGGCATGTCACGAATGATGAGGCGGGTAGGCTCGTTGGTCCCAGGGCCACCCCGCTCCTGGGGAAGCGGGGGCATCATGCCTTTGGGCGGCGCCGAAGGCTTAAGCGAGGCCACTTCAAACCGGGGGGATACGGCGGTCTGGCCAGCGAGGATACACGCGGCGCTACACATCAGAAATGCGGTTCGCATGACGGTGCTCACATCCGTTTCATTGTAATGCCGACCCGAACACGGCGACGCGGCCGGGCGCGAAGAGGAGGGGAGACCGATGGGCGACGAGGCGCGCATGGCGGAGGCCATCGCGGAGCTGCTCGGCGACCCGGAAGCGCGCGCGCGGATGGGAGCGGCCGCCGGCGGCGCATCGTGGAAAACTACTCAACCGGGCGAGTGGTGGACCGTTATGAGACGCTTTTCGGGGAGGCGTTGCGCGCTTCCGCCGCCGCGTCCAGGGGCTGACTGCCATGGTTCCGGCGCAGCCAGTGTTCGAGCACCAGCAGCCGCCACAACTGGCCCGGGACCCAGTGTTTTTGGGCCGCATCGCGGAGCGGTTCGGCGAGCGATCCGCGCCGAATCCATCCATCCCGCTCCAAAACCGTGTCTCCTTGAAGTTCATCGAATAGGCCGCTCCACCGGCCCGCCAACCAACGTTCCACGGGGACGGTGAATCCTTGCTTCTTGCGAAGCGCCACTTCAGGGCCCACCCGGCGCCGCGCGATTTCGCGGAGCACCGCTTTCAGCCTGCCGCCGTGGAAGCGGATTTCCGGCGGCAGCGCCGCGGCGAACTCCCAGAGCTTGTGGTCGAGAAACGGGGCGCGGGCCTCGATGGAGTAATACATCGTGCCGCCATCCACCTTAGGCATGAACTCGCTGGTGAAATGAATTTGGCGGTGATGCGTAAAAACGCCGGCCAAAAGCCGTTTGGCGGAGGGCAGGGAATCGGCGATGCCCCGCTGGGGCAGCGTCGCGCCGGCGAGCCGTTCGCCCAATAGGGAACGGCGTTCGTAATAGGGGAGGCCATCGTGGGCCCGGAGATGCGCGCCGAGGCCTCCGGTGGCATAATCCAGCAGACTCTTGATGCGGCGCCCCGGGCCGGCTTCGGGGAAAGCGCCGCGAACGGCGCGCCAAATGGGCGGCGCGGCATTGGGCAGGCGCCGGGCGAGCCGCTGCGCGTGCCAGGCGTTGCGGAAGAACGGGTAGCCCAGGTAGATGTCGTCGCCTCCGTCGCCGGTCAATAGAACCGTGGCTTTCGGCTTCACCGATTGGGACACCCACAACATGGCCTGCGCCGATGCGCAAGCGAACGGTTCGCTGTAGGCGGACGCCAGGTCGTCCAGCGAGAAACGCGCTTCGGGCATATCCACAATTTCGTGAGCGATTCCGAGCGCGCGAGCGGTGCGCGCCGCATCGGCGCTCTCGTCGGAGGGATCGTCCGGCGCCCTCACGGTGAACGCTTTGATGTTGGCTTTCCACTCGCGCATGGCCCAGCAAACCAGCGCGGAATCGATTCCGCCGCTCAAGAGAACGCCGATGGGCACGTCCGAGATCAAGCGCAGTCCGACGGATTCCACCAACAGCCGCTCGGTTTCTTCGACGGCCTCTTCAAACGTAATGCGGGAGGATTCGTCGGTTTCGGGCAATTGCCAGTACTGCCGCTCGGTGATTTGGCCGCCGCGCCATTCGAGGATGGTGGCGGGGGCCAGCTTGGCGATGCCCTCGAAGATGGACCGGTCTTCGGTTACGTAGCCGTACTCGAGGAACTCGATCACCGCTTGCGGGTCGATCTCTCCGCCGAAACCGGCCGCACGCAGCGCCGCGACGGTGGATGCGAAGGCGATTTCGCCATTGCGCACGCAATAGGCCAGCGGCTTCACGCCCAGGCGGTCGCGAACCAGGGTGAGGACGCCGCGCGGGTGGTCCCATA
>PLGA01000330.1 GCA_003139735.1 Bryobacterales bacterium | reverse complement strand
ATGATGTTGGCGTTGATCCCCATCAGCCGCATCGGCACGAAGGCAATCAGCACCGCCACCGGAATGGTAATGATCGGGATCGCGGCGCTCGGCACGTGCCAGAGGAAGATCAGGATCACCAGCGCCACCACCGCCAGCTCCTCGATCAGCGTGTGCTTCAGATTGTCGATCGAGGCCAGAATCAACTCCGAGCGGTCGTACGCCGTCACCACCTTCACGCCCGGCGGCAGCCCCGGCTCCAACTCCTTCAGCTTGGCCTTCACCCGCTCGATCACGCGCAGGGCGTTTTCTCCCTGCCGCATCACCACGATGCCCGAGACCGTTTCGCCCTGGCCGTTCAGGTCCGCGATGCCGCGCCGCATATCCGGCCCGAGCGTCACCGATCCCACGTCCCGCACCAGAATCGGTGCGCCCTCCGCGGTGACTCCGAGCGAAACCTGCTCCAGATCGCTCGCCGAGCGCGCATAGCCGCGCCCGCGCACCATGTATTCGCGGCCCGTGAATTCCACCAGCCGTCCGCCGACGTCGTTGTTCCCCGCGCGCACCGCGGCCACCACTTTGTCGATGCTCACCCCATACCCGGCCAGACGGTTTGGATCCACGGTCACCTGGTACTGGCGCACGAATCCGCCCAGCGGCGCCACTTCCGCCACCCCCGGCACGGCCTGCAACTGGTAGCGCAGGAACCAGTCCTCGGTCGATCGCAATTGCGCCAGATTGTTCCGACCCGTCGTATCCACCAGCGCGTACTGGAACACCCAGCCCACTCCCGTCGCGTCCGGCCCCAGTTCGGTTTCGACCCCCTGCGGCAGCCGCGACTGAATCTTCGAAAGGTATTCGAGCGTCCGCGAGCGCGCCCAGTAGATGTCCGTGCCATCCTCGAAGATGACGTACACGTACGAGTAGCCGAAATCGGAAAAACCGCGCACGTCTTTCACCCGCGGGGCCCCCAGCATGGCGCTCACCACCGGGTACGTCACCTGGTCCTCGATAATGTCCGGGCTGCGGTCCCATTTCGAATAGACGATCACTTGCGTGTCGCTCAAATCCGGGATCGCATCCATCGGAATGGACTGCAGCGACCACCAGCCGCCCACCGCCGCCGCCCCTACCAGCAGCAGTACCAGGAACCGGTTATGCGCCGAGAACTCGATCAACCGGTCGATCATTTCGCCGGCCCGCCCTGCGCCGCCTTCAACTGGCTCTCCGAATCCAGCAGGAAGTTGCCCGAGGTAACGATGCGCTCGCCCGCCTTCAGTCCGTCCAGAATCTCCACCCGGCCGCCCACATGCTGTCCCGCGCGCACCGGCCGCGGCTCCAGGTTGCCGTTTCCGAGGTCCACATAGACCACTTGCCGGTCACCCGAATCGAGCACCGCGGATTCCGGCGCCATCAGCCGCCGCGCGCCGCCGGTGTGAATCTCCACTTGCCCGTACTGATCCGGCTTGAGCTGCTCGCCGGGATTATCGAACGCGATCCGCGCCTTCAGCGTGCGCGACGCCGGGTCCACACCTGGCAGGATGTAGCTCACCGTACCGTGGAACGTCCGCCCCGGCAGGTAGTCGAGCGTGAGCGTGGCCGCTTGCCCCACCCGCACGCCGGCCGCTTCGTACTCAAACACGTCCGCCACCACCCACACGGTCGAGAGGTCGGCCAGCGTGTACAGAACCGTGTCCGGGGTCACGTGCTGGTTGGGAAATGCGTTGCGCTCCGATATGTAGCCCGCGGCCGGCGCGTAGACCGTCAGGTTCTCGATGGGCTTTCCCGTGCGCCCGACTTCGTCGATCTGCTGGCCGGAGATGTCCCACAGCTCCAGCCGCTTGCGCGCGGCCGCCACCAGGTTGTCGTTGCCCGCCGCCATCGCGGGCATGGCTTCGTCATGCATGGTTCGCTGCGCGCGCAATGCCAGCAGGTACTCCTCTTCGGTGGCCAGCGCATCCGGGCTATACACGGTTGCCAGCGCATCGCCCTTCTTCACGTACTTGCCGGTGAAATCCGCGAATACGCGGCCGATCCAGCCCTCCAGGCGAGTCTGCACCTTGACGATCTTCGTTTCATCCAGCGTCACCCGCGCCGCCGCGTGGATCGTATCGGCGGCGGCCTCGTACTCCGCCGTGCCATACTCCACGCCGATCAACTGCTGTTTTTCGGGAGACACCTGAACCGCGTCGGCGGCGGCGCGGTTCGGCAGTTGGTCGCCCGCATGCATCGGAACCAGCGTCATGCCGCAATCGGGCGCGATCCCGGGTTTATCGGACTTGTACCAGGGATGCATCGGGTCCACCCAGTAAAGCACCTTGCGCTCGGCCGATTCCGGCGCGGCCGGCTTCCCGCGCCAGCGCTCATAACCCAGCCCGCCCAGAAAAGCTATTCCCGCCACCAACACCACCAAGGTTGGTTTCATTGTTCCACTCCCGTCAATTCTTCGAGCTTCGCCAGGGCCACATGAAACCGCATGATCTCCTCGTGGTCCATCAGTTCGTAATCCACCACGCTGGTGAAACTGGTGAACAGCGCGATGAAATCGCCGCGCCCGGCCTGGTAACCGGCCAGCGCCGATTCGTACGCCAGCCGCGCTTCGGGAATCACGGACTTCTCGTAAAGATCCATCAGCTTGCGGGACGCCTCGGCTACGCTGTATTGTTCGCGGATGCCCGCCTCCACCTCCACCAGGGTCTCGGCATACTCGTGACGCGCTTGGCTGGCGCTGGCTTCCTGCTCGTTCACCGCCGCGCGCTGCTTGCGCCAGAAATAGGCCGGCAGCTTGAAGTCCACGCGCGCCTGCCACATCGGCGGCATCGCGCCCTGGTTGAAGTAGCCGCCCGACACGGTGTAGTCCGGAGCGTAGTCCTTGCGCGCCAGGCTCGCCGACAATTCGCTCCCCTTCACCGCCTCCTTATCGCGCTCCACCACCGGCGAATTCGCCCGCGCCTGCGCCAGCATGTCTTCCAGCGGCGCCGGCATCGGCCCCGCGGTCATGTCGGAGGGAACCTCGATCCGCCCGCCCTGCGGCCGGTTGAGGAGCGCGTCGATCTCGATCTGCTTCGCCTCCCGTTCCTGCTCGAACCGCACGCGCTGGGTGGCGAAAATCGCGAGCTGGGTCTGCCCTCTGAGGATGTCCTGTTGCGCCCCGCGGCCGGCCGCATAGCGCGCCTCGGAAATTTGCAGCATGTCATTGAGCAGTTCCTGGTAGCGGTCCACGAAGCCGATGGCCACCGCCGCATGATGCATTTCGTGATACGCCTGCTTGAGCTGCGAAACCACTTTGAGGCGCGTGGCCAGGTACTCGTTGAACGCCGCCGCCGCTTCTTCGTCCGCGATCTCGCCGCGCAACTTCAGCTTGCCGGGCGCCGGCACTTCCTGCGACACCATCACCCCGAGGTTGCTGGTGGGGTTCACCCCAAGTCCCGCCCCGGGCCACGGGGGGCCGTTCGATGCCCACCCCAGGCCAACGGTAGGATCAGGCAGGCTGCTCTCTTGCGCCGGCCGCTGTCGCAGCGCTTCCACCTTCTTCTGCGCCGCGAGAATTTCCCGGTTGTTGCGTAGCGCCTCTTCCACCAGCGAAGATACCGGCTGAGCCCCGGCCAGCGGCGCCAGCCAAAGCCAAATCCAATAACGAACCTTCATTTCCATTCACCAACTCTGCCTTTTCACGGATGGCCGTCCACAGCGCCCGCGCGCCTTGAGGACAAGACACACCAATCCTGCTTAGAAAAAACTAGCGTAGTGAAGGGGAATCTAAATGCGAAGAAGGGAATGCAGGGAGAGCGGACCGGGCGGCGCGAAATCGGCGGCGCGCCAAGACGCTAAGGCTGGCCGGTCAGTCGCAGTTACCGCCGTGATCGCCGGCGCCACCCCTGCCGCGGAGAAAACCGGAGTGACGTTTCCGCCCTGCGCTTTCACAAACTGGCTGAGGGCCTGCGAAGGGCAATCGACTTTGGCCGTGCGATGGTGGCAGCAGCTATGTCCCGGCTGGGGGGTTGCCACGGCCATCCACATTTGCGGGCACGACAGGCAGTTCCCACAAAACAGCGCCGCCACAATCAACGTCGCCATGAGAATGTTGGAAGGCCGTCGCATTCTGACGCCATGTTACCATCATTTCACCGAGTCTCGCCACACTTTTCGGATAATCGAGTTGCTCTACCGGTTTGGTGAGCCGCGCTTCTGGTAGAATACTCAGCGATGACCGCAACCGCCATTGGCCGCTCGCCGGAACGCTTGAGCCTGGAAGAGCGCTTCGCGCTGGCCGGGAAATATGTCGCGCTTGAAATCTATACGCCCCAGGCGATTCCGCTGCGGCGCATTGAGGCCATCGGCGATTCCACCGGGGAGTGCGTGCGGGAATTGAAGGCCCGCGCTCTCGACCCGCAACGCTTCGAGTTCATCCGGCTGACGCTGCCCTACTGACTGGGCTTGCCGCGCATTGGACAATTCCCATGCTTGCGGGTAACGTTGAAGTGTTGAACATGGTGAGACCGTTATGCGCATTCTAAAGGGTTCGAAAGCCTTTCCGATTCTCTGCGCCGCCGCGGCGTGCTTCGCGTCATGGCTGGTTGCGCAACAGCAACCGGCGGATGCCGACCTGGGGTTCACCGACACGCCCATCCTGCCCGGCCAGAAGTGGCACGTCCACGATTCCGGCCGGCCGTATCCTCCGGTAGTGACTCCGGCGAACGTTCCGGGTACGCCGCCGCCATCGGACGCCACGGTGCTCTTCGACGGAAAGGACCTTTCGAAGTGGGGGCAAAAAGGCCGCGGCGCGGACGCCGGCAAGCTGGTGGACCCGAAATGGACGGTGGAGAACGGCTACTTCGAAATCGCGCCGCGCTCAGGCGACCTGGTGACGCGGGAAAAGTTCGGAGATTGCCAGCTTCATATCGAGTGGTCGGAGCCGCCGGATGTCACCGGAGCGAGTCAATCCCGCGGCAATAGCGGGGTCCAGATGATGGACCGCTACGAGATCCAGGTGCTCGATCCGTGGAACAATCCAACTTACGCCGATGGAATGGCGGGCGCGATTTACGGCGCCTGGCCGCCGCTGGCCAATCCGGGCCGCAAGCCCGGCGAGTGGAACGTCTACGACATTGTCTTCAAGGCGCCGGTCTTCGACGGCTCCAAGCTGGTGACGCCGGCCTACCTCACGCTGCTATTCAATGGCGTGATGGTGCACGATCACCAACAACTGCTGGGCCGGACCATGTACCGCCGAGTGGCCGAGTATGCGCCGCACGGACCGGAAGAGCCGTTGTCCTTGCAGGACCACGGATACAAGGTGCGCTTTCGGAACGTCTGGATCCGTGGGCTCAAGGGCTACGACCAACCTAAGTAGGGTCTAGGAGAGTTATGAAATCGACAGTCATTCTTCTCGCGCTCGTTGCCGGCGCAGGTCAGGCCGCTCAGGCAGCGGAGCCGGCGCTGATGCCGATGCCGGTCAAGATGACGGCGGGATCCGGAAAGCTCATCATCGACGCGAATTTCGTGGTGGACCCTGGAAGCGCAAATGCGCGGCTGACGCCGGTGGTGCGCGAGTTTCTGGCTCGCATCTCACGGCAGACCGGCGTGCCGTTCTCGCCGCAGCCTCCCGCGTCGGCGGATGCCCGGCGGTTGGCGATCCAATGCGCGGGAGGGCCGGCGTATCCGACGCTGGGCGAAGACGAATCCTACACCCTGGACGTCGCCGACAACGAGGCGCATCTGAAGTCGGCTACGGTCGAGGGCACGATCCACGGCCTGGCGACGTTCGCCCAGTTGATTCAGCCGGGGCCCGATGGCTTTCAGGTGGCGGGCGTGCACATCGAAGACCACCCGCGGTATCAGTGGCGCGGACTGATGCTGGACGTTTGCCGCCACTGGATGCCCGTGGAAGTGGTCAAGCGGAACCTGGATGCCATGGCGGCCGTGAAACTCAACGTGCTGCACTGGCACCTTTCCGAGGACCAGGGCTTCCGCGTGGAGAGCAAGAAGTACCCCAAGCTGCAGGAAATGGGGTCCGACGGAGCCTTTTATACCCAGGCCCAGATTAAGGACGTGGTGGAGTACGCGCGCGACCGGGGCATCCGGGTGGTTCCGGAATTCGACGTTCCGGGCCATACCGGCGGATGGTTCGAGGGCTATCCGGAGCTGGCCTCGGCGCCCGGTCCGTTCGTCCTCAACGGCAGGGGCAGCGGCAACTCGGCCATGGATCCGACCAAGGAGACCACGTACGCCTTCCTCGACGGGTTCATCGGTGAGATGGCGGCGCTTTTTCCGGATCCTTATTGGCACGTAGGCGGCGACGAAGTAAGCGCCAGGGCGTGGACCTCAAACGACGCCATCGTGGCCTACATGAAGGAGCATAACTTCGCGAACACGGCCGCTCTGCAGGTTTACTTCAACCAGCGGCTGCTCAAGATCGTGCAGGGCCACGGCAAGACCATGTTGGGATGGGACGAGATTCTGTTCCCCGGGCTTCCGAAAGACGCCGTGATCCATGCGTGGCGCAATCACCAGTCGCTGTTCGACGCGGCGGCGCAGGGATATCGCGGCATTATGTCGTGGGGATACTATCTGGACCACCTCAGCCCGGCAGCTTTCTATTACGGCAACGATCCGCTAAGCGGTCCCGGGAGTGAGAAGCTCACGCCGGAGCAGGCGGCGCGGATCATGGGCGGCGAGGCCTGCATGTGGGCCGAGATGGTGGGTCCGAACACGGTGGATTCGCGCGTCTGGCCGACCACCGCGGCGATTGCGGAAAGGCTGTGGTCGCCCAAGGAAGTTGCGGATGTGGATTCGATGTACGCGCGCCTGGCGGTGGTGAGCCGCAACCTGGAGTTTACGGGCGTGCTGCATCGCGCCAACTACCAGCCCATGCTGGACCGGCTGGCCGGAGACCAGCCATCGGGGCCGCTCAAAGTGGTGGCGGATGCGGTGGAAGCGTCCGGATTCGGTACGGGACGCAACGGGCGCCCCGCGGTATGGGGGCCGCTCAACCGATTTGTGGACGCGGTACCCCCGGAGAGCGAGCTGGTCCGGTCCATGGAACAGGCCGCCAAGAGGTTCGTGGCGAACCCGGCAGGCGACAAAGACGACGCTGCGATGCTGCGCGTGCAGTTCGAGACGTGGGCCGCCAACGACGCGAAATTCCAGGCGGTGGCCGGGGACAATGCCCTGCTGAATGAGATCAAGCCGGTTTCGAAGGACCTTTCCGCGCTGGGCGTGGCGGCCTTGAGGATGCTCGATTATCTGACCGCCAATCAGCCGGCGCCGGCGGACTGGCTGACCGAGGAGAATACCGAGCTGACGCGTCTATCGCGGCCGGCGCGCGGCGGGAACCGTCCCCCGGCGGCGGCGCAACGGCCTCCTGGCGCAGCAGCAGCCCCGCCGGCGGCGCCGCCAGCCCCCGTTCCCACCGCGGATGTACTGCTGGCCGCGTTCCGGCCGGTGAAGGTGCTGGCGGACGGGTTAGCGAAGAAGTAGGAAGGCCGTCGCGCCTGAATGCAGAGGAACGCCAACCACATCCGCGTGCCGAAAATCGCCGCCCCGCGAGCGACGAGAGCGTGGGGAACGTTCCGCCTCGCGGGCGACGAGAGCGTGGGGAACGTTCCGTCTGTTTGAATGTATAAGG
>PLGA01000334.1 GCA_003139735.1 Bryobacterales bacterium | reverse complement strand
GAGAAAGCGCGCGAGCTTCGCCGAAGAGGTGGTTTTGCCGGAACCCTGGAGTCCAACGATCAGGAAGACGCTGGGCGGTTCATTGGCGGTCCGCAGCTTGGCCTGATGCGTGCCGAGCATCTTGACCATCTCATCGCGCACGATTTTGACCACCTGCTGGGTGGGAGAAAGCGCGGTGAGCACGTCCTGCCCCATGGCCTTCTCTTTCACCGCTTCAATAAACTGTTTGGTGACGCGGAAATGCACGTCGGCCTCGAGCAGCGCGACGCGAATTTCGCGCAGCGCGGCTTCCATATTCTCCGTCGTGAGTTTCCCTTCTCCGCGTAAAGTCTTGAATACGCGTTGAAGTTTGTCGCTTAAGTTCTCAAACATGATTTGCCCCTACGGGGCAGACTTCTGCGGGTGGGCAGTTGCTTTTATATTGTATCGCAGTAACCGCTTCTTTGGTCGCGGCTCGTCGCAGCGCACAAACGGGTTTCAGGCTCCGGACTGTCTGTCGACGAGCGCCTTAGCGAGCCGCGACCAAAGGGAGCGGTTATTCGATTTACTGCAACTTGCCGCTCAGCTCCTCGTAGACTTTCCGCACCGCGATCGGCCCTTGCGATTTGGCGAGCGTCCACGATCCGTATTCACCCCAATTGGCCTGCTTCACGGCGTCCTCCACCGGAANNCGGCTTGCAGAGCCTTGTGGTACTCGTGCAGCTCTTCTTTCGACACGGCGGCCTTTTCGGTGAAACCGTGCCCGGGAATATACAGATTGACATCCATTTTTTCGGCCCGGTCGAGCGCGTGCAGCCATTCGCTGGGATACGCCGACCGCATCGCCGGAAACACGCGATTGAGGAACGTCTCGCTCAGGAACAGGATTTTCTGTTGGGGCAGATACACGCTCAAATCGCCGCCGGTGTGCGCGCGGCCGAGGAATAGGATCTGAAATTCCTCGCCGCCAAGTTTGACGATCGTTTTATCCTCCACCAGCTTCGCGTCGGCGGGCAATTTCCAGGAGCCGGCTTTCGAGCGATCGAGAATGGCCTTCGAATTGGGATGAATGTAGTAGGTAACACCGGCAGGCAGCGACACGTTCCCGCCGGTATGATCGCCATGATCGGAAGCGATGACCACCACCTTGATAGGCTGGCTGGTGATCTTCCCGATCGCCTCCGCTTCTTTCCGCGTGGCTTCCGGATCGCCCTGGGCGTCGGCGAGCAACACGCCGTCTTTAGTGACCNNTATTCGTGGTGGTGAATTTCTCCGGACCGGAGTGAAAATCCTCGTAGGTGTAAACGTTGTCGGCGACTTTGACGGTCCGCGGGAAATCGGTCAACTGAAACCCGCGCTTGATCGGATCCGCCGTGCGCACTACGTCCTGGGCCAGCGCGATATTTAGGAACAAGAAGAAATAGAGCTTCACAGAAACCTATGCTACCGCGCCTCAGTGCGCCGGTTCGAGAATCCGTTCGTACTCGCTATGTGTGCCGATCCAGAACCAGTAAAATGAATCGTCCTTTCGCCGCGCGAGCGCGCGATACGAGCGATTGATCCGGACACTCCAGACGCCGCCGATGGGCTTCAGCCGAAGGGATGGATGAAAAGGATCGCTGCGAAACAACGCGAACTGCTTATCCGCCTGCTTCTGGACGTCATCAGATAATTGAGCGTACAGGTANNGCTAACTCAAAAAATGGTCTAGCGGCTCTGATCGAGCGGCCGAAACTCGCCAGCGTCGATCTCTGCGTCAATTTTCTCAAGCAAGGCGTCGCCGCGTCCGCCGGCCGAAAAATCGCGCTCCATTTGCGAGTCCCACCGCTCGGCCAGCCAATTCTCTAACTCGATCCGGTCCTTTTCGGGCAGCGCAAGGATAGCTTCCTTGATCGCATGGATGCTCATAGCTTCACCTTAACGCACTCGCGGCTACGGTAAATCCATGATCCGGCTGGCGACTTCCTAGGGCCGAGCCAGGTACCTTCGATACAACTCGATCTGGTGGTTGGTCAGTTCGATTTCCTTGCCCTTGATGTACACGCCTTTTACTTGCGTGGACAGTTCCATCGGGTCGCCGTCGGTGAGCATCAGGTCCGCCCATTTGCCCTTGTCGATCGATCCCATCTGGTCGGCCACGCCCCAGATTTCAGCCGCGTTGATGGTGATCGCCTTCAGCGCTTCCTCGTACGGCAGCCCGAAGGCCACTGCGCGCGCGGCGTTGTAGGGCAGGTTGCGGCCAAACTCGTTATTGAACGTCCCGAACGCGAATTTCAATCCCGCTTTATACGCTACCGACGGAAGCGTCATCTCCTGATCGTAGGGATCGTCTTCGTTCTCCGATAACGCTTCGGTGCGGCCCAGAATCACCGGAATGTTGTGCGACTTCAGTTCCGCCGCCGTCTTGGCCAGCTCGCGCGGCTGCAGGATCACCACCTTAATATGCTGTTTTTCCGCGAACAGAATGGCGTCGTGAATGGAGCGCTCCCGGCTGGCCGAAATCGCCACCGGTTCCTTGCCTTCGAGCACCGGCATCATCGCTTCCATTTTCAAATCCTTCTTGAAGCCGACGACGTTCGACGAGCGCTCCTTCTGATACTGCCGCGCGGCGTCGAAAAAGTCGTTGATCTTTTGGATCTGCTGATCGTACTGGCGCTTGGCTTCGGTGAAGGTGGCCGGTCCACGCGCGGCCGCCGGAGCCTCGCCCTCATCGCCGCCGCCGCGCCCGCCGCGTCCGCCGCCGGCGGGGGCGCCCGAAGCAGGCTGGCGGAGCTGGGTCTGCGCGGAATCCACCAACGTCTGGAACATCGCCTTGGCTTTATCGTTCTGGCCGAGTTTCTGAAGGCAGAGCGCCTGATAGTAGGATTGCGCGCCACCATATCCGCCCTGGGTAGATCCCTGAGTCCAGGACGCGGCGGCCTTGGCGCTGTCGCCCAGATCCGCATTGGCAAGGCCTGTCCAATAGGAGATCTCCGCGCCACGCGCGCCGCCTCCGCCGCCGAAGCCCTCGCCGCCCCCACCAAGGCCCGCAGGCAGGTTCGACGGCGGGTTGACGGCGGCCTGGAAATCGGCCAGCGCTTCCTTATCGCGTTTGGCGGCGACTTCCTGCTGTCCGCGAAGAATGTGGGCATCGGCCCAGTGCTCGGCCACGTTGAGGTTGACGCCCTCGACGGACGCGAACGGGCGGCCGGTCATCATGGCGATGGCCTCGTCCAGCTTGCCGGCGGCCACCTTGAGAGCGATGGCGCGGTTCTGGGCATCGTCGCGCTGCGCGACCACGTCCTGGTTCTTCTCGAAGAGCGCGAGACGCTTTTCGATGGGCGTTCGCGCCTGCTCGTAGAGCTCATCGATCTCGGTGAAGTGCAGGGCGTACTTGCGGTCCTTGGAAACGGCCTGCTCCAGCTCCGCGATGGCCTTATCGATATCGGCGGCGGGCTTCAGGTGCATGTAGGCGGTGGCCAGGTTGCGATGCACGATGGCGTAGGAGGGGTCGAGCGCCTCGGAAGCCTGCCACAGCCGCGTAGCCTCCTCGGGCTGCCAGTCATAGAGCAGGTCCCCGAGATAATAGGGCGCGCGAGCGTCGCGCGGATTGGCTTCGATGGCCGCGCGTAGCACGCCGATGGCTTCGTTCTGGAAGGGGAAGACGTAGTCGGGAGGCATGGCCATGGCTTGCTTGTAATACTCCGAGGCCTTCTGGGCGTCACCCAACTTGCCGGCGAAGTAGCCGAGGTAGTAATAGACCATGGCGTTGATCTTGGTTTTGTCCGGCGCCGCGGCGGTCATCTGGAGGAGCGCGCTCGAGCCATCCTGCCACATGCCCTCGTCGAGATATTCGGCGGCGGTTTCCTGGGCGGTGGCGGGATGGTTGTTCATGTTGGTGGCCAGGATTTTGGCGGCGGCGGGGTCCTTCGAAGCCAGCCAGCGCTCCGCCATGGTCCGCACGTCGAGGGGGTCGGCGCGGCGCGAGGCGGTTGCGAGCAGCTGCAAAGCTTCCTGGGAGCGTCCCAAGTGGCGCAGCGCGGCGGCTTTCAAATTGAGGGCCCGGATGTTCAGGGCGTTGGAATCGAGCGAGTGGTTGGCGAAATCGAGGGCCGCGGACATCTCGCCGCGGCTGGCTGCGATTTCCGCCAGGGAGAAGTAGCCGGCGGCCTTCCACGCTTCGCTCCAGGTGGCCTTATAGAACTGGGTATAGGCCTCCGCGGTCTTGCCCTGCGCCTGCAGGACGGCGCCGAGGTAGTAGAACGCCTCGCCGTCTTTCGGGTCGGTGTATTTGTCGGTGGCGCGATCGAGCGCCTTACGGAGCAGCGCGGCGGCCTCGTCATAGCGGGCTTTCCTCAGGGCGTCGATGCCGAGAACGGTGTTGACCCGGACGTCGCCGGGATCGCGGCGGAGAGCCTCCTGCCAGTACGGCAAGGGATCGATGCTGGGGTCGTGAAACTGCTCGGCGCGGAGACCGATCAGGTACAACTCTTCGCTCGACTTGACCTCGGCCGGGGCGGGCGGTGTGGTCACCGGCTTGGGTGTGGCTTCGGGCTGGAGGCGGATGGGCGAATAGGAAACCAGCTCCATGCCGCCATCCGAGATGGAGGCGACCAGATCGTGCTCGTCGATGCCGGCCGGGACGGGAACTTTGCCGGTCCAGGGCTTGCCGGGATCGATGGCGACGGTCTGGTCCAGCAGGACCTTGCCGCCGGCTTTGAGCGAGATTTTCGCGGCCGCGTGCGCCGAAGTGGTGCAGAATCCCAGTTTGGCGACGCCATTGGCGACGTCCAGGTTCACGGCCGCATCGAGGTTGGCTTTCTTGACGCCGTCGATATCGCGGAACGGATACCAGTTCATCGTGAACGACCGCACTTCATACGGCTGCAGCCAGCTATAGTCGGGCTGGTTATCGGAGTAGGCGCCGACCATCATTTCCAAATAGGGACCGTCGTCGTCGGTAAGGACATGGTCCCAGCGCTTGCCGCTCGGGCCGTTGCCCCAAGTGAAGAACTTCTTGCCGGGGATGATGTTGTGGTCGGTGACGCTCATGGTGCCGGCGTGCTTGCCGTGGTCGTAGCCGGCGAAGAAATCGTCCTGGTAATTCCANNTCGGGTCCGCCGCGGATGGTGTCGGAGATGGGCCAGGTGGTGAAGGTGCGCTTGCCGTGGCCGGTTCCATGCTGGGTGCTCGGCGGGAAAATGATTTGGTAGTCGTCGTTCGCGTGAACGGCCACGTTGGCGAAGCACAGCATGGTATTGACCACGGGGGTGCGGTTCAGAATCCGCACGGAGGCTTCCAGAACGGCTTTGCCGGGCCGGAGCGTGTAGCCCACCGCCCAGCGCATGCGCTGGCGCACTTCGAGCTCACCGATCCACACGGTCTTACTGCCATCGGCGTTCTCTTCGACCTTGTACTGCACCGGGATGAAGGTGCTGGCGCGATGGTGGTGGGGGACGTTCCACTCCACTCCGCCGGACATCCAGGCCCCGATCAGGCCGATCAGGGCGGGCTTGATGACGTGCTGGCGGTAGATGAAGTTGTAATTATCGGTCTTGTCGAGACCCTCGATAATGCGGCCGCCGATCTCCGGCAGGATGCCGATCCGAATGTACTCGTTTTCCAGGTGGACGATGGTGTACGTCTTGTCCACTTTCTTGCCGGTCAGCGAGTCGTACATCGGATAGGGGTAGACGGGAGCCTGGGCGCCCTGCGAGGCGCGCCCAAAGAAGAACATGGGGTTCAGCTCCGGCGCGCCGGCCGGATAGGTGGGGATCACGGTCTTCTCTTCCCAGACCTTCACCGGGGAAACGGCCGCTGCGCCGAAAAGAGAACCGGCGGCCAAAGCAGCCGCGCAGACGGAGAAAAGGCGAAGCAGATGGAATTGTCCACGAGAGATCATGGCATAGCCTCCAAGAAATGTAAGCACCGATTATAAGTCCATTGCGGACCGCCGCATTCCCGGCAGGTTTATGATGTCAGAGTGCCCGAAATCGCGCAGCCCCGCGGCGGCGCGGTGCACGGCGTATCGCAAGCGACGGCGACGGCGGTTGGGCGATCGACCAGCTCTGGCTATTCTGGCCGGCGCCGATCGTGGGCGCGGTAATCGCCGGCGTAATCTACCCGGTCGTGTTCGGGGAAGCCGAGCCAAGACCTTCCGCGCGCTAAACACGGCGCGGGTGCGCGACATGAGAGTGGAGATTTCCGGCGAGCTCCGTAGGAGCGCAAGAGA
>PLGA01000383.1 GCA_003139735.1 Bryobacterales bacterium | reverse complement strand
TTCAAGTGCGGCCACGACGCGCCTATTTACAGCGTGGTGGAAGAGATCGTCGAGCACTCCGGTACGCCGTACTTCTGTTTCAAGGATATCGACGAGAATAAACCGACCGGTTCGATCAGGATCCGCGTCGAAACCATCGGCTACTTCCTNNAACAAGAAGAAGGTCTCTTCTATCGAGGAGCAGTTGCACGAATTCGAAGCCCGCCTTCGCCGCCAGATGCTGCGTGAAAAGCTCGACGGCATGTCGGACGCGTTTGAAACCGGCTCCATGCCCCGCATTCACGTTTCGCTCGATGCGCTGGCCGCCACTCATCAGCCTGCTCCGGAGCAGTTCGAACGGGTTTCCGGCGATTGAACTACTTCCTGGCCAAGACCGAACCGGATACGTACTCCATCGAGGATCTGGAGCGCGAAGGCCGGACGCTGTGGGATGGGGTGACCAACCCGCAGGCGGTCCGCGCCATCCGCGACATGCGGCCCGGCGACCGTGTGTTCCTCTACCATAGCGGCGGCGTCTCGGCCATCGTAGGCCTGGCCGCCGTCCGCTCCGCTCCACGCGACGATCCCCGCAATCCCAAGTCCGCCGTGGTCGAGCTCGAATTCCTCAAGGTTCTCGACCCGCCCACCACACTGGCCGAGGTGAAACAGTCCAAGCTCTTCGACGACTGGGCTTTGGTGCGGCAGGGCCGGCTTTCCACTATGCCGGTGCCGCAAGTCTTCGTGGAGTGGGTCCGCAGACGCTACCCGGACAAGAAAATATAAAAGTGGGACACAGGCATCCTTGCCTGTCCATGGGCGTCAATTCAGCCGGGTTCCAACACCTCCCGAACTCCTTGTTCAACGGCCTCCAGGTGCTCGGGAGAAAGCGCACCCATACACTGTTCCAGCCGCTCTTTCGAAACAGCGCGAATCCGGACGATGGGCAGGCGCAGGGCGGCAGAGGGTAACCGTTGTCCGTACCGCGAACGCCACATTACTCAGTCCGCGCCTTCCCTCAGTCCATCTGCCGTCGTGCTCCCGATCTGAAGCTCTACGATTCGGTTCGCTTCCCGCGGCGCGGCCAGTTGCACCTTCAGGTAATTATCGGTCAGCGCGTGCCCGCATTCGTGCAGCGTTACCGCCGAGAGCGTGCACCCCACCATGCTCTGGCGAAAGGCGCGGTTCTTGGCCGCGGCCAGCTCGCGTAATACGCGATTGCGCTCGCGCCGCACCGCCATCGGCACCGGCTCGGCAGCCATCGCCGCCGGCGTCCCCGGCCGCTCCGAATAGGTGAACACGTGCAGGTAGGTGAACGGCAGGGATTCGATGAAGCTGCGCGTCTGGTCGAAATCGGCCTCGGTTTCGTCCGGAAAGCCCACCATCACATCCGCGCCGATGGCGGCCAGCGGCATCAGCGCGCGCGCCCTCTCCACCCGGTCCGCATAATGCCGCGGGCGGTATTTGCGGTGCATCTTGCGCAGGATTCGGTCCGATCCGCTTTGCAATGGCGCATGGACGTGTTGGGCGATGCGCGGAGAGAACGCCATCAGTTCCAGCAGTTCGTCGGAAAAATCCATCGGTTCCACGGAGCTCAGGCGGAGGCGCTCGACGCCGGTTTCTTCCAGCAGCCGCCGCACGAGGCCGGCCAGGCGCATGGCGCCGCCCGGTTCGCGTCCCCATCGGCCCAGGTTGATGCCGCTCAGCACGATTTCGCGGTAGCGCCCGGCGAGGCCGCGCACCTGCTTCACCACCTGTTCCAACGGCGCGCTGCGGCTGCGGCCGCGCACGAACGGGATCACGCAAAACGAGCAGCGGTTGTTGCAGCCGTCCTGGATTTTGAGGTTGGGCCGCGTGCGGTCGCCCGCCGCGTCTTCCACCGGCGCGGAGAGAAAATCGCGTTGCGCGAAGATGTCGCCCACGTGGATGTTGCCGTGGTAGGGCAGGCCTGGCGGCTGCTCCAGAGTCACCAACTCGGCAATCTGCGTCTTGTGCGAATTCCCGACCACCCACTGGACGCCGGGGAACCTCGCCAGTTCTTCCGGGGCCCGTTGCGCGTAGCAGCCCGTCACCAGGATGCGCGCCTCGGGGTTCTCGCGATGTACCCGGCGGATCGCGTGGCGGGCGTCTTCGTCCGCCGACGCCGTCACGGTGCAGGTGTTGAGAATGACCAGGTCCGCGCCGGCGCGCTCCTCGGCCGCTTCAAAGCCCTTGGCCGCCAGCAGCGTTTCCAAAGCCGCCCCATCGGCCTGCGTAGCCCGGCACCCGAAATTCTGGACGAAGTATTTCCCCACCGCTCTCTCATTCTCGCAAATCGGCTGGAGAGGCAGGCGAAAGCGCCTGCCCCACTGGCTTGCAGGTCCTTCGGCGCAAGTGGGGCAGACGCTTTCGTCTGCCTCTTACTCCGCGTTATTCCGCCGTCCCGTTCTGGCAATCCAATCCCGCAGCATGGCGGCGTAGCCCCGCGCCTCGGCATCCTGCCGCAACTGTTCCAGGCTGAAGCGCATCTTCCTGCCCCAGTTCGGATATTGCCAGGTGGTTCCGGGCAGGTTCTGCTGCGCCGTCTCCTTGGTGAGGTCCTCCTGGTTGATCGCCAGAAGCTGCGACGGCGTGCCCGCCAGAAAACCCACCACCGCGCTGTGCAACTCGCCGGTCAATTCGGGATAGGCGGCTGCCTCGCGCGGCCGGCCGGGGGGCATCAGTCCCGCCTCGAAGAGCGCGTTGAGCATCTTCTGTTTCTCCGTGGCGCGGGTTGCGGACTGGCTGCGCCAGCCAGCCTCGTCCAGCACTCCGGCCGCGCGCCGCGCTTCCAGATCGGCCGAGACCCAAAAGCCGGCCAGCGTCGGCAGATCGTGTGTGGTGGAAGAAACCAGCGCCTGCGGCGTGTATTCGTCGGAACGCTTGAACTCACCCTTGGCGTTCTTTTCGAAGTAGAACAGCCGGTAACCCAGCACGCCATAGCGGGCCAGGGTCTCCCGAATGGCCGGCTCCACGGTCCCCAGGTCCTCTCCTACCACCACCACCCGGTTGCGGACGCTTTCGAGCGCCAGGACGCGCAACAGGTCCTCGTTCGGTTCCCGCACGTAGGCGCCGTGCGCGGCGTCGCTGCCCTCGGGAATCCAATACAGGTGGAAAAGCCGCATGACGTGGTCGATGCGCAACGCCCCGCCGTGACGGCAATTCTTGCGGATGAACTCCGAGAACAGGCGGTACCCATCCTCGCGGTGGCGTTCCGAGTTGGGCGGCGGAAACGCCCAATCCTGTCCCTCGGGCGAGAAATCGTCCGGCGGCGATCCCACTCTTGCGCCGGCCACGAAGAACTCGCGGTGGCCCCACAGGTCGGAGCCGAAACGGTCCGTCGCCAGCGCCAGGTCGTGATACAGTCCGATGGAACGCCGACGGTCGCGCGCCTTCTGCTGCGCGCGGCGCAACTGGATGTCGATCTGCCACTGGACGTACTGGCGCAGCATCACGGCGCGCCAGCGCCGCTTGCGGAACGCGCGCGTTTCGGGCGACGACGGATCCTGGTAGGCCGCCGGCCATTCGGTCCAGACCCACACCTTCGGGTTTTGCGCGTGCAGGCATTCGTCGAGGGCCGAGTAGGTAGCGTACTTTTCGAGCAGCTCGCCTTCGCGCGCCACGTACGCCTGGAACTCGCGCGCCCGCGCCGAGCCGCGCCTCCACTCCCTGAGGAACGCCGCGAACATCAGCTTCAGAAACCGCAGCTTCAGCGCGGCCACGCGCTCGTATTCCACGAACGGAGACCGCCGGAGGTCCTCGATTTCGGCCGCCACCGCCGGGGACTGGCGCAGCGCCACGGCGCGCCTGGCGCCGGCGAAATCCTCCATGCCCTCGATGTCCAGGTAAATGAAGTTCTGGTAGAACATGCAGTTCGGAAGATACGGGCTGGTGTTGAACGGCCGCCGGTTATGGATGGCATGCAGCGGGTTGAGCCCGATGAAGCTGGCGTCCATTTCGTCGGCGGCCCAGTCCACCACGTCCAGGAGATCGCGAAAATCGCCGCACCCCCAGTTGCGCTCCGAACGCACGCCGTAAAGGCTGATGGCGATGCCCGCCGCGCGCCCGCCGCGTCCCAGGTGGGGGTCCGTCCAGGCGCGCTCGGGAGTCACAATGTAACGGGCCTTGGCGCTTGCCGACCCTACCTTGGCGGAAACTTCGTGATAGCCCAGCGGCAGGCGCACCGGCAGCCGCGCCTTCTTCCGCACCCACGTTTGGCCCTCCATCTCGGCGGAGCCGTCCTGCGGAAGGTCCCACAACTGCAAGTCGAAATCCGCAACGCCGCCGTCCTCCCGAAGTATCGAAATGCGGGCGCGTTCACCCAGGGACTCGGCAGGCACGTTCAGAGTGAACTCCACGGCGTCGGATTCCCCAACCACAATGACCGGCGGCAGCAGCCTGCTCCAAACGCGGCGCGTTTCCGCCGCCAGCGACCGGTTGAGTTCCTCGGGGCTATCCGCGGCGAATCCCATGGCGCGCAGAATGGCGCGCTTGTCCTCCGCGCTGGTGGTACGGTACTTGCCCCAGATATCCCAGAAGCCGGGCTCGATACCGCGCGAGGAGGCCGCGCGATCCAGAACCTGCTCGAAGGTGGGGGGCGCCATGAAGGGAGTAACCTTGATTCTAGCGTACTGGGAAGGGCCTCCAGCCCACCCCTACTGCTCGGGTTCTTAACCGAAGTGGGGATTCATCATCTCCAGGCGGTCCGTTGGCAGGCGAAAGCGCCTG
>PLGA01000202.1 GCA_003139735.1 Bryobacterales bacterium | reverse complement strand
CTCCTGGTCTGCCTTCTTGCCTTGTCGCGCGCAAATGGAATCGGACGTTCAGCGCAGCGCGCCGATTTCGATGCTCACGCTCCGAAGCCCGTTGGGGCCAATCTCGATCTTTCCCGCCGCCGCTAGCGCCGCTTCCAACACGCCCGGCGCACGATTCGTAAACTCGTCCTGCGATCGCAACGCGACCATGCGGTATTCGCCTGGCGCCAATCCGGTGAACTGGAATTTGCCTTGGTCGTCGCCCGTCGCCGTAGCCGTTGGCATGTAAAGCCTGCGGTCCGGCCGGTTCGGCAGCGGCCATTTCGCCAGAATCACGTAAGGCTGCCCCACCGGTTTGTCGCCATCCATCACCGATCCCGCGATTGCCGCGGGCTTATCGTCGATGACGATCGTCAGCGAATGCGCCATCGCGCTCTTGTCGAGCGGCGCCGTGCCGTCTGTAATGGGAATGCCGTTATAGCGGATCTCCTTAACGTAGCTGGCTTGGCCAGTCCCTTGCACGAACACCTCGCAGCTCAGGGCGGGGAAGCCCGCAATGAAGAACTTCCCATTGCCGTCCGGCTTTACCGGGGAGCTGATGTCCGCAAAAGGCAGCATGCCGGTGGGGCTTAGCCGCATCTCCAGCTTGGAGAAATCCGGCGGCGCCGCGCCGTCCGCCGCAACGAATGTCCCGTCCACGCGAACGCCGCGCTCCAGCGGAGCCGTAACCTCGACGTTCTCGTCCGCGATCACAAAGGGGACGGACGCCATTCCGCGTTCCTCCGCCTTCCGCCCGTTCACCGCGAGGATCAACCGGTACGCTCCCGGCGGATAGCCGGTGACGAGCATATCCCTCCCGCACGGCGCCTCCTGGGAAATCGTGAGCATTCCGCCCCCCGGCGGCTGCTCGTATACCTGCATCGTGTCGTCCGCACCGCACGTCGAAGGGGGAATGCGAACGTGCAGCCGGTAATGCGCAACCTTTTTCACCGACAACTTCCCGACGCTCACCGTGGCGCCTGAGTCGACCTTTACCGGGACGACGGCATCCGCGCCATGCCCTCCAGGCCAGTAGGTGCGCGGGTAATCCTGGTCCACGGTCTTCCAGTCTTCCTCGGAGAACTTCGTCAGGATTCGGTCCTTGCCGGTGGTCTGCTCGCCGATGGTGACCGCGTACTCGCCGGGCATCAGATCGCCGGTGCGGAACTGGCCCTCGGCATCCGTGACTACACCGTTACCAAACATGGCGCCAAAAAAGACGGTGCCGGCCGGGAGGGGACGAGCCGCAGACACGCGCACCCCTGAGATCGGCTTGCCGGTTTCTTCGTCCACCACCCAACCGGTCAGATGGCCGGGAGGCGATAGAGTCAGGCGCACCTCCTTCACCGGCGCATCGGCGGTCAGCGTGACCCTTTGCGAACTGTTCGGGTTCTGAACGTACCCGTTCTTCTTCGCCTGCACGCGGTAATACCCCACCTTGTACAACGGGGCTGTAAACGCGCCGGTGGCATCGGTGTTGACCGTGCCCGTCACGTCGAGCATTGCCGACCCCACCATGATGCGCGGCTGTTCCGCGCCCAGAAAATAGAGCGAGACCACGGCGTCCACTACCGGCTGGTTGGTTTCCGGCTCCACCACGAAGCCGCGGATCTCCGGTTGCTGGCCGGGGCTGGCGTCCTGCGGCGTCAACGCGGCTGCGCCGGCCACCATCGTCAAAATCAACGCGATCCGTCGCATTACATCAACGTGAAATCGATATCGACCTGCGTGCTCACTTCAACGGGCTGGCCGTTCATGAGGAGCGGTTTATAAGTCCATTGTTTCACCGCGGCCATCGCCGCAGGTATCAGCAAAGGATGGCCGGAGACAGCCTGAACTTCCTGCACGGTACCATTCGTGGCGATGATGACGGCGAGGATCACGTGGCCTTGGATGCCCGCTGACTTGGCCAGAGAGGGATAAGCCGGCATCACCTTGCTGATCAGGCTCGCCTCCTGCACCTTTCCGCCGACCGTTATCCTTGGCCCCGACGTCGGATTCCCGGTCATAACAAATTGGGTAAGCGAGCCGGGTGCGGCAATCCGGACGTCCACTTCGGGCGATCCCGTTGGCAGCATAGAGACAGTGAGATGCTCATCGAATTGCTTCACCGCCTCCTTCAACTTGGCCATGTTCTCCGTGGTTGGAGCGTCGCCTTCGTGGACCGGGAGGCTGGCCAGCAGCTCTTTGCTAATCTGATCGGAAAGGCCCCTCGTCGTGATGGTACCGATCTTCTGAAGGGCCAGTCTCCTTTCGGAAAGTTCCCTCAACTGGCTCATCACGTCCTGCATGGCCTGCATGTCCTGGCCTGGGTTGACATTGCGCATTTGGGCCATCAGCGCCTGCTGTTTCGCGTCCAGCGCTTGAAGCGCCTCCGACTCGGCCGGAGGCCGCACCACCTGTGGCGGCGCCACGAGACCCCCAGCAACGATTCTGCCCGTCCGCTCGCTGATGAGGTGCGGTCCCTGTGTCGGCGCCGGCGCCATAACCTCCATCTCCGCCGCGCCATTCGGAACTTGAAACGCAATGCTCACTTGCTTCGTGCTGCTCCCGCCCCGCACAAAGTGCCATTGCAAGACCGATAGAACCGCGGCTTTCCGCAACTCCTCCGGCCCGCTCAACACGCTGGCGTCGGTCACGTTGCCGGCCGAATCTACCGTGGCCTGCACCACCACCGTGCCCTCAATCCGTGCGGTCATCGCCGCCTCGGGATAAACCACCGGCAGCCGGTGCATCAGCGCCGCGCCGCCTATATCCACGCTCACGCCTGGTCCGTCGGCCACCAACTGCGGGGCCGCCGCCAGCGGGAATGTGGCCGTCACCATCCAACATGCCGCGGCCAAAATCGAGAGACCGGCCGCCAGCGCCGCAATGGAATGCTTCTTCGACATACGAACCTCCTTCAGCAATGACACTACGCGATGTTTCAAATGCCGTTTGCGCAGGAACAATGGCGCCGGAGCAAGGTCAAGCCTCGGCCGGACGCCCGCAATGGCCAGCAGGGCGTCCACGTATTCCTCGCGGCTTCGGGTCATTTCCACCGACGCGCGGTCCACCACCTGTTCGCGCGCCAGTTGCGTCTCGCCCAGCAGCCACCAGATCGCCGGGTGGAACCAGAACGCGGCGCGCACCAGCTCCTCAATCAGCGTAAAAAGCCAGTCGCGCCGGCGGACGTGCAGAAACTCATGCGCCAGGATGGCCTCCTGGGTGCGCGGATTCAAACCGGGAAACGCGGTGGGCAGCAGGATGACCGGATTCAAAAACCCGAACGTCACCGGGCTGGCGACATCTTCGGAAAGCCGCAGATCCGGAATGCCGGTCCTCCCCGCAACGGATGCCCAAACCCGTTCGTCCGCCCCACCGGCGCCGGCCGGCGCGGAATGCAGCCGGTACCGCCGCAGCCGCCAAAGTCCCACGCCCAGCCAACCCAGGCGGACAACCGCGCCCGCCGCCAGCAGAGCCAGCAGCATCTCGGCCTGCGTAAACCGCGTGGGCGCTGGCGCCGGCGGCGCTGGAGCGGTCGTCATCGCCACGGCCGGCAGCGCCGCGCCGCCGCCGATATCGACCACGCCCTGTTTCCAGGGCCGTACCACCGGCAGCAGCAGGCAGGCCGCCAGCAG
Source organism: Bryobacterales bacterium (assembly GCA_003139735.1). GTDB lineage: Bacteria > Acidobacteriota > Terriglobia > Bryobacterales > Bryobacteraceae > BOG-224. Next base: position 13,785 of record PLGA01000202.1, on the reverse strand, counting down.
AAAATGCCAGTACGCCAGCTTCACCCCCGGCGCGCGCAGGCGGAGCACCGCCGGGACGAAACCCGCCAGCCCCACCAGCAGCCCGATTTGCAGCGAGTACAGCGCCACGTCGTTCAGAAGCAGGTTGGCGTTCATTTGTCCCTCCGCAACCTCGCGATTTCCTCCAGGTCCTCCGCGGAAAGGTCGTGCTCCTTCACCAGGTGCACCAGAAGCGGCGCGGCCGAGCCGTTAAACACCCGGTTCACGAAGTCCCGCACCATCGCCCCGACCACCTGTCCCTGCGGCTGAGCCGCCCGATAGACGTAGGCCCGCTCCGCCTGGTTCTTCTTCAGGTACTTCTTCTGCTCCAGGATCTTCATCATGGTCATGACCGTGGTGTAAGCCACCTTGCGCCGTTCGAGCAGCGCCTCGTAGACGTCCCGAACGGTGACGCTCTCGCGCTCCCAGACCACCTTCATGATTTCCAGTTCTTGCCCCGTGAGAATCGAGCTCCGGCTGCGCATACTAATTTATTAGTACTAATTTAGCTCGTTGTCAAGCGAAAACTGAAGGGCGTGCGATAGAAAAGTGAATTCCAAGCCCGCCTTGGCCCCAAGCTCCGCAGGAGCGAAAGAACCTAGCCCACGGCGTGAGCGGTGGGAGGACAGCCCCAAGCTCCGCAGGAGCGAAAGAACTTAGCCCACGGCGTAAGCCGTGGGAGGACAACGAAATCGATCAAGCCCCCGATAGGGGGCGAAAGAACCTAGCCCACGGCGTAAGCCGTGGGAGGCCCCACGCCCTACCCCCCTTGAAGTTCCTCTTGCCATCGCCCGTACTAGCCTGAAACAATAGGGCTTGGTCTAACTATGCGCATGCGAGTCTTGGGGATCGTCTTGGCCGGCGGAAAAGGCACCCGGCTTTACCCGCTGACCAGGGAGCGGGCCAAACCGGCCGTTCCGTTTGGTGGCAAGTACCGGATTGTCGATTTCGTTCTCAGCAATTTCATCAACTCGGGCATCTACTCGGTCTACATCCTGACCCAGTTCCGCAGCCAGTCCTTGTTGCAGCATTTGAGCGAGGGCTGGCAGTTCGGCGGATTGCTCAAAAGCCAGTTCATGATCCCGGTCCCGGCGCAGATGCGCTCGCAGGACGAGACGTGGTATCAAGGCACCGCGGACGCCATCTACCAGAACATCAACCTGGTCGAGCAGTCCGATCCGCACCTCGTGGCCATATTCGGCGCCGACCACATCTATCGCATGAATATCATGAACATGATCGAATTCCACGTGCAGAACGCGGCTGAGGTCACCGTGGCGGCCATTCCCGCTCCCCGCAGCCAGGCCGCGGAATTCGGCGTGATCGAGGCGTCGGAGAGCGGCCGCATCCTGGGCTTCCATGAGAAGAACCCCGATGCGCCCTCCATACCGGGCGACGGCGACCGCGTGTACGCCTCCATGGGCAATTACATTTTCTCCACCCGCACCCTGCTGCGGCTGTTGCATGAGGACGCCGCCAATGAAAGCAGCCTGCACGATTTCGGGCACGATATCCTGCCTCGCCTCGCCGGCAACGGCGACATTTTCGCCTACGATTTCCAGACCAACCGCATCCCCGGCGAACCCCCCGACGCCGTCCGCTATTGGCGCGACGTGGGGACCATCGACGCCTATTACGAGGCCAACATGGACCTGCGTTCCGTTAGCCCGGCGCTGAACCTCTACAATCGCGAATGGCCGTTGCGCACCACCAGCTATCCGGACCCGCCGGCCAAGTTCACCTTCGACGAAGAAAATCGCCGCGGCGAGGCCATTGATAGCATCGTATCCGGCGGATGNNACAACTGCGACATCGGCCGCCGCTCCAAAATTCGCCGCGCCATTCTCGATAAGAACGTGCACGTGCTGGAGGACGCCATGATTGGCTACGACTTGGAGAGCGACCGCGAGCACGGTTACCATGTCACCGAAAGCGGCATTGTGGTGGTCGCGGGCAACCCCTCGCAAGTCGAAATCTCGGGCNNTAGTGGTGTGACCCAGTGGGGCAGGCCATCGTCGTTTGTGGCCTGCCATCCTGCCGCCAAACGCTGTCATGGAACAACAGATCCTCAACTGGATCTCGCAATACGGCTACCTGGCGATCTTCCTGCTCCTCGTCTTCGGAATCGTGGGCCTGCCCATACCGGATGAAACCCTGCTGGCTTTCACCGGGTACGTGGTCTTCAAAGGACACCTCTCGCTGGCGCCGGCGTTTGCCGCGGCCTTGGGGGGCAGCCTCTGCGGCATCACCTTCAGTTACACGCTAGGCCGCAAATTCGGGCTGCCCCTGATTCACCGCTACGGCAAGTACCTGCGCATCCGCGAAGAGCACCTTGTCAAAGCCCACGCCTGGTTCGCCCGCGTGGGACATTGGTCCCTGACGCTCGGCTACTTCGTGGCCGGAGTGCGCCATCTCACGGCCTTCTCCGCCGGCATGAGCCGCGTCGAATATCCCCAGTTCGCCCTCTTTGCATACAGCGGCGGCATCCTGTGGGTTTCCACCTTTATCGGAGTGGGCTACTTCCTGGGCGACCGCTGGGAATCCGTGCAACAAAACATCTCGCACTACTTCCTCGCCGCCGCCATCGCCGCCGCCGCGCTGCTTGTCCTGGGCCTCGCCTGGCGCAAGTGGCACCAAACCACGCCGCGCCCTTGACTGCTCGCCGCTCAGGATCAGTTCTCAGTAGGCGTTTTGTCCATGTGATCGATCACGATCACGTCGAGCTGCGTTTTGGATTTCTCCAGCTTCAGCCCGAGCTGCCTTTCGACCGCCGAGAACAGATCCGGAGCGGGATCGCTCGCAGTGTCGGTGACCAATCCCCGCCCCAGCAGCCCCGCCGTCGAACACTCCAGAGTGAAATCGTATGGGCCGGTCAAACCGGTCTTGTCCACGATCCGGCTGCCCCTCAGCATAAACTGCAGGCGGCTCGCCAGTTCCTGAGGCGTCGCCATCCTGAATGTCCAGCGCGTGACCCCGTTCTGACCACTTCCCTGGAAACCAGGACGTCCGGCAGGCAGTTGCGGAAAACCGTCGCGATCCAGCGGCGCAGCCGTGGCAATCGTACCCGGCCCCGGCGCTTCGGGCAGCGGACCATCGGCCGGCGCGGCATCCTTCAGCTTTGGTCCGCCTTTTGCAACGACCAACGCGTACGCATCGAAGTTTTTCTTTTCGCTGTGGTACGTAAGATGAAATCGCTCCTTGAGCAGATTGAGCAGCATTTCGTTGGCCTGCTTTTTCGTCGTGCCCGCCGGAACGAGCGCCGAAATGTCGAATCGGGTGTCCTGACCCATGACCCAGTCGGAGCCGGATATCTGATCCAGCGGAAGCGCGAAAGCCTTCATCAATAACACGCGCGCCAGGAACCAGGTGAAAGTCATGCGCGTGGGATCGCCCGTGCCGGGGCCGCCTTCAACTTCGCCGGACGCGTCGATCGGGTTGTATGGAGGCCTCTGGCCCGCGGCCCGCACCGACGCCACCTCAAACCGCGGGGACGGCGCCCCGCCTTGGTCCTGCGCCCCGATGGGCGCACAACTCATGAGGCTGGCCGCCAACAGCGCGGCCGCCAGCGGTCTCCGTCTAAAGCGCTTCATTCCGTCCTCCCACGCCTTTATGTCAGCCGGAACGTCACCACCACGCGCGCCTGCATCGGAACCCGCACAAGGTCCTTCATGCCCGGGATGAACTTCCACTGCTTCACGGCTTCCACAGCTTTCTCGTCGAGGCCCAAGCCCAGTGTGCGGATCACATTGATGTCTCCGACAGTGCCGTCGGCATTCACCGTAATCAAGAGCCCCACGGTGCCCTGGAACTTGGCCTTGCGCGCCGCTTCCGCGTACATCGGCTCTACCTTGTATTGCAGTGTCGGGAACCTAACGCCAGGGCCGGGCGCGCCAGCGGCCTGCGTTGGCTGGACCAGGGTGGAGTACCGCGCGCGGTAATCGAGCTTGGCCGCCGTGTTCCCCGTAAGCGTGATATTGACTTTCCGGTACGTGCCGTCCAACTCCGTATTGGTTGGGTAATAACCCAGGACGTAATAGCTCTTGACGCGTTCGTCCGTGCTGTCCACCTTCTGGTACTCGAAGATCATGATCCGTTGCGGCGCTCCATCCTCGGTCACGACGAAATCGCTGGCCTGAAGTCCTTCGATGGCATTCCCATTCTGATCGGAGGCGGTCACGTCTACCATCGCCAGCATCGCGCCGCCGGAAAACAGGGGCATGGAGCGGAGGTCCGCGGCTGTGGGAGCGGCTTGCGGCGCCTCTGCCGCTTGAGGCGCGGCTGCCATCAGGACAGGCGCCGGCTTGGAGNNCAGCGCCACCGCCGCCGCGCCCGCCCGTCCGCGCCGCTGCCGGCCGTCGAGCATTGCTCCGACGCGCTTCGACAGGTCCGCGCGGCTCGCCATGGCCAGCAGCGGCGATCTCGCCGACGCTAATAACCGTTCCGCGGCGCCCACCAGTTGATCGGCATAGGCCGTCGCCTCCGACCGCGCCAGCACCGCGTCGTCGCAAGCCCGCTCCGCTTCGAGCACAAGCTGCCGCCGCGCCATCCACGCTAACGGATGAAACCAGTACGCGGCGCATACCGCACGCACGAAGCAATAGCTCAACCAATCGCCGCGCCGCACGTGCTCTATCTCGTGCACAAACGCCCGATTCAGGTCCTCCTCCTTCCAATTCCGTGCGTCCACCGGCAGCACGATAGCCGGATCGAACGCCCCGCATGTCATCGGCCCCGCCAGCGCCTCGTGCAACAGGACTTCGACGCGCCGGTGAACGCCCGCCTCGGTCGCCAACCCTTCGGCGATCGTCTGTCCATGCCGCCACGGCAGGCCAGTCCGGCGCAGTCGCCGCACTTGCCACAAGCCCACCACCAGCGGCAGCAGAAAGAGGGCCGCCCCAACCATCCATGCCCCAAGCAGCAGAGCTTCGGGCGTAAGCCTCAAAGATGGCGATTGCGTGGGCTCCGCGGTGCGCGCCTCCGCTGGTGCGATGGCTGCCACCGTGCCGGTCGGCCCGTCCGGAATCGGCGCCGCCTGCGCCGCCATCCGCAGCGCGACGCGGATCGGGGGAAGCGCCAGGGAGATAAGCGGCAGCGCCGCCAGCGCCCCGAATGTCACAGCCAACAGCGCATGGCGCACCGCCGCGCGGCTCCCGCGCGCCAGGCGCGCGCCCGTCAGTCCCGGCGCCGCGACCACGGTCGCCTTGACGACAATCGACCCGGCCGCCGAATTGCTCACCGCAAGCAACCCTGCATTGATATCGGGCATCATCACTGGTTCTTCCTTTCCTTCCGCACACGGTCGATCTCCGCCCGGAGGACTTCGAGTTCTTCATCCGTCCACGACGCCTCGCTCACCAGGGCCGTCATCATCTGCCGCAGCGATCCGCCGAAGAACGTCGGGACGAACTGTTGCAATGCCGTCCGCTTGGCGGCGGCCGGCGAGATGGTGGCCGAGTAAATAAAGCGCGGGCCGTCCTGCTGGTGCTTCAGGCAGCCCTTCTTTTCAAGCCTAGTCAGCATGACGCGAACCGACGAATCGCCCGGCGGATTCGTCAGGCGCCTGCGAATTCCTTCCGCCGAGGCGCGATTGCCCTCCGCAAAGACGGCATTCATGATCTCCCGTTCCCGGCGAGTGAGCGGCGGAGTGGTTGTCTTCGGCATCGTAAGGTGCGACATCTGTCTCATCATACCCGCGACAAATGTCGCATGTCAAGTCCAAAAAGTCCTATCCGCGTTCATCTGCGTTCATCCGCGGCCATATTCTTCCCTCCCTTGACGCCCGCCGTGAAACGCCGGAGAATGAGGTCTACCGGATTTTCGGACCGGATTCGAAACGGGAAGGTGGTACACGGAAATGCGCAAACTGATTTTCTTGCTGGCGGCTTTATCGGTGGCGGCTTTCGCCGCCGACGTGACGGGCAATTGGAAAGCCAGCCTGGAGACCCCCAATGGGACCATGGAGTTTACCTACGTCCTGAAAGCCGATGGAAACACGGTGACTGGGACGATCCAATCCCAAATGGGCGAGATGAAGATCGACGAAGGCAAGCTCGATGGCGACAAGATTTCCTTTTCCATCACGGTGGAAAATTTTGGCAAAATCAGCTACGCCGGCACGGTAAAAGACGATGAAATGACGCTGAATATGAGCTTTGCCGGAGGAGGTGGCGGGGACATGCCCCAGATGCCGCCTATCGTCGCCAAGCGCGTCAAATAGCCGGCCTCGAAGAACCCGGGCGGGCGGGAGCGTCCGTGCTAAAATGGACCACCGAGCCGCATGGAAATCGCCAGCAAATTGATTCGCGGGTTGAGGGTCGGCGGCGAGACGGTCAGCGACGAACAACTGGCTTGCGCCGCGTGGCCGCGGTCCGTCGGCAATTACACCGCCCGCCATACCCGCGCCGCCCGCATGGTCCGCGAGCGCCTGGTGGTGGAGGTGGAAGACGCCGTCTGGCAGAAGCAGTTGTTTACGCTGCGCAGATCCATCCTCCTGGCTCTCGAAAAGAACCTCGGCCGCGGCGTGGTCCAGGACGTCGAGTTCCGCATCGTCCCCAGGCGGATCGAGGCCCAGCGCGCCACGGCGGCCGTTCCAGCGATGCCGCTGGACGACGCCGAGGATATCGCCGACCCGGTGCTTCGCTCCATTTACAGGGCATCCCGAAAAAGGGCACTGGCGTGAGAATCACCGAAAAGGAAGTCCGCTACGTGGCCGGTCTCGCCAATCTGACGCTCGATGATTCCGAAGTCGCCCGGTTCCGCGCGGACCTGGACGGAATCCTCGAGCACATGGATCAGCTCAACGAAGTCGATACCTCGGGCGTGGAGCCGATGGCGCAGGTGCTGTTCGAAGGCGCCGGCGGACTGCGTGAGGACGTCGTCGAGACGCCGCTCGGAAGCGAGGCCGGTCTGGCTAACGCTCCGCAGCGCGGCCCGGGGTATTTCAAGGTTCCCAAAGTCGTGGAACGTTAAACGGGGTTTCCGGCCCCGCGAAATCGCATGCAAATCGCCTCTTTGACCATCGATCGCATTCGCGAGGGATTGCTCTCGCGCCAATTCAGCGCCGTCGAGCTGACCGAGGAAGCCCTGCGCTTCGCCGAAGCCGAGAATCCCAAGACTGGCGCCTACCTGCGGCTCTCGCCCGAGCGCGCCATGGACGCCGCGCGGCGCGTGGACGAACGCCTGGCGCGCGGCGAGGAGCCGGGCCCCCTGGCCGGCGTGCCTGTCGCGGTCAAGGACGTGATCCTCACCAAGGGCATCACCACCACCTGCGGCTCGAAGCTGCTGGCCGCCTACGTTCCGCCCTACGACGCCACCGCCATCCTGCGCGTGGAAGAGGCCGGCGGCATCCTCCTCGGCAAGACCAATTGCGACGAGTTCGCCATGGGGTCGTCCACCGAGAACTCGGCCTTCGGCCCGGTACGCAACCCGGTCGCGCCGGACCGGGTTCCGGGCGGCTCGAGCGGCGGGTCGGCCGCGGCGGTGGCGCAAGGCACGGCCGTGGTCGCGCTCGGCTCCGATACGGGCGGCTCCATCCGCCAGCCGGCTTCGTTCTGCGGCGTAGTCGGAGTGACGCCCACCTATGGACGGGTATCGCGCTACGGTCTGACTGCGTTTGCCAGCTCGCTCGACCACATCGGCCCGTTCGCCCGCAACGTCAAGGACGCCGCCACGCTCCTGCGGGTGATCGCCGGCCGCGACCCGCGCGATTCCACTTCCGCCGCGGCGCCCGTCCCGGATTACCCGGCATTGCTCGGCGGCGGCCTAAAAGGTCTGAAGCTTGGACTGCCTCGGGAGTATCTAAGAGAATTGGGGAGCGAAGTCGGCGACCTGATCTCGCGCGGCGTCGATGTGTTTCGGCGCCTGGGCTGCGAAGTCCGCGAGTTGAGTTTGCCCTCGACCGGCTACGCGATCCCGTGCTATTACATTATTGCGACGGCCGAGGCCAGCTCCAACCTGGCCCGTTTCGACGGCGTGCGGTATACGTTCCGCTCCGCGAACTCCGGAACTTTGGCGGATATGTATCGCAATACGCGGGGAGAGGGTTTCGGCGCCGAATGCAAGCGCCGGATCATGCTGGGGACCTATGTTCTCAGCGCGGGCTATTACGACGCGTACTATTTGAAGGCGCAGAAGGTGCGTACTCTGATCGCGCGGGATTTCGCCAGGGCGTTCGAGGAAGTGGACGCCATCGTGGCGCCGGTTTCGCCGTTTCCGGCTTTCAAGCTGGGCGAGAAGGTGGACGACCCTCTGGCCATGTATCTGTCCGATATTTATACCATCACCGGGAGTTTGGCGGGCATTCCCTGCATGAGCGTTCCATGCGGAAATACCGCCGGGGGGCTGCCGGTAGGGATGCAATTGTTAACGACGCACTTTGGCGAACCGGCCATGTTCCGGCTCGCCGGCGCGTTCGAAGATGCCGGCGGGGTGAACTAAGACCGGCCCGGATTGTCACTCAGAGGAGAAAAGGGAGAAGAATATGGGACCTCAAAAAGGCACATCGGTTTTCACGCTGCCGGCGCTTCCGTACGCGCCCGGCGCGCTGGAGCCTTACATCGACAAGATGACCATGGAGATCCACTACGGCAAGCATCACGCCGCGTATGTCAACAACCTGAACAAGGCGTTGGAATCGGCGCCCGAACTGGCCGGCAAGTCCGTCGAGGAATTGCTGGCCCACAACTGCGTGGCCGTTCCGGAGAACATTCGCACCGCGGTACGGAACAACGGCGGCGGCCATCTCAATCACGCGATGTTCTGGCAGATCATGGCGCCTTCGGCCGGCGGCGCGCCGACCGGCAACGTGGCCCAGGCAATCACGGCCACGTTCGGCGGCTTCGACGCCTTCAAGGAGAAGTTCACCCAGGCGGCCACCACGCGCTTCGGCTCCGGCTGGGCTTGGCTGATCAAGTCCAACGGCAAGCTGGATATCTATTCCACTGCCAACCAGGATAGCCCGGTGATGGAAGGCAAGTTTCCGGTGATGGGCCTGGACGTGTGGGAGCACGCCTATTACCTGCACTATCAGAACCGCCGGCCGGAGTACATCGCGGCGTGGTGGAACGTGGCCAACTGGCCGGAAATTGAAAAGCGCTTCAACTCCGCCAAGTAGCTCAGGGCAGTCCGAGGCGCTCTCGAAGCGCCAGGAATCGGGGATCGTCGCGAATCCGGGCGTAGGCCGGTTCGACGCCGATGAAGTTGATATCGGCCTCGCGATGGGTGTAGCTGTTTTCCAGGCAATCCACGGCGTTTTGCGCGTCGCCCATGCCGGCGTACACCAACGCCCGGTAATACCAGTCGATCGCCAAACCTCCGGCGAAAGACCGGTTTAGTTGGCTGAGAACGGCCTCGGCCGCTTCGTGGTCGCCCTTGGCCCCGTAAGCGTATCCCAACCTCGCCAGGGCGTAAAGGGGGTGGGCGCCGAGCGCGGCCAACTGCAACTCCCCGATGGCCTCGTCATAATGGCCCGCCACCGAGAGGGCGATACCCAGAGTGAGGCGGGCCGGGGCGGAGCCGCCGGTCTGCTGAACGATGCGGCGCGCTTCCGCGATGGCTTCGTCGTAGCGGCGTGCGGCGCAGAGAATCTCCGCCACGTCCGTCCACGGCGGGCTGCCCTTGGGTTCCAGGCGCGCTGCTGCCGTGGCTTGGGCGATGGCCTCGTCGAACCGCCCGCGGCTCAAGAGGCCCTGCGCGTACATGCGATGGATTCGCGGCGAGGACGGATCCAATTGGATGGCCCGGCGAAACTCGGATTCGGCGGCGGCCCAGCCGGAATCCTGTAGGAACCCGACGTAGGCCAGGGCGGCGTGCGCCTCGCCGATACCCGGGTCCAATTTGATGGCGCGGTTCGCCGCCTCTCCCGCTCTTGCGACGGTTTCGGTTTCGGAAGTACCCGTGGAAGATCCGGAAGTGACCAGGGCAACAGCCAAGCCGGACCAGGCCGGCGCGTAGTTCGGATCGTTCGCCACGGCCTGCTCGAAAAGACGCGCGGCGCCCGATGCCGAACCGGTTTCAACAAGCGCGTGCGCCGTCAGATAGAAGCGTACCGCCGCACGGCGGCCCAAGGCGCGCGGCCGGAACCCGAAATAGAAGATCAGGAACAGGCAGACGACGGGGGTCGCGTACGCTACGAACTTAATCAGCCTCCGCCGGAGGCGCTCCGCCCCATGCCCCGCGCGATTGAGGACGACGATGCCAAATCCGCCGCCGGATGCCGCAAGCCTCACCGGACTGGGACGCCCCTCCGTCGCGTAGTATTTGAACAACTCGTTCCGCAGGCGGTGATATTGCACGCGCACCACGGGGTCCACTTGGGGGACGAAGCTTGCCGGCCGCCCAAACACTTCGCGCGCGACAGCATACTCGCCGGGAGGAGGGGCGCCGGCCAGCACGCGATCCACGAGGAAGCGGAGCAACTGGCTCAGGCTCTGGGATTGGAGGAACGCCTTAGACGCGAGGATCCTTTGCATCTCCGCGCACACGGCCTCAGGCGCGATCGAAACGCCGCGCAACTTTTGCACAGGACTGGGCACAGGACTGCTTATTATAATGCCCGGAATGCCCGGTTGAGTTTTTCCCAGGTGACTTCCAGATCCTCCGGCAGGACGCGCGTCTCCCCGACGGAGGTCATGAAGCTGACATCGCCGGTCCAGCGGGGGAGCGCATGCAGGTGCACATGGCCGGCGACCCCGGCTCCGGCGCTCCGGCCGAGGTTGAGGCCCAGATTGAGGCCGTCGGGCCGGTAGATCTCCCGCAAGCGCAGCTCGGCGTCGCGCGCCAGGCGGATCATTTCCACGAGCGTCTCATCGCGCAGCTCGCCGAGCGAAGCGGCGTGCTGATAGGGCACCACCATGAGGTGGCCGTTGGTGTACGGAAAGCGGTTGAGGATGATGAAGTTCCATTCGGCGCGATGCACGACGAGCGAATGGAGGCCGCACGGAGCCTGTGCGGCGGCGCAGAAGACGCACTCGCGTTGGTCCCCGGAGGCGGAGATGTACTCGTACCGCCAGGGAGTCCAGAGATAATCCATGCCGTTTTCGGGAGCGGACCCGCTACGAATTCGGAGCTTGTTCGGGAGCGAGGGGCGATTCCGGCGACGCGACCGCGGCGAAACTATTGACCACGTCTTTCAGCTCTTTGCTGGGCTTGAAGTAGGGAATTTTTTTAGCCGGCACTTCCACACGGGCTCCGGTCTTGGGGTTGCGGCCAATGCGGGGCTGCCTCTGGCGCGTGCGGAAGCTTCCGAATCCGCGAATCTCGATCTTGTCGCCGGTGCGCAAGGAGCGTACGATGCTGTCGAAGATCGCCTCCACGATGACCTCGGACTCCTTCCGGGTCATCTCCACCACGCGGGAGACTTCTTCAATCAGATCAGCCTTCGTCATCGAATCCTCCTCGATTATGAATACCGCAGTATCGCACCGAATCCGAAGAAAATGCAACCTACTTGAGGTTGCGGTCCTTCAGACTCATGACCTCCTCGATGGTCGTGGTAGCCGCCTGAGCCTGGCGCTGGTAGTCCTCCAGGCGGTTCTTCTCCTCGTCTTCGGCCGGCGCGCGCAGGCTAAGGCCGACCTTCTTCTCGGCTTCGCTCATCTTGACGATCTTAAAAGTGAACTCCTGGCCCACGGCGAGCGGCGGCGGGTCGGACCCGCGGCGGCCCGAGTAACCCGGCACTTCGGAAAAATGGCACAAGCCTTCGACGCCCTCCGCGAGTTCCACGAAGGCGCCAAAGCTGGCCAGGCGGCAGACGCGGCCATGCACGGAATCGCCCACCTGGTGTTGCTGGAAGTAGCTCTCCCAGGCATCGGGCTGGAGCTGCTTGATGCCGAGCGAGAGCCGACAAGCGGCGGAATCGATATGGAGAATCACGGCCTGCACGGTCTGGCCCTTTTTGAGGACCTCGGAGGGGTGTTTCACGCGCCTGGTCCAGGAAAGGTCGGAGACGTGAACCAGCCCGTCGATGCCTTCTTCGATCTCGATGAACGCGCCGAAATCGGTCATGTTGCGGACGCGGCCCTCGACCACCGAACCCACGCTATAGCGCTCGTCGACGGTGGTCCAGGGGTTGGCTTCCAGTTGTTTCAGGCCGAGAGAAATGCGGCGGTCCTTGGGGTGCACTTCGAGCACCACGGCCTCCACCTGGTCGCCGGGCTTGACCACCTTCGAGGGGTGCTTCATGCGCCGGGACCAAGTCATCTCGCTGATGTGGATCAACCCCTCGACGCCCGGATCGAGTTCCACGAAGGCGCCGTAATCGGTGACGTTGACGACGCGTCCGATGACGCGGGCGCCGACGGGATAGCGGTCCGCGACGGTTTCCCAAGGATCGGGATCGAGCTGTTTGATGCCGAGGGAGACGCGCTCCTTGGCGCGATCGAACTTGAGCACCTTGACCGCGATTTCCTGACCGGCGTGGAGCAATTCCGAGGGGTGGTTGACGCGGCCGTAGGACATATCGGTGACATGCAGGAGCCCATCGATTCCGCCGAGGTCGACAAACGCGCCNNCGTAGTCGGTGAGGTTCTTGACGACGCCGGTGACGACGGCCCCTTCCGACAGATGGTCCAGGGTGACGCTCTTGCGCGCGTTGACCTCGTCCTCGATAGCCATCCTGCGCGAGACCACCACGTTGCCGCGGCGGCGATTGAGCTTGACGATCTTGACCGGGATATCCTGGCCGATCAAAGAGTCGATGTTGTGAACCGGGCGGGGATCCGCTTGCGAGCCGGGCATGAAACCACGGATGCCGACATCCACCGCCAGCCCGCCCTTGACGCGTTCCAACACGTGGCCGGAGACGGTGAGCTGTTCGCGACAGGCTTTGTCGAGATCGTCCCAGATGCGCAGGCGCGCGGCCCGCGTGTGCGACAGAAGCACGTATCCTTCGGACTGGCCGCCGTGGTCGATCATCACGTCCACGACGTCGCCGGGATGAACGGCGACCTCACCGCCGGGGCCGAGAAACTCCTCAAGCGAGACGATGCCTTCGGACTTGTACCCGAAATCGACGATGACGTCCTTGGCGGTGACGCTCAGCACGGTTCCCTGCACCACCTCGTCGGCGGACGGAGGGGCAAAATGGCTGTAGTCGTCGAGCAGGTTCTCGTAGTTTTCGGGGACCGGCTCGTCCATATCCCCATTATCGTACACGGCCAATACGCCTCCGGCGATCATGGTGTCAGGGCCCGCTGCACGGACTGAAAGAACCGCGGCAGAATGAAAGGATGTGGGAGCGAACGCATCCAGTAATCGCCCAGCACCCTGTCAGATGAGACCATGCGCCGACCAGCAAACCATTGCGAGATTAGTATGTTAGCAAATATACGCCGAGCGGCTCCAAATTGTCAACGGGACCGATTTCGGAGCCGAAGTTAGGGCTCGGCGGGGACGGCGGGGCGGGGCGCAGGGCGGCGCCGACAGGAGCGGGCGGTTCCGTAGACGGCGCTGGCGCCGGGCGGACCACAGATTGCGGAACGAACCCAATTTGGGAGGCAGGTTGTTGATTCGATTGGGGTTGGATAGGCGCAGGAACGTCGGCGGGGATGGCAGGCGGAACCGCCTGCCCCACCTGGTCGGCGGCGGCTTCGGTCTTTTCCAGTTTTTGGAGTTCGTTGAGGGCGCGGAGGTAGTTGCGCTGGATGGAATTGATGCGGCGCTGGAGGCGGTCGAACTTATCGTGGCGGCGGTCGAGGACCCGGCCCAAGGGGTGGTCGTTCGAGAAGAGCCTGGATACGGTATCCAGGATGGTGTATTCCCAGAGAGACG
>PLGA01000255.1:196-11100 GCA_003139735.1 Bryobacterales bacterium | reverse complement strand
TGAACATGCCCAGCACACATCTTGCGCCCTACGGGCTGTGGCAAATGTGGAAAATCTCAGGGGCGGGCGGCCTGGGTCGGGCATGCCCGACCCCTACAGGGCTAGTTGCTCCAGCACCTCGCGCGGGATGCTGAGGTTGCCTTGGCGCCCGGTCCCTAACATCACCTCAGGCTTGAATGCGCCGTGAAAGTCGGAACCGCCGGTCACTTTGAGGGCGTGGCGGTGAGCCAGGCCGAGGTAAAGATCCGTGTCCGCGAGAGTGTGGTCGCTGTGGTAAGCCTCGATGGCATTGAGGCCCGCTGCGCACAAGTCCGGGAGCAGGGCCGCTACGTCGCCTACCAAGCGCGTGGGATGCGCCAGCGAGGCGACCCCCCCGGCGGCGCGTATACGGCGCACGCCCTCGGTGAAATGCGGCTCGCGGCGGTACACGTAGCCTTTGGCGGATTCATCCAGACAGTCGTCGAAGGCCTGGCGGATGCTCGCCACGTAGCCTTTTTGCACCATGATCCGCGCAAAATGGGGCCGGCCGGTCATGCCGCGTCCGAGAGCCTCGGCTTCTTCGACCCTGATATCCATCCCCAACTCGCGGAGGCGCGCGGCCAGGCGCACATTGCGCTCGCGGCGGGAGGTCTGCAAATCGAGCACCCACGCGCGAAAGTCCTCCAGGTCGCCGTGGCCGGGGAAATAGCCCAGCAGGTGGACGGAGCGGTCGAGCAACTTGGTGGAAAGCTCGATGCCGCGGACCAGTTCGACGCCGGCCTGGCACGCCAAGGGCAAGGCCTCGTCGTAACCGGCAAAGGTGTCGTGATCGGTGATTGCGAGCGCGCCGACGCCGGTGCGCACCGCTTCTTCAATGAGTTCCGCGGGCGAGAAGGAGCCATCGGACTCGTTCGTATGGGTGTGAAGGTCGATTAAGGATAACCCGGCCAAGCTCTCCAGTGTAGCCCAGTTTGCCTGGAGCGCCGCAAGAGGCCGATTACTTCTTCAGCTCCGGGGTGATGGTCCACAGATAGATATTCGCCCCGTCGGCGACGATCTGCTTGCCGGGCTTCCAGTCGCCCATATCGTGGGCGTTGGAGACGATGCGCGAGCCGGGCTTCAGGTCCTTCCAGAGCTTTGGCCGGAGCTTCAGGTTCATCTCGGGCCAGAGGTAGAGCATGACCACCGTGGCGTCGTGGATATCGGCTTCGTAGAGGTCCTGATTGCGGAACTCGACCAGGCTCGCGACTCCCGCCTGGCGCGCGTTGGCGACGGACTCCCGGATGCGAACCGGGTCGATATCGATGCCCACGCCGCGGGCGCCGAATTCCTTGGCGGCGGTGATGACCAGGCGGCCGTCGCCGCAGCCGAGGTNNACGTCGTCTTTGGCGACGCCCGCCAGCCGCAGCATGGCGAGCGTTTGGAGCGTGGTGGATGGCTCGTAACGCACGTCGGGAGCGCGAAGCGGCGGATTCTGGGCGGAGGCCGAGATGAAAACACCGAGCGCGGCCAGCATCGCAAAGAGAGTCGGGCGGAAGTTCATGGACGGTCCCCTTGTCAGTGTATCCCGCCGAGCGCCGCGGCATAAACCTGGTACGCCGGCTTTCCGAAGAGCACGAAGACCGCCTCTTCGACGGCGCTCTCCGGCCGGTTCAAGTGCGACGCGACCTCGCGGAGGGCGATGCGCGCGGCTTCCTCCAACGGGTAGCCGTACACGCCCGTGCTAATAGCTGGAAAGCCAATGGTGCGCACGCCGCGCTCCTCGGCGAGTTCCAGGCAGGCGCGGTAACAGGAGGCCAGCAGTTCCGGCTCGCCGTGCGATCCATCGCGGTAAACCGGGCCGACCGCATGGAAGACGAACTTCGCGGAGAGGTTGCCGGCGCCAGTGGCGACGGCGGAACCGGTGGGGCAGCGGCCGATCCGGCGGCGGATGGCGTCCAGTTCGCGCATGATTTCCGGGCCGCCGGCGCGGTGAATGGCGCCATCCACCCCGCCTCCGCCGGCCAGGGCCGAATTGGCCGCATTGACGATAGCGTCCGCGGCCAGACGCGTGATATCGCCCTCCCGCAGCGAGATTCTTCGACCGAGGCTGTTATTCCACACCATGCTATCCATTACAATCTGTTCTGTGGCCAGGCGCCACAGTGGGGAGGTCTTCATCGTGAATGAGAACGTATTGAAATGGGGCGGAATAGGAATCATAGGCATTCTTGCGGCGGTGGCGGTTGTCCTGTACGTCCAGCGCGGAGCTCACCTGGACTTGCCCGGCCAGTTCCTGAAAGTCCGCACCGCGCCGCTCGGGGATGACAACGCGATCGTGGCGATCGATTTCCGCGTAAAGAACACCTCGAACTATCCGGCAGTGGTGCGCAACGTGGTGATTTACGCCGAGGACAAGAACGGCGCTCGCCTGGCAGGCAAAACCATCGCCGACCCTGATGTCAAGCGGCTATTCGACCAACTGCCGATCCTGGGACAAAAGTTCAACAAGTCGCTGATCCTGGAGGACAGCATACCCGGGCAAGCCACTTGGGACCGTATGATCGCCGCGACTTTCGAAATTCCCGAAGCGAAGCTGGGGGAGCGCAAGCGCTTCGTGGTGGCCATCGAGGAGATCGACGGCAAGATCTTCGAGATCGTGGAGAAATAAGCCTCCCTGTTCCGGCTTTCTGCGCCGAGACCCAACAGGCGGCGGAAAAGTATCTCAAGGCCCTCCTCACCCAGTCAAAGGGGATTTATTTCCGAAACTCGCGCCAGATTCTTGAGAGGTTCGGCTCCGTGCGGGCACTCAGTATATCTAGCTTTCACAGATCTTGTGGCTTGACAACTGGGTGGCAGCGTGTCTGGTTCCTCTGGCGGCATGGATATTGCTCAGCGGGCTGGACGACCTGTTTATCAGCATCGCGCTCCTTCTTGCGGGGCGCAAACGGTTTCCGTGGCCGGCGGCAGCGGAGTTGGACGGAACTCCGGAGCGCCGGATCGCCATTCTTGTGCCCTTGTGGCATGAAGACGGCGTGATCGAGCGAATGCTCGAACGAAACCTGGCCGCCATCCGATACCGGAACTACGACATTTTCGCCGGCGTGTATCCCAACGACGAGCCTACCGTGGACGCCGTATACCAGGCCGCGCGGCGCCACCCCCGGCTGCACCTGGCTATGTGTTCGCGAAAAGGACCGACATCCAAGGGCGATTGCCTCAATCACGCTTATCGACGGATGAACGAATACGAGGCGGCTCACGGCTTCCGCTTCGAAATCGTGATGATGCACGACGCGGAGGACCTGATTCACCCCGAGTCGCTGCGGCTGGTCAACCACTTCTCGCGCGAATATGAGATGGTGCAGATTCCCGTACTTCCCTTGGCGATGGGTTGGGAGGAGTTCACGCACGGGAATTACTGCGACGAGTTCGCGGAGACTCAATCGAAGGACATTCCGGTGCGGCGGCGCCTCGGCGGTTTCCTGCCTTCCTCCGGCGTCGGGACGGGCTTCGACCGGGAAGTTCTGGGACGTTTGGGGCGGGAGCGAGGCGGCGCGGTTTTCAATCCCGCGAGCCTGACCGAGGATTACGAGGCGGGGTTTTGCCTGCACGAAATGGGCTGCAGCCAGGTGTTCCTGCCCATTCGCATGGAGGCCGGCGGTCCGGTGGCCACGCGCGAGTATTTCCCGAGCAGCTTCCGGACGGCGGTCCGCCAGCGCAGCCGATGGGTGGCGGGGATCGCGCTGCAGGGTTGGGAACGGCATGGCTGGCGGGCGTCATGGCGGCAACGCTACTGGTTATGGCGCGACCGCAAGGGGCTGGCGGGCAATCTGCTCTCGCCAGCGGCCAATCTGCTGTTCCTGTATGGCTGCGCGACCTATGCCCTGGCGGCCTGCAGCGGTCAAGCGTGGGGCCTGGGCCGGCTGATCCCGCCGCCGCTGGCCACCGTTTATTCCGTCACGTTTTCGATTTCGGTGGTTCAGATGGCGATGAAGATCCGCTGGAGCGCGCGGGTCTACGGGTGGCGATTCGCGGCCGGCGTGCCCTTGCGAATGCCGTGGGCCAATCTGGTGAACTGCGCCGCCACGGTTGCGGCCCTGGCGCAGTTCGCCGGGGCCCGTTTCACGCGCCGGGCGCTGGTCTGGCGCAAGACGGAGCATGTGTATCCGGCGTCCGGCATTCCGGATTATTCGGCGGCCGCGTTCAGCGGGCCAGCGTAGATTGCGGGGTTTATTGCCCAGCGGAACGCGGCGAGCTTCGCTCGGCCGCGTGGCAGGCGAATCGCCTGCCCCACCTACACCTCGGATTTTCGAATCTTTTTTGACTTTGGCGGCGGTTTCCGGTACTTCTTGATAAGATGCCCGAGGGATCGCACCGATTCCAAGCCGGCTCGATTACCTGTACGGTCCTCGCCGACGGGTACTGCTCCTGCCCCACGCCGTGGTTTTTCCCCAACGCCGATCCCGGTGTTTTGGCGCGCGCTCTGGAGGCGCGCCGCCAGCCGATCGAGAGCATCTTGAGCCCTTTTACCTGTATGTTGCTCCAGACCGGCCGGCACGTGATTCTGGTGGACACCGGCGCGGGTGAATCGTCGGTCACTTCCGGAGCCATTGTGGCGCGTCTCGAAATGGAGGGCGTACGGCCCAAGGACGTGGACACGGTGATTCTCACTCACGCTCATCCGGACCATATCGGCGGCGCGGTGGATTCGCGCGGCCGCCCGGCTTTTCCGAACGCGCGCTACGTCCTCTCGGAGCTGGAATGCGAGTATTGGACCGGGGCGCAACCGGACCTGCGCAATCCTGGCTTGCCGGAGGGGATCGGGAAGGAGACGCCGGCAATGGTGAGGCATAGCCTGGACGCGCTGCGGTTCCAACTGGAGGCGGTGACGCCGGAAATGGAAATCGCGCCGGGAGTGCGCGTGCTGGCGGCGCCGGGCCACACGCCCGGGCATCTGGCAGTTCTGATCGCCTCGGATGGGCAGAAGCTGCTGAACATCGGCGACGCCGCGGTACATCCCCTGCACCTGGAACACCCGGAATGGGAGAACGGATTCGACCTGGACGCGCCGCGCGCCTTGGCCACGCGGCGGGAACTGCTGGAGCGCGCCGCGGCCGAGCAGATGCGCGTGATGGCGTTCCACTTCCCTTTTCCCAGCGTGGGCCGGGTGGCCGCGCGACCGGAAGGGGGCTGGGTCTGGTCGCCAGGCTGGTAAGCGGCTACTTGCGCGAGCCGCGCTGGGGGTTCTTCAGTTGCGATTGACGCGCCTTGCTTTTCTTGCGCTTGGGTTTGCTGATGATGAATGTGCCGCTACCCAGATACTCGGCCTTATAGAGTTTTTCGTCCGCCAAAGGGAAATCTCCTGCGAAAGATGGAATTGATCCTTCATTGTACCGCGCATTATGCTGAAAGGGACAATGCGAAAAACCGCGCTCGCCGCGACCGTGCTGGCGATTCTCTTGTTTACCGGCCCGGCGCCGGCGCAGAGCAGCCCGGAGGCGAAGGCCGTCTGCGGCCAGGCCGGGGCGATCGCGAAGGAACTCACCGAGATTTCCGGCATGAAGCTGCTGCACCCCGTGCCGTGCGACTTCATCACCAAGGACAAGGTAAACCAGTTTCTCAAGAAGCGCGTGAAGGACTCCGCCAGCCCGGAGGACATACGCGCCCAGGAAATGGTCTTGCGGAAGTTCGGATTGGTTCCGCAGGATTTCGACCTGGCCAAGACCACCGTGGACCTGCTCACCGAACAGGCCGCGGCATACTACGACTACGACAAGAGGAAGCTGTTCATCATTGAGTCCACGCCGTCGGATAACCAGGATCCGGTGTTGGCGCACGAACTGTCGCACGCGCTGGCCGACCAGCATTTCCGCCTCGCGAAGTATATCCGCAAGGGGCGGGACAACGACGATGCCTCCGACGCGCGCATGGCCGTCATGGAAGGCCAAGCCACCTGGATGATGTCGGAGTATCTGGCGCGGGAAATGGGCCGGTCGCTGAAGGATTCGCCGGAACTGGTCACGATGATGAGCTCGATGAGCGCGAGCGGCGAAGGGCAGTACCCGGTCTTGGATAATTCCCCGCTCTACGTGCGGATGTCGCTGATTTTTCCCTACACGAAGGGCATGTTGTTCCAGAACGCCCTGGTGCAGCGCGACGGGCAGGAGGGCTTCGCGGAACCATTCCGCCGCGCGCCGGTGTCCACGCATCAGATTCTCCACCCCGAAGACTACTTCTCTTCGGTCCGGCCGACGCAACCGGCGCTGCCGCGTCCGCGCTTGCCCCACGGCTACAAGGCGCTGGTGGGCGGAACGCTGGGTGAGGCGGATCATGCCATTTTGATCGAGCAGTTTGCCAGCAAGGAGGAGGCCGCGGAGATCTCTCCGCACTGGCGCGGCTCCAATTTCGAAGTGCGCGAAAACAAGAAGGCCGGCCGGGACGTGCTGCTGTACGCCGTGGAATGGGACAGCGAGGAGGCCGCGCGCAGCTACTTCGACTTCTACAAGCAGGCGCTGGGAAAGAAGTGGAAGAAACTGACGCTGCGGGAGGAGACCGCCGATTCGGCCGATGGAACCGGCGACGACGGCCGCTTCGAATTGCGCCGCAATGGCGCCACGGTCACCAGCGTGGAAGGACTGGCGCCGGACGTGGAGTGAACTCAATGGCAGATTGCCNNATACTGATTCTGGCCTTGGCCGCCGCGGCGGCGCTCGAAGCGGCCAACATCCCGCGCAAAGCGCCCGATTTCGCGATCGTTCTGAGCGGCGGCAAGCAAACGACCCTGAGCCAGTATCAAGGCAAAGTGGTGGCGCTGATCTTTATCCTCACGACCTGTCCGCATTGCCAGGGCGCCGTACGCTGCCTGGCCGAGGACCAGAATGAGTTCGGACCGCGCGGGTTTCAGGCGCTCGGATCGGCGGTCGAGGATGCGGCGAGGACTAATTTGCCGGGATTCCTTCGTCAATTCAACCCGCCGTTTCCGGTCGGCTACAACCAATTGAGGCCGGTGCTCGATTTCATGCAGCATCCGCCGATGATTGGGCCGCGCATGCCGCTCATTGCCTTTATCGACAGGCAAGGGATTTTGCGGGCGCAGTACGAGGGCCAGGAGGCATTCCTGGCGCAAGACCGGATGGCCGTGAACATCCACGCCAAGATTGTCGAACTGCTGGAGGAAGGCGCGCCGGGAGCCAAAAAGAAGCAAGAAGGCAGACAGGCCCACAAATGACGTGGGCGCCCCGGTCCGCCCCGCTAGGCTACGGCCGTGTTCTTGGCGGGAACTGCGGCCGGGCCGTTTTTATTCTTGCTCCCGGGCGGACGTCCGCGGCGCTTGGGGCCAACCTGCGAAAGCCAGGCGGGGGGTCTGCCTTTCCGCTTGCCGCGCCCGTGAGCCAGCCGTTCCAGGCTGAGAATCGCCTCTTGGATCTGCTGTCTTTCGTCCCTCAGTTCGACCAGGATTTTAGCGACATCCATTTTCTTGGGCCCCCATTCCGCGCGAACTCTCCAGACATTTCATTCACGCGGCGGTTTTTCTCTGATTTAATTCTCGCCCCAAACTCCTATATTATCAAGGCAATATTTCCAATCTTTAGTTGCATAAGTCCTGTCCCGCGGACGTGTATCTACTAGTACGAATGGGACTCTAATTCGCGTGAGGGAGACGTCTTTTCCAATACAAATAGAACGGAAGTCCCATCACAATAAGCCCAATTCCCATAGCCGATTCGCGCGGACGCTCGACCGCCGTCGAGATAATCAATATGATCGCCGCCAAAACAAAGAGTACTGGAACCAACGGATATCCCGCGGTGCGATAGGGACGCGGCAAGTCCGGCCGTCTCTTTCGAAGAACCAAGACCGCCGCGGCGGTCATGCCGTAAAGGATCCAGCTCGCGAAGATCACCAGATTGAAAAGATCCTCGTATTTTCCGGAGAGAGTCAACAGCGCGGCCCATGCGCTCAACGCCAGGATGGATACGCCAGGGGTACGGAACCTGGGGTGCACGCGTCCGATGGCGGCGAAGAAGTAGCCGCCTCGCGCGGCGGCGTAGGGAACGCGGGCGCCCGACAGGATGGAGCCGTTGAGGGCCGCGAAAATGCTGATCATCGCGGCGATGGAGACCGCGGCCGCGCCCGGAGCGCCGAAAATGCGCCGCATCATTTCCGCCGCGACGCGCTGGCTAGCGCCCACTTCGGCGGCTGAAAGCACGTGAAAATAGGCGGCATTTGCGAGCAAATAGACGGCAATTACGGCGGCGGTACCCCACACCAGCGCGCGCGGCAGGTTGCGCTGCGGGTCGCGGATCTCGGAAGCCACCATGCTGACGTTATTCCAACCGTCGTAGGCCCACAGCGCAGCCACCAGCGCGGCCACAAAACCCGAAAAAGCCAGCGTCGCGGCGGGCGGCCCGGCCAGCGCGGCGGCGTGAGGCCGGCCGTAGGCCAGTCCCGCGACGACGATGAACCCGATGAGCGCCAGTTTCAACGCCGTAACCGCTACCTGGATGTTACCCCCGACCTTCACGCCGCAGTAATTCAGCAATCCGAGGGAGAGGATTAAGACGATCGCGAGGATTTGGCCGTAGCGCAGTTCGAGCGGGCCGCCATGAGGGCCGAGGGGCAGCGGGAGCGAATAAAAAACCGTCTCGAGCGGCGGAAAGAAATTCGCCAGATATACAAAGAACCCGGTGGCTAATGTAGCGATAGAGCCGCTTTTCGCCACCCACATTTGCGTCCAACTATATAAAAACCCCCACAGCGGGCCGTAGGCTTCGCGGAGATACGCATATTCGCCTCCGGCTTCGGGAATGGCCGCCGCCAATTCGGCGTAGCTCAGCGCGCCGGCCAGGGAAAGCAACCCGCCCACAACCCAGACCACCGCTACCATCGGCGCCGTCCCCACGCCTTGGACCATGGTACGCGGCACCAGAAAGATGCCGCTGCCGATTACCGTGCCGACCACGATGGCGGCCGCGGTCCACGGCCCCAGATCGCGCTTCAGTTCGATTGATGGCGTGTTTTCCATGGGGCGGTCATTCTTCCGGGAGGGCGTGACGCGACGGCAAGTGCGGCGGGCGGCCCGTGGGAACTCTTACCAGCGCTTCTTCCTCCGGAGGAAGAAGCGGGCGCTCGAAACGCGAGGCCAGGAGCGCGGCCGAGAACGTGATTACGGTCCCGACCGGAACGTACCAGGTGAACGCGATGGGGGTTTTAAGCCACACAAAGAGGATGCCGCAGAGGCCGGCGGCGGCGCCGGCGATGGCCGCGCCTTCACGCGGTTTTTTCGTCAAAACGCCCAGCAGGAAGATTCCCAGCAACATTCCCGAAGGGATGGCGGCGATGGTGAGTCCGGTCTCCAACACGGATTGCGACCGGCTGGCCCGAATGGCGATGGGCAGCATGATTACCGCCCAACCGACGGTGGCCAGGCGAGCCAACCTTAAAGAAGCGGCCGGGGTCCGGGCGCGGGAACGTCCCCGAAAAAAATCGACCACCGTGGTGGAGGCCAGGGCGTTCAACGCCGCGCTGAGGTTCGCCATGGCCGCAGCCAGAATCGCAGCTATAGCCAGGGCCGCCGCGCCCGCGGGGAGATTGTTCCAGAGGAACTGGGGATACAAGCGGTCCAGCTTGGCGGGCGGCGCGAGGCCCCGGTCCGAATAAAGCACATAAAGGCTGACGCCGATCAGCAGAAAGAGGGTGAATTGCACGAAAATCACGACCCAACTGGCCATCAGCGCGGCCCGGCTCTGGCGCTCGTTGCGGGCGGCCAGCAGCCGTTGAACCATGAGCTGGTCGGTCCCATGGCTGGCGGTGGTCAGAAAACAGCCGCCAGCCAACCCCGACCAGAAGGTGTACTTGCGCGAGAAGAACTCGAGGGTGGGAGCGAAACGGAAGTCGAACACCGAGAGCTTGTGGGCCGCGGACGCCACCGCCGAAACGTGGCCCCATCCGCCGGGTATCTGGCGCAGGATCATCGCAAAGCTGAGCACCGCTCCGAAGACGTAGAGGTTCATCTGAACGACATCGGTCCAGATCACAGCCGTCATACCGCCCTCGAAGGTGTAAAAGAGCGTGAGGGCGACGATCAGAACGATGGCGGTGGTTTGGCCCACCCCCAACACCACCGAAATCACGATGGCGACGGCGGCCACGCGCACCCCTTCGGCCAGGGTTCGCGTAACCAGGAAAATCGAGGCGGTCAGCTTGGAAATGCGCTCCCCGAATCGTCTCCGCATCAATTCGTAGGCGGTGAACATCTCGCCGCGGAAATATTGCGGCAGGAACAGGACCGAAATCACGATGCGGGCCAGCAGGTAGCCAAGAACCAGTTGCAGAAACCCCAGGTCGCCGGCGAAGGCCAGCGCCGGCGTGCTGATGATGGTCAGGGTGCTGGTTTCGGCCGAGACGATCGAAAGGGCGATGGCCCACCAGGGCGCGCTCCTTCCGCCCAGAAAGTAGTCGCGCAGGCTCTTCTGACCGCGGCGGAACCGGGCGCCGAACCAGGTGATGCCCGCCAGGTAGGCCAGAATAACCGTCAGATCGAGGAAATGCATGCGGGAAGAGTCCTCCAGCATACCGCCGATCTGTTATTATTTGTGATTCGGAACCCGACGGTCCGAAAAGGAGTCGAATAGGATGGCGGCTAGCTTGCGCCATGAAATCGATTCGGTTATACTCCGCTCAGTGCCCACCCGTTCGGTGGCCCTGGGCTAGGGCGCCGGGGTCCAGATGGTGGATCGGCAATACATAAAGGAATGACTTTCAGGCAGGAGGCGCATGTGTACAGTCACATTAAGACGTTGACCGGGGTCGCGGCAGCGGCCGTTTTGGGCGCCGTCCTCATGGCGGGGACCGCACGGCTTGCGAGCGCGCAGGCGCCGGCGGCCCAGCAGGCTGCTCAGCCTGGCCAACCGGCTCAGGCTGCTCAGCCTGGCCAACCGGCT
>PLGA01000255.1:0-139 GCA_003139735.1 Bryobacterales bacterium | reverse complement strand
CCGCGATCAAGGACCCGTCGGATGTTCTGAAGGTCTATTTATACGCCTCTACGTCCGCCATAGGCATTCAGAATGCCACGCCGCAGCAGCTTGCCACGGGCGACAAGGGCGCCCACGCTCTGCTGGCGTATATTCCGAC
>PLGA01000511.1 GCA_003139735.1 Bryobacterales bacterium | reverse complement strand
TCGTCGTTGATGCGCACCCAGGTTCCGGCGGCATTGTCGGAGCGGAAGACGCCGCGCAGTCCATGGACCACGCCAATCAGGTACAAGGCGGGGTCGTTCGCGCCGGGCTTGGCTTTGCCGAAACCGAAGGCGTGAATCTCTTCGACGCCGCCGAGTCTGGCGAAGGTCTTACCCGTGTCGGCGGAATGATACAGGCCGTTGAACGCGGCCAGCCAGAGGTCGCCCTCTTTGCCGGGCGTGGCGTAGAGGCGGTCCTGCCCGCCGCGGTTGTCGCCGCGGTTCCCGCCGCGCTGCGGGAGACCGTCGGGCAAGGTCAGCGGCTGTTCGGTGAAGGTGGCCGCGCCGTCCGAGCTTACGTACAGCTTGCCATCGAATAGGGCCACGGCGTAAAACTTCAGGGGATCCTCGCGGCCGGCGATCACGCGTGTGTTATTGGGAAGGCCTTGGGACTGCGCCCAGGTCGCGCCGTTATTGCGCGTGAAGTACGGCGCGCTACCCTGCGGGGTCCACACCCATGTGGCGCCGTCGGAGGAGACAGCGATGTACCCCGAACGGCTGTTGGGCTGCGGGCTGGAGGCCGGCGCACTCCAGGTCTTGCCGCCATCGAGCGAATAACCGAGGTTGCCGCCGGGATGATGGCCCGACGCTACGCCCACGCGGACGACCACTTCGGGCTTCTTTTCGGCGCAAGTCACGCCGTTGGTATTCCCGAAAAGCGGCGGCTCGGGGGAGCCTTCGGGCTCGGGCTTGTCCAGGTCCCAGTGAACGAATCCGCCGTAATCGCCAATGGCGCTGATCAGGTGGGCGCCCTGGGGCGGGCTGAGCAATTCCAGCGCAACAGTCTCTTCGATGCCGGTGGCCATGACGCTCCACTTGGTGGGCTGGCCGGAATCCATGGCGGTGAGGTTGAATGTCTCCCAACCGCCGTAGCCGGTGGTGAACATGGCGTGATCGGAATTGAAAGGGTCGATCTCGATATCGAACATCCAATGAATGGGAGTGCGCGTCACGTAGGGCGCCAGCTTGTTATCGAACGTTCCGCCGCCGCCGAAGACGGGCTTCCACGTCTTGCCGCTGTCCGTGCTGCGAAACATGTATTCCTCGCCGCCGGCTCCGTTGGGGCGCTTGAACGAACTGGCGATGACGGTCTGGGGATGGCGGGCGTCCACGGCCACGGCGGCGTATCCAAAACGTTTGCCGGCGGCGGGGTCGGGCTTCTCGGGCGAGATTTCCGTCCACGCGCCGGTCTTGGTGTCGAGCTTCCAAACGGCGCCGTTGGTCATGGTGGACGGGCCTGGATCGTCGCCGTAGGAGAGGTACATCATGCCGTCGGGCGAGAGCACCATGTGGGTGGGCCGGTATGCGGTGGGCTGGCCGGGCACGGGTTGCCAGGTCTGGCCGCCGTCCGTGCTGCGGAAGAGGTTGTCCCTGCCCATCAGCGAAACGGCGATGTAGACCGTCGAACTGGCGTGGCCTTTCGATCCGCCGCGGGGGTCGATGAGGGTGACCACGATGCCGGCGCCCCGGCTCGGACGCGGGCCTCCGAAGCCACGGCCTTGAGCGGGCTGTCCCGCCGGAGCGGCCTGGGCCGGAGGGGCGGCGGGCGGAGCCTCGGTGACGTCGGGGAAGCTATCCACTTTGTTCCACGTCACGGCGCCGTCGGTGCTTTTCCATAAGCCGGAGAGGCGCGTGCCGAGGTAGAGAATCTTGCCGTCGTTGGGATCGACGGACAGGCGCTCGCCATTGCCGCGGCCGTTTTCATTGCCGCCGAACTTGATGGGGACGTTGGTCCGCTGAAAGGTTTTGCCGCGGTCGCTCGAGCGGAGGATGGCGCCATCGGGAGTTCGGGCGTTGGTGTAGGTGCCGCAGGCGAGGTAGACGCGGTTCGGATCGTTGGGATCGACCGCGATGCTCTCGACGCCCATTAGATTGAGGTCGTCATAGGGGACCCACCAGAGGATCGGCTCCCAGCGCTTGGCGGCGTCGTTCCAGCGGTAGGCGCCGCCCATATCGGTGCGGGCGTAGCGCAGGCCTTTTACCGAGGGGTGGAAGACGATGCCATCGACGAAGCCGCCGCCTACCATTTGCACGCTTTTCCAGGTATAGGGTACGGACGCGGGCTTGGGGCCGGCGGGGGCGGGCTGGGCTTCGATGGCGAATGGAAACGTGACAAGGGCAAGGGCGAGTAACAAGCGGTTAAGAGACATGGACATCCTTTGCAGACTTCGAGGGCCTGAGTACTTCATTATATTCGGAAGTGGAGAAGAGAAGACCGAAGAAGGCAGGCCAGGAGGCCCGCCCTACTGCAGCGGTGGTAAAGCGGAGTGGCGTATGCGAAAATCTAGCTTACGTTGGGAGGCCACGATGCCTTTTCACCGCCGCGATTTGTTGAGATCCCTGGGCGCCGCCGGGCTGATGGGGATTTCTTTGCCACGCGAACAGAAAGCGCAGGAACAGGCGGCCCGCGCCACGCGGGGGATGCCCATCCCCAAGATCAAAGACATTAGCGTGATTGAGTGCGCGCCGGCCGGCGTACGCCTCACGGTGGTCAAAATTACCACCGACCAGGACGGCCTGTATGGGTACGGCTGCGCCACCTTCACCCAACGCGCGGACTTGGTCAGGCCGGCGGTGGAGAAGTACCTGAAGCCGCTGCTTTTGGGTAAGACTACGGACCGCATCGAAGATATCTGGCAAGCCTGCTACGACAGCTCCTATTG
>PLGA01000002.1:3129-5015 GCA_003139735.1 Bryobacterales bacterium | reverse complement strand
CAGCAGGAGGGCCAGGTGTGGGAAGCGGCCATGGAGGCCGGCCATTTTCATCTCGACAACATCGTCGCCGTCATCGACTGCAACCGCCTGCAGATCGACGGCTGGGTGAAAGATGTCATGCAAGTCGAGCCGCTCGCCGCAAAGTATGCGGCTTTCGGCTGGGAGGTGCTGCGCATCGACGGACACGACATGAGCCAGATTGTCGACGCCTTGGAGCAGGCGCGCGCGGTGACCGGCAAACCCGTCATGATTCTCGCCGACACCGTGAAAGGCAAGGGCGTGAGCTTTATGGAAAACCAGCCGGGCTGGCACGGCAAGGCGCCGAATCGCGAAGAACTGACGGCGGCGCTCGCGGACCTGGGTCTCGCCGAGCGCATTCTTGTCGATAATTTGCTCGCCAAAGCGAAGCACTGGCAAGCCGAAGCCTCGCACGCTCTCGAAGCACGCATGCCTCGCTACTCGCGCGACTTCTGGTGGAATGCGCGCGATGCAGCGCAAATCGACGCCATGCAAGTGGCGATGGAGCCTACACGCAAGGGCTTTGGCCGCGCGCTCGCGGAATGCGGCGACGACGAGCGCATTGTGTGCATCGGTCTCGACATTTCCGGATCCATCACCATTGCGGATTTCTATTCCGGCAAGCCGGAGCGCGCGCGGCGCTGGATCTCGATGGGCATCGCGGAGCAGTCGGCCACGGCGGCCGCCGCGGGCTTGGCGCGCGAAGGCAAGTTGCCCGTGCTCGGCTCTTACGCCACGTTTTCCGCGGCGCGCAACCTCGACCAGGTTCGCGTTTCCATCTGCTACTCCAATCTCAACGTGCTTGTCGCCGGCGCGCACGCGGGTGTCTCTGTTGGCGCCGATGGCGCCACGCACCAGGCGCTCGAAGATCTCTTTGCCATGCTCGGCTTGCCGAATATGACCGTGGTCGTGCCCTGC
This sequence comes from Bryobacterales bacterium, assembly GCA_003139735.1. Classification (GTDB taxonomy): domain Bacteria; phylum Acidobacteriota; class Terriglobia; order Bryobacterales; family Bryobacteraceae; genus BOG-224. Next base: position 4,079 of record PLGA01000002.1, on the reverse strand, counting down.
GACGCTATTGAGACGCGCAAGGCCACGCGGCATCTGCTGCTCGAACACGTGGGGCCCAAGTACATCCGCTTCGCGCGCGAGGCCACGCCGATCGTCAGCAGCGAATCCACGCCCTTCGTTTTCGGCAAAGCGAATGTGATTCGCCTGCGCGCGGAAAAAGCTGATTTCGTCGACGCCTTCGAAACGCGCCTCGCCGAGGACTACGCCGACGAAGGCGAGGACTTGAGCATCGTCGCCTGCGGTCCCATGGTGCCCGAGGCGATGCGCACGGCATGGATTCTGAAGCAGGAGTTTGGCCTGGAGACGCGTGTTGTGAATCTGCACACGCTTAAGCCCATCGATGCGGAGGCGATCGTGCGCGCGGCGCGTGAAACGGGCGTAGTGATTACGGCCGAAGAGCATCAGATCGGCGCTTTGGCAGGACGCGTGAGCCTGGTTCTGGCTACGAATCCCAAGCTCTATGGGGTCCCGGTCATCGCCAGCGCCATCGGAGTGAAAGACCGCTTCGGCGAGTCCGGCGCGCCGTGGGAACTGGTCAAAGTGTTCGAGTTGAGCGCGGAACACATCGCCGAGACGGCCCTCGAGCTCGTCTCGGTGAAGAAGCACGCCGCCGAACATCTGGTGACCGCGTGAACTGCGTCTCTTCGGTCCCGTAGTCCCTGCGTCCCTGCCTTCTTGTTCCCTTGTTCCCTTGGTCCCTGCTTTTCTTACTCCGGCGGTCCCACCGTAATCACGAAGTACGACGCCGGCTCCGTCTGGCTGGCGTTGTAAACGGTGTGTTGGTCGCCCGCGATGCACACGCCCATCTCGCCCGCCACCAGATCGCGCGTCTCGCCAGCCGTCATCAGCCGCGCCGTGCCTTCGTGGATGAACCAGATCTCGGTGTGCTTGTGCGTGCCGATGGGTTCGGGCGGCGCGCCGGGCGCGAGATGCGTAAAGTGCGCCTCCAG
>PLGA01000002.1:0-3054 GCA_003139735.1 Bryobacterales bacterium | reverse complement strand
TTTGTTCTCTCTTCAAAATTCACATCATAACTTGCGTTGTCTCTTAGATTCGCAGCAAGAAAAGCACTGGCCCTTAGCAAGGGAGCGAGGAAAGCAACCGCAGGTCCTTCGACTCCTCGCTGCGCTCGTCGCTCAGGATGACAGCGCTCGATTGCTGCGAACGATTCTCACTGCCCCGAAATCAATCGCACCGTGCCCAGAATACCCGAAGGCAGCGGCTCCAGATGATCCATATCCTGCGGCGTAAACTTCTCGCCGTAACGCAGATTCAGAAGCCGGTAATCCGGTGCGGCGCGCCCGGCCAGCTCGTTGATGGCGGTGTTGGCCACCACGATCCGCAACTCGTTGGTGCCCGCATGCAGCAGCGCCGTCACATCCAGCCGGTAAGGCGGATGCCACAAATCTCCCGCGGGTTTTCCGTTCACTGAGACCACCGCGACTTCGCGCACCGGCGGGTCGTACCAGGTGCGCGTTCCTGCCTGGTGCAGCGCCTCGCGCGGCACCGGCGTGCCTTCGCCAAAGTCCAGAATCACGCTCCCGGATTTCGCAACCGCGTCGGGAATTGCCACAGTGCGCGTGTAGATCGCAGAGCCGGAGTAATACTTCTGCGCTTCGTAGTCGGTCCAAGAGTGAAGCGTCTGCATGGTTTCTCCTGTGCCGCTCTTGTCGAAGGAAACCTTCCAGTCGTGGCTCAAGTCGATGGGCGCGAACGGCGCAGCGGCTTGCTGCTGCGGCGGCAGCGCGGGATTGCCGGTGAACACCACCACGCGCGATTCATACGGAGCAAGATCGAAGTGGAGTGTCGGCCCGGGCCCAGCGCCCGTGATCTTTCCCGTGAACGGATCCCACCACTCCGCGCCGCCGCGAGCGCGAAACGTCGCGTCAAACGAATGCGGCTGGTTGTCGGTGTTGGCGACGAAGTAAATTTGGCCCGCCGAATGTAGACCACGATGAATGAAGCCCACCTTGGGCGTAGCAGGGTTCATCACAACATCGGGCTTCTCAAAAGATGCTCGAAGCGCTGCGCCAAGTTCCGTGGCGCTGGCAACGATCTTCACGTTTTTCATGCCCGAAGCCATCAGCTCCTGCGATATCTGCGCCACGGCTGCCGAGTCGCGCGGACCCTCTATCACTCCGGGCGCACGCGAGGGCCAACTCTTCACCGCAATCACCTCGCCGCCACGCTGCGCAAACGCCTCGATGCACCTGTACGTGGCCAGTGGCAGCCGCTCCACGTTCGGAATCACGAGCACCGGATAGTACTGCATGCCAACTTTGTCGAGCGCCGCCGAATCGATGAAGTCGAGATTGTAGCCCGCGTCGAGAATCGCCGGAACCAGATCGGGTCCAAGCAGATTTCGTATTTCATCGGTGACAGACACGTGTCCCGGCCGGAAGCGTGCCTGCGCGTCTTCTTCAGGAAGTAGCAGGGCGACGTCGTAAACCGGCGAGCCCTGGCGCAGCAGGTAGCTCACGCGCGTGAAGTAGCCCATCACGTCAGGCATCACCATCCACCAGGGATTGTGATCGTTGAAGACGGCAGCCGCGTAGAACGACCATCCGGGGTCGCCGGCCGACGGCGGCGAATACGGCCAGCCGTGGCCCACGAACTGGTTGATGCCCTGCAGGAAGAACGTATCGGCCTCGGCCTTCATGTCGAGCGGCGTGGCGCGGAACGAAGGGGAATGCAGCCAGGTCCACGTTTCCGACGAAGTGATAGGCCGGCCGTAGACGTGGCTTGCGGATGTGGCCCAGCGCGTGAAGGAGAAGCCGCCGTGCCATTGCGAGCCCTCGCCCTCGGGCAGATCGACGAGCGCGTTGCTTGAAAGCGTGACCGCGGGCGAGCCGTAGCTCTGCGAGCGGAATTTCGTGTGATGCTCGCGCGCCCAGGTGTTGAGCGGCGTCAGATAGTGCTCGTCAATTAACTCCGCCAGTGTGCGACCCCAGTCATAGCGCACGTCTGCGGCCTCGGGAGTGGTCCCCGCGGCCAGTTCCGGCAGGTGCGCCAAAAGATCGTAGCCGCGGCGGGCGCGAAACTCGTCGAGAAGCTTCGGAGTCCAATCCGATTCGTAGACCTCAAGGCTGTCGCTGAACACCGAGTAGGGAACATTCGTTCCGCACGCAGCGATCAGCGGATCGGCAACGTGCTGGATGTGATTCTGAATCGCCTCCATGCTGAAATGGTCGAGCACAAAACCCTCCGCGCCCACGGCCGCGCGCTTTACTTGTTGCCCAGTCCGGCTGGAGATGAAGAACAGCACCACGTGCGGGCCGCTGATCCCCGTGGGTAACGACAGCCTATAGTTGCGAATTGCATTGAGCTGTTGTGCGTGCTCGGCGTCGTAGTGCTGCGGCGTTCCCGGAGCAAGGAATGCAGCCAGCAGTTCCTCGCCATTGCGAATCGATGGAATGGGAAGGGAAGAGGCGCCCGCCGGCACAGCGTCGGCCACAATGCGCAGCCGTCCCGCGGCGTCGCTCACCGGCACATACGCGCCGCCGTACGGCCAGCCGCTGCTCAGGGTCAGATTCAGCCGCAGATTCAAATCGTGCGCGGTCTGCGCCGTGAAGCTCACCATGTCGAGAAAATCCTTCGAGAGAAACGGCAGATTGCGAAATCCCTTTTGCGGATCGTCGAGCTCGAGCGCATAAACGGGTTGCACCTCCACGCCGCCGATGCCGCCCGCCTTCATGGTGCGCAGCTCGCGGGCCAGCTCATTCTTCTCCACCGCCGGGCCGAACCACCACCAGCGCATCATGGGCCGCGCGTCCATGGGCGGCATGGCAAAGCCGCTGCGGATCGCGGTGAGGGAATCGGCCGCGACACAGTACTTCGGAGAGGCCTTTTGCGCTGCGCCAGGCAGCGTCCGGAAAACCAGGACAAGAGCGGCGCAGGCAACGACACAAAGAGAGCTTTGAGTCCGGGAAAAGCGCATGATACCCCCCGGGGGAAACCTCTGCCGCAGCATACGGCCGGGCGCCCCAGCCTCGCCGCTTTCTTGTCTTTGCGGCTAGGGTGGGTAGCGGCCGGGCGGAACCCCCTCGGCGGTCCATAGT
>PLGA01000476.1 GCA_003139735.1 Bryobacterales bacterium | reverse complement strand
GGCGGCGGCTCGGGATAAAGGCAGCGATAGCACGGGCCGCCGGCATACGCGAACACCGTGGCCTGCCCTTCGAATCGGAAGATGGACCCGTACACGTTCGGCTTGCCCAGCAGCACGCAGGCGTCGTTGACCAGGTACCGGGTGGGAAAGTTGTCGGTGCCGTCCACCACCAAGTCGTAGTCCTTGAGAATCTCTAACGCGTTCTCGCTCGTGAGCGCGGTCTCGTGCTTGACCACATTCACATTCGGATTGATGGCGCGCATCTTCTCGGCCGCGGAATCGATCTTCTTGCGTCCCACGTCGGCCGTCGAGTGAATCACCTGTCGCTGCAGGTTGGTGGAATCGACCACATCGAAATCGACGATGCCGATGCGGCCCACGCCGGCGGCCGTGAGGTAGAGGCTCAAGGGAGCGCCCAATCCCCCGGCGCCGATCAGCAGCACCTTGGCAGCTTTCAGCTTCTGCTGGCCTTCCATGCCGACTTCGGGGATGATCAAGTGCCGGCTGTAGCGCAGGATTTCTTCGTTTGAGAGAGCGGCCTCCTGGACTGCGGTAGTCACCTGCGGCCTCCGGCGATGGACGGCACCAGCGAGATGGTGTCGTCATCCTTCGCCGCCGTGGCGTCTTTGCCAAGGTAGCGAACGTCCTCGTCGTTGAGATAGACGTTCACGAAGCTGCGGACCTTGCCTTCGTCGTTGAAAATCTGCTTGCGCAACTCGGGGAACTGCGCGGTCAGCGCGTTTAGCGCTTCGCCCACGGTGGCGCCGGGAACGGCCACGGCATCCTGTTTGCCGGTAAACTGCCGCAGGGGCGTAGGGATCAGAACTTTGGGCATTTCAGTAACTCAGCTCCTCTTTCTCTGCCGCGGTCTGTTCGACGTTTGGCAGCCAACTGTTGGCGTGATGAAACTTGCCGTTGCGGATGGAAAGCACCACGAACGAGTACCACGGGCATGAATTCTTCAAATCGGTCTGTGAGAAATAGGCGTCGCAATCGGGGTGCGAGTGGTAGATGCCGATCAACTCCATGCGGCGCTCGCGCGCGGCCCGGTCGGCCGCCAGCAGATCTTCGGGCCGCAGTTCATAGCGCGCGGCCTGCTCGCCCGCGAAGGCGTTTTCCAGAGGCAGCGCCTCCCGCACCAGCTTGACGCCGTCCCCGTTGGACCCCAGCATGGCCCCGCAGCATTCGTTCGGGTAGGCGCCTTCGGCGTGCGCCACCATGGACGCCCATGCCGCCCCTTCGATCCGGATCATGCCTCTTCCCAGAAATGCTCGCTCAGGTACTTGTCGGCGCTGTCGCACAGCATGGTGACGATGATGGCGCTTTCGCCGCGCGCCGCCAGGTCCCGGGCCAGCATGGTAGCCGCGAGCACGTTGCACCCCGAAGAGATGCCTACCAGCAAGCCTTCCTCACGCGCCAATCGCCGCACCATGGCGTAGGCGTCCTCGGTTTCGATCCAGAGATTGCCATCCGCCAGCGTCTCGTCGTAGATTCCAGGCACGATCGCCGTGGGCATGTGCTTCAACCCTTCCAGGCCATGAAAACCGCTGGACGGCTGCACCGAGTAGCACTTGGCGTCCGGCACGTCGCGGCGCAAACGGCGGCTCACACCCATGAACGTGCCGCTCGTACCCATGGCCGCCACAAAATGCGTGAGACGCCCCGCGGTCTGCTCGACGATCTCCCGCCCGGTGCCCTCAAAGTGGGCTTTCCAGTTCGCCGGATTGTTGTACTGGTCGGGATAAAAATACGCATCAGGGTCCTCAAGGTAGAGCTTGCGGCATAAACGGATGGCGCCGTCGGAACCCTCCGCCGCGTCGCTGAACACCATCTCCGCGCCGTAGGCCTTCAAGATGCGCTTGCGTTCGATGGACGCGTTGGCGGGCAGGCAGAGCTTGACCTTGTAGCCGCGATTCGCCCCGATCATGGCGTACGCAATGCCCGTATTGCCGCTGGTGGCGTCCAGGATGACGCGCCGGTGGTTCAGTTTGCCGGAGCGCTCGCCATCCAGGATCATGTTGAGCGCGGCCCGGTCCTTCACCGACCCGCCGGGGTTAAAGTACTCGGCCTTCGCAAAGATCTCAATGCCCGGAAACTCCCTCGGGATCTTCTCGAGGCGCAGCAAGGGCGTGTTGCCGATGGTGGCCAGCAACGGTTCGGCTTGCGTACGGGCCAAGCGCGGTATCGGTGCGACGAACGCCATGTCTTGTCTTTCCCTTCCTTGGATTCACTCGCCGGCGCTCGGGATGCAAAAGGTATCTGATTGCAGGCGAAGGAATTACCAAAGACCGGGGCTATGGACTATTCTAGCATCTCCCCAAACCCTGTCAAGAAAGTAGAGAATGCCTTGCAGAGGGTGAGCGTCAGGCCGGGGCAATGTCGGTTTGCGGGAAGTCGTTACCCACGTAGAGCAGCGGCATGTTGGCGACCTTGGCGACTGCGTACGACATGCAATCGCCGAAGTTCAGGGCGGCCGGGTGGCGGCCCTTACCAAAACGGAGAAAGGCCTCCATGGCCGCGTTTAGGTGCGCCTCCGTGAAAGGAACGGCTTCTGCATCGACGCTTTGGAGAAAACCCCTCAGCCAGGGACGCGCGTCCCGCACGCGGCGGCCGGTCAGCACCATCGCGGTCTCAAACATCGTCGGAAGTCCTATCAATACAGCGTCGGCGTCGCCGATCCTGTCGACCAGGCTCTCGAACCCAGGCTCCTGGAGTTCAATCGCGACTATCGCTGAGCTGTCGAGGACCATGCCCTAGACTCCGTCCGGGCCGAATCCCAGGATGTCGTCCTCTTCCTCGCGTGTCAGGACCCTCCCGCGCTCGCCGGGAGGTATATTTGGCCACACGTTTTGTTCCAGATACTGGAGCAAACGCTCTTTGCGGTTCCAGCTTGCACCTTTCGCCTGAAGACGGACCTTTCGCTGTAATAGCGCTTGCCGGATGGATTCCGTCTTGGTCTCGCCAGCCAGACGGGAAACCTCGGTTGCCAGCTCTTCCACCTCTTTGTTCTTGATGTTGAGCGCCATGGTGTAATTTTACCATTCTTACACCATCCTGCGCGCATCCGTCAGTTTTCCGGGCCGCTGGGCGGTCCGCAGAGCTTCCGAATGGCGAATACGATTTCCTTGGCCGGCGAGTACCCTTCCCACCGGTAGAGCATCCGCCCATTGGGATCAACCAGGAATGTGAGCGGCAATTTTCCCTTGGGCGACGGTCCGGTCACGGCCTGGACGCCTTCGAAGTTCCACTCGGCGGGTACCTGGACGGGTGAAATGGCGATGGTTTTCAGGATGCGTCCGTACTGCGCGGCAGCGCTGCGCAGCACGACGGTTTCGCCGCGAGAATCGGGCGACGAATCGAGAAACCCTACCAGCGCGTAATGGCCGCGCAGGGCCTTCCAATCGACGCGCGCGGCGGTCAGTTCCGGCGCCAAGGGCTGGTGTCTTGGAGTGCGAAGAAGGCCGGGATCGGTACGCGCGGCGCTGCCCTTGGCCTCCTGTCCGCCGACCTTCTGAAATCCAGCCAGGCCCTCGAACCGCAAGCCGTTCCAGATCCAACGGCCATCGCCCGGATACACGTAACTGTTCCCGTCGAGCGAGACCCTGCCGCTTGAGGCATCCACCATCCACGGGACGCTGCTCTCAATCAGGTTGTGGTCGAAGCTGTTGGCGCCGTTCCCGGAAAACTCAGCATCGATCTTCAACACGGGGCTGTCGATGGGCGGGTTCCAGAGCAATGTGTTGTCGTGGATGCGGACGCCATCGAGCGATCCCTTGTTCCAGGTGTAGACGAACACGTCGCCGTGATGCAGGGCGGCGCGCGGGCTGCGGCCGGTTCCCGCGCAGACGTTGCCGCGAACTTCGCTGGCCGCGGTGACCGAGCCGGCGCCGAATACCGAGACGCAATACGCCTGGGAATCGTGGCCGTAATTGTCTTCCACCAGGTTGTCGGAGTCGCCCCAATCGATATCGTAGACGCCCCCATCGACGCCGGGCGAATCGCTGTAGAATCCTTCGGTCTCGCGCACCACGCAGTGCGCGCAGCTCCAGGTCCAGATGGAATTGGGCGTCCCGATCGAGTAGCTTGGCTCCATGCCGGTGTACCACGCGGCGGAACGCTCAATCAGTCCGTCGCGCACCGCGAACAGCACGATGCCGTCGCCGTAGACGTTGTGGACCGTGGAATTGCGGACCGCGACGTTGTCCGCGCCCCGTCGGCCTTGCAGGATGATGCCCGCCCAACGGTTGGTATCGTACGCCGTGACGCCATCCACCACGACATCGTCCAGTTCCCCGTCGAACACCACCAGGCCGGAAGCTTTGGCGGTCATCTTGCCAGTCGAGTTCACGCCGTGGACGACGCAGTCGATGAGCCGGAGCCGCGCCAGCCCGGTCCCGCTCACGTGAACGCCGTACTCGGTCGAGCCGGCGGCCTCGATGCCGCGAATCTCCCAATCGTGCTGGTTGAGCAACCTGACCGCCGTATCCCGTCCGTCGGCCTTCACCACGGGCGTGGCGCCCGCGCCGTACGGGCCGAGCGTGATGGGATTGCCCGCCGCGCCCGAACCCTTGGGCCAGAGCATGCCTTCACAGGTTGCGCCGCGCTTCAAACGGATGGCATCGCCGGGAACGAACTCCCTCTGGTTGAGTTTCTCGAGAGTGCGCCAGGCTGAGGCGGCATCGCGGCCGGAAGCGCCGTCGTCGCCACCGGCGCAGTCCACGTAATAACTGGCGCCGAACAGCGAAGGCGCGCAGACGAACCACGCCGCGATGGCTACCCGGTGGAGCGGCACGCGGTCAATTGTAGCAATTAGCCGGCAGCCCAACCGTTCCGAGGGCATAGAATAGCGTTAGATGGCCACCCTCCTGAAGCAGGCGTCCACACCTGCGCTGCTCCGGCAACTCGGCTTCTTCAGCGCGACTGCCCTGGTGATCTCAAACATGGTGGGAACCGGCATCTTCGCCACCACCGGATACATGGCGGGGGACCTGGGAAGCGCCGGCTTGATATTGACGTGCTGGGGAGTAGGCGCCCTGTTCGCGCTGGCCGGGGCGTTGAGCTACTCCGAGCTGGGAATCAATTTCCCGAGTTCGGGCGGCGAGTACGTCTACTTGACCCACGCATTCGGTCCGGAGTGGGGCTTCATGACCGGATGGGTTTCGTTTTTCGCCGGCTTTTCGGCGCCCATCGCGGTGACAGCGCTTGCGTTTTCGGACTATCTGGGCCACTTCTCCCCCGGCTTGAAGCTTGCGAGCGCACCGGTGACCTTCGGCTCCGGCGCCCTTTCCCTGAGCCTTGGCCGCGGACAGTTGCTGGCATCCTGCCTGATCGCCGCGTTTACCGTCCTGAACTGCTTCGGCCTGGGCCGCGCCGCCAAGGTGCAGAACGTGCTCACCACCACCAAACTGCTGGTGATTGTGGCCTTCGTGGCGTTGGGATTCGCCGCCGGCAGTGGAAGCTGGAGCCACTTCTCCCAAGCCGCGGTCCGCACCTCCACGGTTAGCCTGCCGGCCCAGTTCTTCGTCAGCCTGTTGTGGGTGATGTTTGGATACAGCGGTTGGAACGCCGCCACCTACGTGGCCGAAGAAGTGCGCCGCCCCGAGCGCACGCTGCCCCTGGCCTTGGCGGCCGGTACGGGCATCGTGGCGGTGTTGTATCTGGGCCTGAACCTCATCTACATCTACGCCACGCCGCTCAAACAGATGCAGGGAGTGACCGCCGTGGGCGCGCTCTCCGCCACCAACCTTTTCGGACCGGGAGTGGCGAGTGCGTTCGCGGCGCTGATGGCCCTGTGCCTGGTTTCCACCGTCAGCGCCGAGGTCACCGTCGGCCCGCGCGTCTACTACGCCATGGCCAAGAACAAGGCGTTCTTCAGCCCCGCCGCCATTGTCCATCCGCGCTGGCACACTCCCGTGGTGGCCATCCTCAGCCAGGGGATGTGCGCCATGGTGATGACCCTCACGCCGTTTCGGGAATTGCTGACTTACATCGGAATGAGCCTGGCCCTGTTCAGCGCCCTTTCGGTGGCCTCGCTGTTCGTATACCGCCGCACGCGGCCGGGATGGCAGCGGCTCCGCGCCATCGATTTCGCCTGGCCGCTCATCCCGGTGGCTTACATCCTGGTGGCCGTGGCCATGATGGTATTCGGCGTCATCCAGCACCCCGTGGCTTCGCTCACCGCCTTCGCCACCGTCGGCGCCGGCGCCCTGGTCTATCACTTCGGATTGCGCGCGCGGCCCGCATAAACCGATGCGGCCTACACGCGTGCGCTATGGAGTAGTCGCCTTCGCGGTTTCCCTCGCCGTGATCACGTATCTGGATCGGGTCTCCATCTCTTTCGCCGCCCCCGCCATACGCCATGACCTGGGCCTCACCGCCATCCAAATGGGATGGGCCTTCACGGCCTTCAACCTCGGGTACGCGTTGTTTGAGATCCCCGGCGGCTTCCTGGGGGATTGGATCGGGCCGCGCCGGGTTCTCACGCGCATCGTCTTGTGGTGGTCGTTCTTCACTGCCGCCACGGGATGGGCCTGGAGCCACGCCTCTCTGGTGGCCACGCGCTTCTTGTTCGGGACCGGCGAGGCCGGCTGCTTCCCCAACCTGACCAAGGCCTTCACCACCTGGCTCCCACCCGGCGAGCGCGTGCGCGCCCAGGGCATTCTCTGGCTGGCCGCGCGCTGGGGCGGAGCCTTCACGCCGCCGCTGGTAGCGCTGGTCATGGGCCTGGTCGGATGGCGCCGCAGTTTTCCGATCTTTGGCTGCGTGGGCGTGGCTTGGGCGGCGGCGTTCTATCTCTGGTTTCGCGACAACCCCTTGCAGAAGCCCAAAATGAACCAGGCCGAACGGGACTTGCTGCTCCAGAGTTCGGCGATGGCGTCCGGGCACGCCGACGTCCCCTGGGGCCGCATGTTCCGGTCGCGCCAGTTGTGGCTGCTGTGCTGGCAATTCTTCGCGCTCAATTACGGATGGTATTTCAACGTGACCTGGCTGCCCACATATCTGCGCGAGGAGCGCCACCTGGCCATCGCCTCCACGGCTGCGCTCAGCGTGCTGCCGCTGTTCATGGGCGGGCTGGGCAACCCGGTCAGCGTCTTCCTTACCTCGCGGCTGACGCGCAAACTCAAGAGCGTCGGCCTTGCGAGGCGTCTGGTGGCTTGCCTCGGCTTTACCGGCGCCGGCGGATTCCTCTTCTTCTCCACCCGCATGCACGGTCCGCTGGCTGCCATGCTGGCCATCGGAATGGCCAGCTTCTGTAACGATTTCGTCATGCCGGTCGCCTGGAGCTCCGCCGCGGACATCGGCGGCGAACACGCGGGCACGCTCTCCGGGGCCATGAATATGTGGGGCAACCTCGGCGGAGCGCTCTCGCCCATCGCCATCGGCTACATGCTGGACGCCACCCGCAACAATTGGAATCTGACGTTCTACGTTTCCGCCGCCGTCTACCTGACGGGCGCGGTGTTCTGGGCGTTCCTCGACCCCGTGACGCCGTTGAGCCGCCATACTGCTTGATTCTTACTATTAATACCCTAAATACCGATATTAACCGAAACAAAGTTCCCTTCCCTCAGCTATTGCCTTACACTGAGGCTTCGTGCAAACAACTTCCGCGCTCGAAGCTGGAGCCAGGACGCTCAGCTATATCCGTGGGGTGGACGTACCCCTCATCGAAAAAACGATCTCCCAGGTGCTGGCCGATACCGCCCGCAGGTTTCCGGACCGCGACGCGCTGGTAGTGTGCCACCAGGGCGTGCGCCTGACGTGGGCCGAACTCGATCGCGAGGCCACCCGTACCGCCCGCGGTCTGGCCGGTCTCGGCCTTCGCCCCGGCGACCGCGCCGGCATCTGGGCCGCCAACTGCCTGGAGTGGATTCTGCTGCAGCATGGCGCCGCGCGCGCGGGCGTCGTCCTGGTCAACGTGAATCCGGCGTACCGCTCGCACGAGCTGCGCTACGTCCTCAGAAAATCCAACATCCGCGCGCTGTTCCTGCGGGAGAAAGATCCTCGCGCGAACTACCGCGAGATCCTGGCCGAATCCCGCAATGGCGACAGCCTGCCGCTCGAGCACACCGTCTGGCTCGGCGACGCCTCGTGGGATCAAATGCTCGACCGCGGCGTGGATTTCGCGGCCGATCTCGCGGCCCCGGCCGACGTGGCCAATATCCAGTACACCTCCGGCACCACCGGATCGCCCAAAGGCGTGATGCTCACGCACCGCGGCCTGGTCAACGACGGCATGGCGATCGGCCTCTGCCTGCAAGCCCACGAAAACGACCGCATCTGCGCCCCGGTGCCCCTCTACCACTGTTTCGGCTCGGTTATTGGCTCCATGGTTTCGACGGTTTATGGCGCGGCGCTCATCCTGCCCTCCGCCCAGTTCGACGCCCGCGCCACCCTGGAAGCCGTCCAGCGCGAGCGCGCCACCACGCTCTACGGCGTCCCCACCATGTACGTGGCGGAAATGGAGCATCCCGAATTCGACCGCTTCGACCTGAGTTCGCTGCGCAAGGGCATTATGTCCGGCGCCCCGTGCCCCATCGAGCTCATGAAACACGTAAGCCGCCGGATGCACATGGAGCGCATGACCATCCCCTATGGCCAAACGGAGTCGTCGCCCGTGATCACCATGTCCAACGTGGACGAGCCCTTCGAACGCAGCGTAATGACGGTAGGTACGGCGCTCGCCAATGTCGAAGTGCGCATCGTCCATCCGGAAACGCTCGAAACCCTGCCCATCGGCGAGCAGGGCGAGCTATGCACGCGCGGCTTCCTGGTGATGAAAGGCTACGACGCCGACCCCGAAGCCACCGCCGCCGTGGTCGATTCGGAAGGCTGGCTGCGCACCGGCGACCTGGCGCTGATGCACCCGGACGGCTACATCAGCTTCAAGGGCCGCGCCAAGGACACCATCATTCGCGGCGGCGAGAACATCTATCCCCGCGACGTGGAGGACTTCCTGCATTCGCATCCGAAGATCGCGGACGTGTATGTCTTCGGGATCCCCGACGCCAAGCTGGGCGAAACCGTCATGGCCTGGGTCCAGTTGAAAACCGGAGTGGAAGCCACCGCCGAGGAAATCCGCGACTTCTGCCGCGGCACGATCGCCTACTTCAAGGTCCCGCAGTACATCCGCTTCGTGGACGGCTTCCCGCAGACCGTCACCAAGAAGGTACAGAAGTTCCTGATGCGCGAACAGGAAATCAAGGAGCGCAACCTCGGAGCCCTGGCCCGCCAGGAAACCGCCTGACGAATCGATCAGAGGGCGGCCAGCACCTCTTTGTAAAGGTACTTGGCGCCTTCGACGCGATCCCACGGTCCATCTTCATACTCCAACGCGTAGGTGCCCGTAAACCTGGCGCCCTCCATGATCCTGACGCAGCGTTGCACGTCGCAGGTGGCCCAGCGGTTCCAGTACTTGGCATGAACGTTGGTATGGGCGTAGGGCGCCAGCGCCGCCAGGCCGTGATAACACAGGTAGTCGTGCTCCCAATTGAAGAAATCCGGGGACGCTTCGCAGTATGGGTTGTGCACCTCGTCGACGATGATTTGGATGTTGATCGGGTTCGCCGTGAGCCCCCAGTGGTTCTCCAGCGTGACCTTCACGCCTGCCTTTCCGCCGTAGTCCGCCATCTCCTTAAAGGACTCGATGCAATTCGTCAGGAGCTTGGCGAGCGCGTCGTTTTTCGGGTAGCCATCGCTGCCCTGGATCGGCTCGGGAAGGAACCGCGGGCCGCCGCTATTGACGCGCATCGATTTCGCCCCGAGGATGGCGCCCGCATCCAGCCAGTTCTTGGCGACTTGTATGCCGGCTTTGCGCAGCGCCACGTCGTCAACGCAGATGTTGGTGGGGGCGTTGTTCGAAATGTGCTGGCACCTCGTGCCCGTGACCGCCATCTTGTTCGCCATCTTTTCGAGCCACTTCTTCCCGGAGGCGCTGGAGGGATCGAAATCGCCCAGCCGCGGACCCCCGCTGCCCTGCCCCGCGCCTCGGCCGGCCCCGGCGGCCGTGGCGGCTGGGGTCGTTGCCGCGGCTGCGCCGCTTGGCGCGGCGGGCGGCAGAAACATGCTGGGGTCGGTCACGTCGCCGAACAGACCCGAAAACAGGTCCATGTGGTACACGCCCGGAAAGGTGCTCTTGGTAAAGTCCGGGAAGTCCAGCATGGTGATTTCGCCGTACTTCTTCTTCATGGCGTCAATCTGCGCGTTAGGGCGCGTGCCGGACGTCTTAAAGATGTCCCGAATGGGCCAGGTATTGGAGGCGATCCGGTCCAGCTTTTCCTTTTCCGTGAGCACTCCCGCCGCCGGGTTCGCTTGATCGCCCAGCGCCAGCCCGGCGGTCGCCAAGCCGGCGCCGGTAGTTTTGAAGAACCCGCGTCGATTCAGAATCGCGTCGTTAATCTCTCGTTTGTTCATGGCACGTGCTCCTTTTCGCCCCCGGCGGGTAACGTTCCAGCCTAAGATACCATCCTGCGCTGGTTGCTTCGATGCGGCGCCTCCTATAATGAATTCATGTTCTTTCGCCGGAAACGCATCCCCACTCTCACTTTCTCCGACCGGCTGGACGCTCTGAAGAGGTCCGGTTTCACGGCCGTTCCCGTGGGGGACGGCTGGGTCCGCGTCGCTCGCGGGGGTTGCGCTTTCGACCTGAAGGAGGAGGGCGGCGTGGTCCGCGGCTCCGGCCGCGCCGGCCTGTCGATGGGCACGGAAATCGGCGAGCTGGTGGACGGCGGTTTCCAGAAGTTCTTCCAAACGCCGTCCGGCAAGCGGCAGCCCGCTACCGCCGACGAGCTGAAAGCGCTGCACGCCTTCGAGGAAGACTTAAAGGAGGGCCTTGGCGAAGAGAGCTATTACAACGATTCACTAGGCACGGTGTCCGCCTTTTATCTCTACGACCGCGTGAAAGACCGCGACCGCGGCGTCCCGAAACGGGTCTGGGAGTAGCGCGATCTCCGAGCAAGGGACAGAGCATTGCCACACCCCATTCGAGTACTGATCGCGGACGATGAAGCCAGCCAGCGCAGCGGCTTGGCAACCCTTGTCTCCGCTTGGGGCATGCAAGCGGAAACCGCCTGCGACGGTAATGAGGCGCTCCTGAAACTGGCCGATTTTCCAGCCGACGTGATCCTCACGGACCTGAACATGCCGGGACTCGACGGATTCGGCCTCCTGCGCCGCCTGCAGGATTCCGGCGATATGCCTCCCGCCATCGTGCTGACGGCGTTCGGAAACATCGAAACCGCCGTCAAGACCGTGCACCAGCTCGGGGCCTACTGGTTCCTCGAGAAGCCGATCCAGCCTGAAGTCCTGGAAACGCTGGTGCGCCGCGCGGCGAGTCACGCCGGCCTGAGCGCCGAAAAACGCAACCTGGAGCGGCAGCTCGGATACAAAGGGGCGTTAGGCGAGCTGGTAGGTAATTCCCCCAGAATGCAGGAGATTTTCGCCCTGCTCCAGCAGGCTGGGCCAAGCAAGGCCTGCGTCCTGATCACCGGCGAGAGCGGCGTCGGAAAGGAACTGGTGGCTCGCGCCCTTCACAACCTGAGCCCGCGGCGCCGGGGCCCGTTTATCGCCATCAACTGCGCGGCATTGCCGGAAACGCTGATCGAAAGCGAACTTTTCGGCCATGAAAAAGGTTCGTTCACGGGGGCCTTGGAGCGGCGCGCGGGCTGTTTCGAAGCGGCCCAGGGCGGAACCCTCCTGCTCGATGAAATCGGCGAGATGCCCCTGCTGACACAAGCGAAATTGCTGCGCATTCTGGAAGACTCCAAAGTCCGGCGGCTGGGCGGCAAGGGCGAATTCGAAGTCGATGTCCGCGTGCTCGCCGCCACCAATAAGGTCCCCGAGGAAGCCGTGCGCGGCGGCCATCTCCGTGAGGACCTCTACTACCGGCTGAATGTCTTCCACGTGCACCTGCCTCCGTTGCGCGAGCGCAAGGAAGATATCGATGCGCTCTCCGCGGCGCTAATGGCCGATCTGAACCGCAAGCACGAGTGCCGCGTCACGGAGGTTTCCGCCGAGGCGGCCGAAGCTCTCCACCGTCACGACTGGCCCGGCAACGTGCGCGAATTGCGCAACGTTTTGGAGCGCGCCGTCATTCTGGCCGGCGAAGGCCCCATCGGAATGAAACACCTGCCCGCTTTCCTGCGGGCCGCCCCGGGCCAGCCGCCGCCCGCCGAACGCTCTGCCGGGGACGATCCGGACTGCATCCAGTTCCGCGTCGGGGCCACCGTGGAAGAGGCCGAGAAGGGTCTGATTCTAAGGACGCTGGAACATACCGGCAACAACAAGACGCGCGCCGCGGAAATCCTCGGCATCAGCCTCAAGACGCTGCACAATAAGCTCAAAGAGTACAGTGGAGGCTAAACATCGCGTCGTTATTGTTTGCGCAAGGAGCACTCGTTCGACTGCCGGCGGATGCGCAATTACTTATGACGTTCTGTTTAGCTGGCCTATTTTCCCGTGTGCAGGTTGTTGTGGATGGCGTAAAGCGCCAGTTCCAGGCGGTCTGAAACTCCCAGCTTGTCGAAGATGTTGTGCAGATGGTTCTTCACCGTCTGCTCGCTGATGAACATCTTCTCCGCCATTTCCTTGTTCTTGAAGCCCTGCGCCACCAGCGACACAATTTCCCGCTCGCGCTGGCTCAGCGGCGAGCGCTCCCGGTCGCGCATCGGAGACGTGGCCGGCGGGGCCTGCTGCGGCGGCGGCTGCTGCGGCAGGGCCTGCTGCGGCTCTTCGTTCGCGACGAACTGCCGGATCACGGCCTGGGTGGTGTGCGAATCCAGCCAGATCTCCCCGGCATGCACCTTCCGGATGCTCTTGATCAGCAGTTCCGTCGCGGTCTGCTTCAGGACAATTCCGGACGTGCCCAGCCTCATCGCCTGCACAAACTCGTTCTTGTCGTCCGAGGCGGTCAACACGATGACGCGAGTCTTGTTCTTGACGGCCTGCAGGCGTTGCAACGTGCCCAAGCCATCCAGGCCCGGCATTCTCAGGTCCAACAAAAGGATGTCGGGCTCTAGCCGCTGTATGACTTCCAGGACCTCCCGGCCGTCCTGTGCCTGAGCGACGACTTCGAAATCTTCTTCCAGCGCCAGGAGCTTGCAAAGTCCATCACGGAAGATCGGATGGTCGTCAGCCACCACGATTCGGATCTTCGTCGTTTGGTTGTCAGCCGCAACCGAGGTCGGCCCCTTGACTGGCGTGCTGTTATCGGACATACACTTCCGCTGCTCGCTTAATTGTATAAACCTTATAGTACCAAGTCAAACAACAGCCTGCGCTATTCTAATATTCTCTATGGAACTGACGCTCGTGCCGCTTGAGGTCCCCGAGGGCGGGAACGTGATTCTCGGCCAGGCCCACTTTATCAAGTCCGTCGAGGACATTTACGAGGCGGTGGTCAACACCGTCCCCCAGATGAAGTTCGGCATCGCCTTCAACGAGGCCTCCGGCCCCTGCCTGACTCGGGTGGACGGCAACGACGAGGATCTCAAGGCCATGGCCGCCCGCAACGCGGTAGCCGTCGCGGCCGGCCACGTCTTCGTGGTGGCCATGCGGGACGGGTACCCCATCAACGTACTGGGCCGCATTCGGGACGTTCCCGAGGTGTGTTCCATCTACTGCGCCACAGCCAATCCCGTTCAGGTGGTGGTGGCCGAAAGCGAACAGGGCCGGGGCGTGCTCGGGGTGATCGACGGCTTCCCGCCCAAAGGTGTCGAGACCGCCGAAGACGCCGAAAAACGCCGCGGATTTCTCAGAATGATCGGATATAAACGCTGAGGTTTTGGCCGTCCGCTCTCCCAGCCTACTTCGCGAGATCGATGCCGAGCTTCTTCAGCTCCTCCGCGTAGTAGCGCCTTTGCAGGATATCCCACTCCTCGCTGCCTTCCGGGATGTCGCGCTTTTGCGAGCGGACCTTGTCGCGGGAGGCCCGGTCCACCTTTTCCTCGGCCACCAGCAACTCGGTCATGAAGCGCAGGATCTCCAGGCGTACGGCGTTGGTGTCCTTATTCTTCAGCCGCAATTCGTGGCTCTTGCGATACATCTCCACCAGCTTGTGCGAGATTTGCGTGAGCTTGTCCCGCGAGAGCTTCATGTTGTCGCCGGTATCGCGGCCCGATGCGCGAACCACTTTCCGCTGCGCGATCAAGGTGTTCTTGGCCTTCCGGAACATGTCCTGATAGCTCACGCCCTCGCGGCGCATGTATTCGCTATATTGGCTCAAAATATCCCGAACCTCGTCGTTCAGGCGGTCTTCGAGGGCCAACTCTTCATTGATTACGTCGGCGGTTTTCTGCGCGACCACCCCCGGCATGGTAGTTTCCATGACGCCGGCGCTCATTTTCTTGACGAGTTGTCGTGAAAGGTAGGCGACGAATTCTCTGGCAAGCAGCATGCTTTAGCGGATACAAGTAGTGTACCATCCGGAACGCCCGGATTCTCAATCGTAGACGTAATGCAGAACCTTTTTGAGATCGTCCCACGCTTCGCGCTTGGCATCCTGGTTGTAAGGCCTGAGAAGGTACGAGGGGTGGTACGTCACCATGACCGGTATGTCCTTCCACTGAAACCACTTGCCGCGCATCTTGGTAACCCCTTCCTTGTGCCCCAGAAGCGCCCGCGCCGCCGTGCCGCCGAGCGCGCAAAGCGCCTTGGGCCGGATGGCCAGGATCTGCCGGTCAAGAAACTGCCCGCAAACCTCCATCTCATCCGGCTCGGGAGTGCGGTTTCCAGGGGGACGGCACTTCACGACGTTGCAAATGTAAACGTCGGCGCGCTGGAGCGGGATGCCCTCCTTTTTTGCCGTGTTCTCGATCATCTGTGTGAGCAATTGCCCGGCGCGGCCCACAAACGGGATGCCCTGCTCGTCTTCATCCGCGCCCGGTCCCTCGCCCACGAAAACCAGCGGGGCGTGTTCGTTTCCAACCCCGAACACCAGCTTGTTGCGCCCTTCATGCAGCCGGCAGCGCCTGCAATCTCCGATATCCGCAAGAATTTGCAGCAAGCTCTCGCCCGGCGCCCCTGTGTGTATTTCCGAGCCGGGCCCAGAGGGC
>PLGA01000416.1 GCA_003139735.1 Bryobacterales bacterium | reverse complement strand
CTGGTCGTTGGTGTAGCTGTGGATGGTGGTCATGGACCCTTTGAGGATGCCGAATTTCTCATGGATCACTTTGACCACGGGTCCCAGACAGTTGGTGGTGCAGGACGCGTTGGAAATGATGTTGTGCTTGGCGGGATCGTACATGGCATCGTTGACGCCGAGCACGAGGGTCAAGTCCTCGTTCTTCGCGGGCGCGGAGATGATGACCTTCTTGACCGGGCCGCGGATGTGCTTCACGGCGTCCTTGGCGTCGGTAAACCTGCCAGTGGATTCGATGACGATTTCGGCGCCGACGGACGCCCAATCGAGCAGCGCCGGATCCTTTTGGGCGAACACCTTGATTGTCTTGCCGCCGACCGAGATGGAATCGGCATGCGCGACGACTTCCTGAGGCAAGGTTCCCAGCACGGAATCGTACTTGAGCAGGTGCGCCAATGTTTTCGTGTCGGTAAGATCGTTCACCGCCGCAAACTCAACGTCGTTCCGGTGGAGGCTCGCTCGGACGACGTTCCGGCCGATGCGGCCAAAGCCATTAATGCCAACTTTCACTGCCATATTTTCTCCTAGTTGATTGATGTGAGGGATCGGATAAACGATAAGGATATCAGGGTACGGGTATCCGGGGCAACGGGCGATATCAGGCAACCGCTCTCTGACGTTCGCGGCTCGGCGAAGAAGCTAATCGGCCCCCCACTCGGATTCCAGCATGCGCGAGTACTCGCCGGAGGCGTACAAGTCGAAGCGGAAATTGGCGGCGGTGACGATCAAGTGCGGCTGCGATGCCATGTAGCAGCGGTACATGAGGTCGGCGTAGCGATGGTAGTTGCGCAGGAATTCCTCGGAAAGGCTTTCGAGCGCGGGCGGTTGCGCGAAGACCGCGTTGAGACCCACGGCGCGGGAGAAGACCGAGGAATAGCCGGCGACGCCCCAACGGACCAGCTTTTCTTCGACGGCCTGGGGCGGCTTTCCCGCCAGGAGGCCGGCGAAGCTCTGCTCGTGAACCTCGGCGCCATTCAGATCGGTGATGCGGCTGGCGCATTCCCGGCACTGGGTGAGCCAGCGGCAGACGTCCTTCCCGAGGAAGTACAGCATTCGGATTTCGGCGTGCCGGCCGGTCAACAGACGGCGTGTCAGGGCGTCCCAGTCGGAGCCGTCGTCCGGGATGAGGCCGGCCGTCATGAGAGCGGCCTTGGAGTTCTCCAGCAAGGCGGCGGGCGGCACGCGTTCGTTGAACGGGTGCAAGATCAATGGCGGCAGGTCCCAAACGGTATCGCCGAGCATCTTAACAGACATTGAACGTTGGTACTCCCGTTCTACTTATCGGCAAAAACGGGGGTAGTCTCAATAAGCTTGGTGATGTAGCGCCGTCCCGGATTCCCCTTAAGAAGTTCACCGCCGGGACGGAGAGGCGCAGAGAAGACCCGGACGGGCGCAGAGGAAGCAGAGGGCGCGGAGACTGATTCCCTTCTTGAACTCGGCGCCGGGGCGCCCGCTGCATTTGCGGGCCCGTCTCGGCGGTGGATGCCTTAGAACAGCTTGATGCGCAGAAACTTCTGAGGGTTTTCGCGGAAATCCTTCAGGTTGTCGCGCATCTCCCGTGCGGCGCCGTCCATCTGTTCGTACCATTGCGAGGTCTCGAAAAGGGGCCCGGCGTTGGTCTGGTCCACGGTTTGGATCAGCGCTTGCACGCGGCTGTTCCAGGCGGAGTACATGGCTTCGGAACGGACGAACGCGGTTCCGCGCAGGGTGGCGATGGAACTCCGGAGGTCCTCGGCGGCCTTCCGCAATTGGTCGTATTCGGCGGGGTCGTGAAGATATGAGCCGGGGCCGGCGCTCGCCGATTGGAGACGCGCCAGGCTCTGGTCCAACTCCACCAGGGGATCGGCGATCTGCCTGTAAAGCTGGTCCGTGTGGATCGCGTTGCCAATGCTGGTGGTGACGTCGGTGGCGGCGCGAAGCCCGCGTTGCGCCTCGTTCAGGCGCTTAAGCAGGTCGGCGTAAACCGCTTCGCCCATCACGAACTGGCCCACGCGGCTCTGGCCCTGCTCGATATCGGTGACCACAGCGTCGATGGATTTCAACGCCTGGTCGAACTGGGTCAGGTCCAGGCTCTTCAGTGATCCTGCCGACGGTTTGTAAGCGAGCTCGCCGTTGGGCGCGAGGGATTTCGCGCTCTTTCCGCTGGCGATATCGACGAACATGTCGCCGACCAGCGAGTCGGGGCTGATTTGCGCAAGAGAGTCGGCGGGAATCCGCGCCAGGCGGTCGCTCTCTGCTTTGATGGTCACCTTGATGACGCGGTTGAGAACGTTGGAGCCGGAAAGAGCCACGGAGCGGACCTTGCCCACCGGGATGCCGTCGACGCGCACGGGCGCTCCGGAACTGAGGCCCGTGGCGTCCGGGAGATACAGGTAAAGGTTCGTTCTCGCCTGGAACAGCAACCCTCCGGCGAGCAGATACGCCACCACGGCCAGGATGGCGAACGCCGCCAGGGACACGACCGCAATGCGAAACTTCGCCCAGTTGACTTGCCGAGCGGACGGCATTCACTCGGATTGTACCGCATGAATGCCGCCCGCCAGCGTGGACGGGCGCCGCCGGATGGCTGAACTCATCCCTGGCTGCAGTTGATTGGCGTCGAAGGCAGCCTGAGACGATGGATACGCGTCCGGACGGCAGCAGCTAAACCACGGCATTGCGCCGCGGCCTCGCTGCTTACTCAGATATTACCCTGAGTGACCTCCCTTCGCAACTGTCAACCCTAAAACTATGTGACCGCGAGCACATTGCCTCGCGCCAGAAAGGTCATCGGATGACCGTAGCAATCACCGCCCGGGGGGCGTGCGCGCCTGCGGACCGCCCGGAGCCGATTACAAAGTTTGTGTTTCTGGCCATCGCGGCCGAGATTGAGCGCCAGCTAGAGGCCTATGGGCTGACCGGCATCACGGTTGAGATCGACGCTGCCGAGGGCCGAGAGGCGCGTTCCTTCCCGGTGCCGCCAGCGCGGCGCGCCAGCGNNGGGGGCCAATGAGCGCCCAATCGTCCACCCTCCGCAAGGAGCCGCAACAGGAAGGCCAGAGCGCCGCCGTCGCGCTGATGCAGGCCATCGGATCGACAAAGGGCTCCGACCCCTTTCCACCCGACCAATATCTGACCTTCCAGGATGCGCGCTACGAGCCGGATCGCAGGCTGTGGGCCTGGCTTCTGGCCAGCACTATCCGCTTCGGCCGCGGTAACTCCGCCCGCTATGGCCGCCGCTCTCCGTTCGCGGTCAGCGAAACGGGCAAGCCCCTCCGCCTCCAGGACGCCGCCGTCGACCTCAAGATGCACCTCTCGAACCTCATGAAGGCTTGGAAAGTGATTGCCGGCGAAGGACGCGCGCGCCGCGACGATGAGGGACGGCTGTGGATCGAGGGCGAAATCACGCTTCCAGTGATAAGTGAAGGAAAAGCGAAGAAGGTTTGTACAAACCTTTTTCCCCCCTATATCTTGAAGCAAATAAACAAACTCGCACCGGAAAGACGTGCTGAATTACTAGCAGAACACCAGGCCGATATCGCCCTCCAAGAGCGCGTGCAGGCCGAATTTGTCGCCGGGGTGCGTTTCATCTTCGATCAAAGACAAGATACCAGATTTCACGCCTTCGGTGTCAATAAAGTTCGCGAAAAAGTTTCTAAGAAGAAGAGCCGCCAGCCAGCGCCGGGCTTCGAAGACCGCGTCCTGCCGGCCGTGGAAAGGTTTGTACAAACCTTTCACGGGTCTGTACAAACCTCAATCCAGGTATGTGCAAACCAGGATTCCATGTCTGCACAAACCTCTGACCTCGCGCCTGTTTTGCCCGCATCTGACCATATCGCTGAGGTTACCGAAATGGTCCCCGGCGTGCCTCTTAAAAGGGTTAAAAGGTTAAAAGAAGAACTCTTTTCGTCGTCGTCTTCTTTGGGATCCCCGACGACGACGACGACGACGACGAATAATGAAACGGTCAAGACTTCGGAGAACACCCCGGAAATCGACACCGCCCTCGTGTGCTCTGCCTTCCGTCCCTTCTGTGAACCCGACGATCTCGGTATTCGGATCTTTCTCCAGGAGTGTCGCGCCGCCGTTCCCGATGTGACCACCGAGGAAATTTGTTATTTGATCGGCACGAAGGCCGCTCTCGGCCGGAGAAAAGAAAATCCGTACCGGTACGTTGCGACGTGTGTCCTCACATCCCTTTCAGGCGCCTTGTTCCAGGACCTCCGCCGGCAGCGCGCGGCCGAGCTGGCCGAGCAGGAAGCCAACGGGCGCCGCATCCTCGAAGCCGCCGCCGCGTACGAAAAAGAGATGGCCGCCCGCGAACGCGCCGAGCAAGCCTTTGACGCGCTACCCCAGGAGGAGCGCTGCCGCATCCTCGACGCGGCTATCGCTGAGCTGACAGCAGACGGCCGCTACCACATCGACCGCATGACCCGCGACCAGCAGCGCGGCCTGGCCCGCAGTCACGTGATCGCGCAGAAGGCCAACATCGCCACGGCCGCGGGAGGGTGCGCCGTATGAAGTCCTTCCGTATTCCAATGTCGTCAGCCTGGCGCGTGCCTATCATCCTTCGCACACTGCAACGGCGCGCGGAACTCGGCGAATCGGGAGTCCTGAGGGTGCGCCGTATGAAGTCCTTCCGTATTCCAATGTCGTCAGCCTGGCGCGTGCCTATCATCCTTCGCACACTGCAACGGTGCGCGGAACTCGGCGGCTGCGCCATCGAATCGGGAGTCCTGATCTTCGAGACTCACAGCGGAGTGCTGCTCACCCTCTACGAATTGCACCACCTCAACGCGGAGACCGACAGCGCCCGCCGCGCGTTGCGCGCGATCACCCGGCGCATCATCGACGGCGCCCTGGAGGCCGCGCTATGAACCGCCGCCGCTTCTGGAGTCCCGCCGAACTCGCCAAACTCCGCGCGCTGTACCCAGTCTTGCGCGCCGCGGACCTCGCTCTTGAACTTCACAGGCCCGTGGACGCGATACTCCGGGCAGCCTATAAGCACAAGATCCGCAAGAGCGCCGAGTTTTGGCAAAGCCAGATGGAGCGCCCGGGTATGATCGCCCACCAATTTCAAAAAGGCCAGGTCCCCGCGAATAAAGGCCAGCGGTGCCCGGGCTGGGCTCCCGGCCGAATGGCCGAGACGCAGTTCAAGAAGGGCGAGCGTACCGGTGCCGCGTCGCGCAACTGGGTGCCGGTCGGTACGATCATGCTCGACAGCGAAGGCTACCTGCGAATCAAAATCCGCGAGGCCGTCTTCGGCAAGGAGGCAACCGGCTGGGGAAACGCCGACGCGTGGCCGCAACTCCACCGTCACATCTGGGCACAGGAGCGCGGTCCGATACCCCGCGGTCACGTGATCGCTTTCAAGACCGGGAAGCACGCGACGGAGGCGGACTGCGCCCTCCAGCTTCAATGAGGCCGCGAGCNNATCTACCCTCGGCCGCTGGCCGAGGCGATCCAACTGCAAGGTGTCCTGAAACGCAAACTGAGGAGAGCAAATGCCGAGAAATAGGATGTCGGACCTGCGCAACCACCTGTTTGAAACGCTCGAACAGCTCAAAGACGAAGACAAACCGATGGACCTGGCGCGCGCGAAAACCATCAGCGACGTGGCGCAGACCATCATCAACTCCGCGAAGGTCGAAGTTGACCTGCTCAAGACCATGGGCGCTCCGGACCCTGGCGAGTTTTTCGAAAGCCGGCGCGGCGACTCTCTGGCGATCGGGGCCCCGACTCCACTGCGCCAGATCAAGCGGGCTGGGAAGTGACTATGAGCGTCAAACCCTACTGCCCCAAGTGCGCCGGTACCGGGAAGCTGGACCGCGGCAATGGCTCGACGAAGCCGTGCCAGTGCGGCTCGGGCCTGATCGAGCGGGCGCGCCGGCGAACGCTCGCCGACGACCGGAAGCTACGCGCGCGGGAATCCGCGTACATCGCCCTCACCGCCAAGTGGAGACTCCCATGACCCGCGCCCAGCAGCTCATCGTCAGCCTGTTCTTCACCGCCGCCGGCCTCGCCGGCATCATGTCTCTCATCTGGAGGCTCTGCCAATGAGTCCACAACGCGAACGTCAAGCCGCCGCGGAGCTGAGGGCCGAAGCATCGAGCTCCCGGAAATCCTTAGTTGCTGGGAAAATCCGAAACAGATCGGATAGCGATGCAAGCATGCTTGCGCCGGCGGTGAACGTCCTCGCCGCCCTCGCGACCGCCCAGCGCGCCAGCGACCTGGTCCGCCAGAAGCTCAAAGGCCTCCTGGCCAGCGACAGCCGCCACGGCGATCTCCAGGTTGCGCTCAGTGCCACACGCCGGCTCGGCGAGGCGCTGTCAATTTTAATTGACGGGGAGGAAGCGAGCTAATGGAGGGTGATCTCACCCCTCACCCCTTCTGCCACTGGCCCCGGCGCTACACGCGCTCAATCTACCAGCCCGAGACGTGGGGCGCCGTCTGCAACCGCGGCGCGCAGTACCGCGACGCCGGCGCGCCCGCGGCCGCCGGCACGCCCGGCCAGGTCCACAAGATCTCGACCGGCCGCAAGGCCCGCGGCATGGCGTCGGACGGCGTGCGGGACGCGCTCGCGTGAGTGCGACCCATCGCGACGTGGCGGGGGNNCCCGCCGCCCGCCGCAACCCGGGGACCCAAACCCGATTTGGTATACCATAGTTTTCCCGCCGGACCCGTCTTTTGGGCCTTTTCGGGCCGAACCCGTACCCAAAACAATTGTATGTGGTTGGAAAGAAAAGCCCTTGCCCCGATCCCTGTTATCAACGCGCGATCGCGCGTCTCATTTTGGGTTTCTGGTACAGCCTATTTTCGCTCGAAAAGCCGCTGAATCGTCCCCTGTCCGACCTTGAGCTTCGCCGCGATCGCGCGGATCGTAAACCCCTCCGCCCGCAGCCGCTTCGCCCGGTCGTGCGCGAACACCCGCCGCGGCCGCCCGCCCACGCGCCCGTGATAGCGCGCCGTGGCCAAGCCTTCCTTGACGCGCTCGCGGATCAACTCCCGCTCGAACTCCGCGAACGCGGCCATCATTGTGAGCATCAGCCGCGACGTCGGGCTGCTCTGGTCCGTATCCAAGCCTTGAGACGGCGCGATCCAGCGCACGCCCAACGCCCGCAGTTCCTGGATCGACTCCAGGCAGTTAGCCACGCTCCGCCCCCACCGGTCGAGCTTCCAGACCAGGATGGTGTCGATCGCGCGCTTGCGCGCATCCCACATCAGGCGGTCGAGCTCGGGGCGTGAGGCCTTCGCTCCGCTCCAGCCGGTATCGACGTACTCCCCGGCCACTGCCCAGCCGCGGGCCTGGCAGAGCTGCCTCAGCTCGCGGAGTTGCATCTCGCAGTTCTGATCCGTCGTTGACACGCGCGCGTAAATAGCTGTCCTCATGTCCGTATGTTCGCCGCCCGCCGGCAGGCGAGCCGCAGTCGCACGGCACGCGCCAGCGTGTGCAACCCGCAGGCGCAGCGAGCTTTCGTCGCGGGTGGGCGGCCAGCGCCCGCGCGCTTACCACCCCAAGGCTTTCGTGGTTGGCTCATTACGTGGCTCTTTTCGCCGGGGTTACCTACCCGGCCCCGATTTCCCTTCGGAGGCCCCGCGCACGCGGAGAAGCGCACTGCGGAGACTAGCCTGGGTAGCTATCGTGGCCGACATGGAGTTTAGGCAAGCTCGGCCCGAAGTATTCGTACTCTTCGCCGTCCTCGACAAACCGCACCGCAGCGCTCTGGTAAATTGCCTCGCCATCGCGCGGATTCCCGGTTTGGTGGGCCAAGTTAGCATCCGCGGGGTTGACTACGATTGCTCTCCGGCGCCTCTGCTCTGTGATCGCCTGTGCAAGAGTGTCGAAGCTGTAGACCTCGAACACGTCATAGCGCGTGTTGACTACCACGCGAAAACGCTGGTCGGGGTCCACATGCCAAACCATAGGAAAGCCGTTTCGTGACGTCGTTGTGAGTGCCATTTCGTTTCTCCTGACCGATGGATTCGATCTAATTTGATTATGTAGCAACGCGGCGCGAATGTCAACATGAAAATGTAGCACCCGCGAAGATTTCTACAAAAAAGCCCGCGCGGGAGAAAGGAGGAAGCCCGCGCGGGCTCGCAGATGAGAGATATGTTGCTTACTCTAACCCTTCGCCAGGAAAAACAACAGCCAGCCGGCTGCGGCGAGGGCCAGGGCACACCAGAACCGCCGGCGCCACTTGTGAGCCTCACCCCAGGGCGTCAGGCCCGTCTCGCGCCTCAGGCGCTTCTGGAAGGCGTAATTGTCGGGGTCGGCGTTCCAGTCGGGCATCATGGCCGCCTCTCCCGGCACGGCCGCCGGCAGATGAGCCGCCCCTGCGCGTTCATCCGGTACTCCTGGCACGTTGTGAACACGCGCCCGCACTTCACGCAAATCGCCTTACCGGCCGCGTTCGCCTGCCGCTGCGCCTCGTCGAGAGCGGCGCGGTTCTCCACCCCGCGCCTCACCGCCACCAGCAATTCATCGACGTTCATCGCGCGCCTCCCCGGTTACGCCGCATCGCACCCTCCATCCTGCCTGCTGGCATAAGCCGTCGCCAGCAGTTCGCGCACATCCTCCGCACTCACCAGTCCCTTGTACCGTACCTTGGCG
>PLGA01000122.1:7564-22813 GCA_003139735.1 Bryobacterales bacterium | reverse complement strand
GGCGGCTGCGAGAACAAGAACATCCAGTACTCCGTGCCGTGCGAGCTCGACCACCTCGGCCGCGCGGACCGCAACCTGGAAGGCATGCGCAAGTGCCTCCTGCACGCCGTCTGGCAGGCGCAGGGGCAAGGCTGCGCGCCGGGAGCTCTGGGCGTCTGCATTGGCAG
Source organism: Bryobacterales bacterium (assembly GCA_003139735.1). Taxonomy (GTDB): domain Bacteria; phylum Acidobacteriota; class Terriglobia; order Bryobacterales; family Bryobacteraceae; genus BOG-224. The sequence continues at coordinate 22,646 of PLGA01000122.1, read as the reverse complement.
CGACCGCGCGCACGGCTACGACCTGGCCAAGGGACAATTGTTCCGCACGCTCGACGACGTGAACCCCGACCCCATCCTCGCGAAGCTGGAATCCGAAATCATGGAGGAGGCCAACAAGCTGGGTGTCGGCGCGATGGGCTTTGGCGGAAAGGCTTCGTTGATCGGCTGCAAGATTGTGGCCGCGAACCGGCTGCCCGCCAGTTTCTTCGTTTCGGTGGCATACGACTGCTGGGCGTTCCGCCGCCTGGGTGTGCGCCTGGACGCCAACACCGGCGCAATTACCCAATGGCTCTACCGCGATCCCGCCCGCCCCGTGGAACGCATGGCGCGCGGCGAAGGGTTTCCGCTGACCGGCCGCGAAGTGGTTCTCGAGCCGCCCCTGACCGAGGCCCAGGTCCGCGCTCTGAAGGTCGGCGACGTGGTTCTCATTTCCGGCGAGATGTTCACCGGCCGCGACAATGTGCACGCATACCTGATGCAGAATCCGCCGCCGGTGGACCTGCACGGAGCCGTGCTGTACCACTGCGGACCGGTGATGCTGAAGGAAGGCGGCCGATGGACCGTGAAAGCCGCCGGCCCCACCACCAGCATCCGCGAGGAGCCTTACCAGGCCGATGTGCTCCGGCGTTACGGCGTGCGCGCGGTGATCGGCAAAGGCGGCATGGGCCGAAAAACGCTGGCGGCGCTCCAGGAATGCGGAGCGGTTTACCTCAACGCCATCGGCGGCGCCGCGCAGTATTATGCGCGCACGGTGGAGGAAGTGAAGGGCGTCTACCTGCTGGAGTTCGGCGTCCCGGAAGCCATGTGGCATTTGCGCGTAAAAGGTTTCGCCGCCATCGTCACCATGGACGCCCACGGCGCAAGCCTGCACGCCGACGTGGAGCAAGCCACCGGCGAAGTGTTGGCGGCGTTGTAATGCCGCGCAGCGATCTTGCCGACAGGAATTATCGTTGAACAAGGATTCGATCCTTGCTATGGTAAGGATAGGATCGGTATAACTTCGTTCGCCGGCATCAGGCCCTCCGCATGACGCCCGCGATGGCCGCTGGCATCACAGGCAGCATGTGGACCATGCGGGAACTGCTGGAGGCTGCGTGAAGTCCGGCCATGGAAGCGGGCATCACCATGATACCGGAGGGACAACTGAGTGAACGGGTGGCCCAAGGTCACGCGCGCATCCATTGGGTATCGCTAAGGCTGCAACAGACCAAGGTTTTTGGCGTCGAACGCATAGGTTGGCATTATCCGACGCGCTGCCTCCAGATCTCGACTTGCCAAGTCATACATACCCTGATCCGCATACATTCTAGACCGCTGTAAAAGCAGCGTTGGCTCATTTGGATTGTCTCTGATCAAGGTGGACAGATCCAGAAGCGCTTGGCTCCTTTCTCCTAAATAGAATAGCGCGTCCAGCTTGACCATCCGAGCCCCCACACTATTGGGTTCGATGGCCAATGCTTTTGTGGCTAATTCTAGGGCCTTCGCATGAAACGATTGATCGTGGAAGAAGTATCCCTTTTCTCCGTAGGCGTGGGCCATCTCCCAAATAGCCTGAGCGTCATTCGGGCGGATCGCCAGTGCAGCCTCCAAGTGCTTGATAGAATCGTCGTAGCGGCGGACACGGGACAGTGGTACGGCGAGATCCATTTGTGCTATGAACCGTTGATCATTGTCTTTAGCCACGGCCAGTGCAGAATTGAAGTAGTCAATTGCGGCGTTGTCATTATCCATTCCGACATTGGCCAATCCGTATGCAACTAGCACGTCAAAGTTGTCCGCCTGCTCCTCTATCACCGGGTTCAAGATAACGAGTGCTTCCTTAGCGTTGCCGATATCCAATGTGGCCTTGGATAGCTCCACACGGGCTAGAAGGTTCCGTGGGGACCGGTCGAGGGCTTTATGCAAATCAGAGTAAGCGTGTTGCGGATCACCGAGTTTCCGATACGCGATTCCACGTTTAAGCAAGGCTGAGGATGAAGCCGGATCAATCGCAATGGCCTGGGATAGCGACTCTATAGCGCGGGCAGGATCAGCTTGGATTTCTTTGATGCTGATCGATGCTTCTTTGTGAACGTAGTACTTTCCCCATACCAGAGAGCAAACCAATAACATGATCACTGGCAGTGCTAACCACCGCACAAGCCATCTGGCTCGGATTGAGCCGATCACAGTTGCGTATACAATTCCCAATAAAACCGCTGTTGCCGCGGTAATGAATTGGACCGCGATAATACTGTTTGCCGTCATTTGGTCACCCTGCCTCCACGCGGTAGCTTCTTGATTGCCCGCGATTGTCCGCCCTCAAACTCACCAAAGGTTAGCCTAATAGTCGATACGAAGCCCAACCCAGCGACGAAGCCTTGCGTGGGGTTTTCCGGACCGTAGATGAAACACGCAGCCGCCGTTCCGAAAATCCACACAAGCAAGAAGTCAACCCTCTCGTACCACACAGGGCTCCTCTCGGGAAACATCCCTTTGAGCCTAGCGGCGGTCGTAGGCATCTGTCTGGCCAGACCCAGCAGGACAGTAGCGAATGCGCCAGCAGCGGCAGCGATTATGATCGTGAGCGCCATGGAGCTTGGACTCGCGCTGCCTCCGACTCGACAGTTTGCCTCTTTCAGCCGTAGTATAGCTCCAAATTGGCGATTCGTGTCTATGCGTTATAGGTACCCGTACATGCTACGCTGATCCATGCCCAAAGCCTACCACCCGTCAGCAGCCAAAAACAGATGTAATGGTCCGCTGTTACCGATGGAGGAGAATAAAGGGCGAAGCGCCTCCAGCACCCCACCCTTTTGGGCGCTACCCCAAAAACCAGAGGCGCACACAATTAGCGCACTACCCACTGTCCGCGTTGTGAACCCGTTCATCGGTTTATCCTAAAGTGGCGCGTTGGCATCCCCTTACCCCATCTTTCCCGACCGCCTCGAGCTCCTGTTCAACGGCGCTGGGTACCCAATCAAACAGAACTGGTCGAGTGCGAACAATACCACCGACTCCACCCCGCTCGCCAGCGCCAAGCCTCTCTCTTTCAGCCACGGCGTCGTGTAATCGCTGATTCCCACCAGGTGGCTGCTCTGCGCCGGCGGGAACCCAAGCTGCCCAGGCAATGCAATCGAGCCGCGCACCTCGTCCAGATCGCGGTCGCCTGTGAAAGTGAAGTTCTCGGTCTTCAGGCAGGTCAGCGCCGCGGCGGTCCACGACGCGGTTGGATAGTTGACGATCTTATTCAACGGCGTGTCGTTCGTGTCCACGGGGTACAGCGTTTCGAAGCGGGCGTTGGGATGCGCGGCCCGCACGAAAGCCACGATCGCATTGGTGAATGCCCCGATCAGCGTGGGCAGGAAGGCACATTCATCCGGGAAGTCCGCCGGCTGCGCATTCTGGCTGGGAATGATCCCCATCGGCCGTCCGAATGCCGTCTGAAACGCGCTCTGCGTGTAAGCGTCATAGAACGGCATGCCCGCCGGCGACGCGTTGTACCACCACTGGACTTCCCCGAATTGCAGGTACGGAACCAGCCCCGCCGCGCTCATGAGGTTTGCCATGTCCAGGTAGGCCTGCTGCCAGAACGCCGTGCTGGCCGGCGAAAAGTTGGTTTGAAGGGATGGCGTATTGAGCAGCGCCGCCGCGCCGTCGGGATAGCGCTGCGCAATCCCCGTCGCCGGTTGCGGGTCGCCGTCCTGAAGCTCCATGGAAAACGCCGCCGCCACGTCGATGCCGTACCCCTTGAGGGCGGCGAAGTAGCTGGAGTGCCAGTCGCGCGCAGCCCGGTTGATGCGCGGCGCCGCAGTCAGATCGGTGCGCCAGCCCCCCGCCCACGCCATCGTCGAGAGGTCGCCGTCCACGCCTCCGCCCAGCGGCCCGCTCGCCGCCGCGGTAAGGTTCTGGCTGCCGCCCGTGTCCGCGGCGACGCTCATCCCGTTTCCGGCCGTCCCCATGGCGCGCGACCGGATGGTCAGCGTCAGGCCAGCTACGTTCGCCCACACCGCCGTGGCGCCTGCGTTGATCGCGAGCGCCAGCGCGTTGGCCACGCTCGCCGCCGTGTCCGCAATGAAGCTCATGTGCTTAAACAGCGTTCCACCGATGTTGACCGTCGTGTATAGGCCGAAATCCGGCGTGCCCGCTAGCGTCACGGTAGCCGAAGCGTACTGCTGTCCTGGACACGTCAGTTCGTTAAACCACATCGCGCCGGCATAATGGTTCGCCCGCCCCTTGAAGCCGAGCGTGTCGATCAGCCACGCGGTCCGCTCCGGCGCAAGGCAGATGGAGTGATACGTGTCCCAGTCGGTCGCCAGCGTCGTGTCCGGAGTGCTGGCGATCGTGGGCAGGTTCGCTGTCGGGTGAGCGATCTCGAAAAAGTCGAAATAGAAGACTCCGCTCCCGGTCTGCTTTGCCGTCACGGTGTGCCGCCCCGCGGCGAGCTCGGCCACCATGATCCGGACTAGGAAATCCTCCTCGCCGGCGAACGCCAGATTCGCCGTGCTGGTCGCGCCGTCGATGGTAATGGAAATCGGCGCGCCGGCCGCCAGGCCGCTGTTGAACATGCGCGTCCCCACGTACAGCGCGTGGTTCCCCGCCGCCGTGTAGGTGCACGAGACGGACGACCCCGGCGTCTCCGTGGTTCGAATCGAGCCGCCCGAATAGTTGCCGATCGCCGGCGCGTCCCATGCGCCCGAATAGACTACCAGGTTCGAAGCGTCTTCGGCGCGCCAGCTTCCCGGGCCCGCCACCTGGTACGTCAGATTTGTTCCTGCCACCGTCCAGTTTGAGACCGTCACCTGAAATTCGGTCCGTACGAAGTTGCCCGGCAATTGATCGGGCGCCCACGTCCACCGCATCCTCCGCACCGAGTTTGTCGGTACCTGGACCAGCGTGGTGAAAGCCGGCGCCACGAATCCTTGCAGATTGCTGAAATTGAGCGCGACATGCCACAGCGCCGGCGACGCTCCTCCGCTCATGGTCTGCGACGCCGGCTGCCAGATTTCGGTCCGCGCGCCGCTCACATTGCCGTAAACCCCCACCCGGTTTCCGTTGGCGCCCGCCGCGGCCCCGTACTGCAGCGTAATCTGCGCTCCCAGCGCCGAAGCCGTCATGCCCGTCGCGGCGGTGTTCGCGGAGATCGCGTTCGCCAGTAGCGTGGCCACGCCTTCCAGCGTGTCGTTGTAGTACATCATGTGCGTCGCGTGCTGGCTCGATGGATCCACGCCGTCCGCCGCCGCCCAGGCCAGCTCCACGTAATCGTTGGCCGTCACCGCGCCCGTGAGCTCGAAAACTGCCTGCGCCGGCGTCGCTGCCAGGCTCCCCGCCGCGGGCGTCGCGTTCGCCGCCAGCGGAACCTTGTACTCCCGCTCGACGCCGTCCGTTCCCGTCGCCCAGATCCGCAGGTACGGCCAGTCTACTGTCGGCCACAGCGTGCAGTCCATCGCCATGCAATCCTGGCGTTCCTCGTCCCAGGAGAGCTGGAGGCCGCTCAGGTCGCCGTCCGGCAGGCAGCGCAGCGCCGGATGTTCGAAGACGTTGTCGCGACACCACTCGACCACCGCCCAATCGAGCTGCTGGCGAAACGATCCCGATACCGTGAACCCTGTCGGGCTGGTCGCGCTCAACGCCGCCACCGCGCTCGGTTGATAGAAGTAGCATTGCAGGTCCCGGTCGGGCCGCAGCTTGGTGAGTTGTTCCGCCATGTCGATTTCACATCCGAATCAATACCGTCAAATCGGCGCCCGGATACGTTTGCCCCACCGAGAGTATCGCCAGAGTCACCTGCGAGCCGGCCGCCAGCGGCGCGAGCGTATTGCCCGCCACGCTATTGGACACCGAAGCCGAGGCCGCGAAAGTCAGCGGGCAGTATAGGTTCCCGTTGACGTTCAACTGCAGTTGCACCGCCGCATCCGCCGCCGTGCCCAGCACCGCGTAAATCTCGCGAACCGCGTGCGAGGCATCCATCACCAGGGCTGGAGCCGCGTATTGGTCTACCGCCAGAAAGCCATCCACCTGAATCGTGTATTGTCCGCCGGAGGTCGTTCGCAGTCCTAAATCGGTGGTCTGGGTCAGCGCAATGCTGCCCGTCGGGCTGTTTCCTTTGTTGTTAGTCACAATCAGCTCGGCGCTTGCCACCCGCACATCCGGCAGGATCACCGGGAAGGTCCAACTCCCGCTGTAGGGGCTCCCGAAGAACTCGGGTGGAAACGACGCGATCGCGCTCGTGCTTGCCAGATGGTAAAGCGGCTCCGGCCCCGCCGTGTGCGCGGTGGCTGTGCTTCCATCGCATCCTCGCGTCACCTGGTAAGTGGCTCCGCTGTTGAGCGTGGCTGTCACGCACATGACTTCGCCGTCGATCTGCAGATAGGCGCCCGGCTGCCCCGGCCCCGGCTGGCTTAGGTTGATCGTGCTGTCCGCCGCTCCCACCGCGTTCGCCAGCGTGATTCCCGGCGTGCCCAGCAGCTCGTTCCAGTAGTACATCGTCAGCGTGGCCGAGGATATCGACCGCGTGTTCGTCAGGTTGTGGAATGCCACGCCGCTCAACGCCACGGTCCCGCCCTGCGCCCCGTTCCCCAGCCCGAAGAGCGGCTGCGGCGGAATGCCGGCGTCCCCCAACCCGCCAATCTGCCAGCGCGTGACCGTCGAAATCCCCGGGTCGCATTCCACGTTGTTGACGTTCGCCGCGCGCCCGGTAATCTGCGCCACCTCGCCCGACCAGTTCGGAATCGCGAATTGCGCCGTCGCGCTGGTGGTCGTCGCGCCGGGGTTCCAGCCGCTCACCGCCGCCACGAAATAGCTGGTGGCGTCCGGCTCCACCACCCACCCCGGCAATACCGTCAGCGTGGTCGCCGTGTTTGACCCGATCGTCGCTTCCTGTCCCGCCCCGGTCCCCCGCGTGATCCGCGCCGTCATGCCGCTATACGCATTGGCCATCATGTTGAGCGTTCCGTTGCCCACCGTGTTGGCCGAGTACAGGGTCGCCGCCGTCTCCGGCAGCAGTTCCATGCGCCAGTAGAAATTCGCATGATCGAAATTCGGGTCCGGCGGCGCGATGGGCAGCGGCGGAAGTCCCGGGTCGGTAAATTGGGCCGCGTTGGCCTGGCCGCTCGCAATCCGGTACAGTTCCGCCGGAGAAAGGCCGCGATAGACGTTGAAAGCCGCCGTATTCGGATCGAAGCTCAGCCCCGTCAGCGTAACCGCGCTTCCACTGCTGGCAATCCCGGCCGTCACCAGGAACGATAGCCCGCTTTCATTTCCCGCCGAATCGAGCGCCGAGATCGCGTAGTACAGAACCTGGCCGCTCGCCAGCGTTCCACCGGGCGCCACTGCCGCCGACAGGCTCACAAAGGGGATGCCCGGACCCGCCTCCGCGCTCGTGGCGGGCGGAACGTAACTCACCGTGACGGTGACCTGGACCGAGCCGTCGCTGCTGATATCGTCGGCCTCCGTCACCCCGAACTCAAGATTCCCATTGGCGTCCACTACGGTGCCGATCAGCGGCCGCGGCACGCCCGTGCTCGCGTCGCTCTGCCGCCGCCCTCCCGTCGCCGAAGTGGGCTGCCCGTTGCTGTCGGCGTACCAGGCGTCGTCGTGAATCTGCGCCGTGATCGTCGTCACGCGGTGATTGATCCCAGGAGCGATTTTCAAAATACGGAACGGCTGCCGCGTGAACCCTTCTTTGAGGTACGTGATTGTGATGATGTCGCCCGGCCGCACCCCGAACGATTTCACGCTCGTCTGGAATTCGATGTACGTGTTGCCCAGCACCGATTTGTTCAGGTTCAGTTGCAGGATGCGCCCCGCCTGGTCGTTATTCGGAAGCCCTATCGCGTTCAGGCTCGCCGTAATCTCTTGCCCGCAGAGCGTCACATCGTTAGCATCGGCCACCGTGTAGCTGTCTTGCTGGTAGTCGTTCAGCGAGTCCTGGAACTCCACGCTGAGACTGTTCGGGGTGTCCGCCATGCTGCGCGAATAAACCCGCACGCTCGGCGCTCCGCTCGGCAGCCGCAGGATTCCGGTAACGCCCGTGCTGCCGTCTCCAAACTCGTAATTCGGCCAGCCGCCGTTGAGGGGCTCCGTGCTGTTAGACCACGCGGGCTTTGTGGGCTGCTCGTTGGCGATGGCATCCTCCACGCGAAGCTGCAGCAGTCCGGTGCTACTGTAGGTCAACAACAGCCGCGCCGTGATCCGCACCCCGCGCGCCACGTCGCCGGCGCTCTTCCTGGTCTTCAGCGCCATGTTGCACTGGAACAGGCCGAGCGAAATCGCATTGCCGTAGATGTCCAGCGCGTCGATCTGCTGGTCGCAGTCCGCCGCCGCCGCCGCGAAGCTTGGCATGTCGATCTCCGCCGCGCTCCAGCCCAGTCGCCGCAATATGTCCAGCAGAATCCACGCCGGGTTGTTGCTGAATTGCGCGCCTGTCTGCGCGCCTGTCGCGTCGTAAATGGGAATCGTCAGCCCTTGCGCCAGCACCTTGATTCTGGGCAGCGTCGTCCCATTGTTGATCTGGTTTGGAACCACCACTGAGAGGTACGCCATGCTTCCGTAAGGATCGCCGCCCGGAAAGTTGGCGTCGAACTGCCCCGTGCGCTGTCCGAGGCTTTGGACGTTGTACCACCCGGTAGCCGTCATGTTGGCGCCGGGGATGCCCAGCGGAATCTGCAACTCGTCGACCAGGACGATCAGCGGCGCCTGCATCTCGCCGATCCCCAACAGGACTTGCATCCTCGTCAGATTGCCGTCGTTGCGCGCAAACACGATGGGGGGCGCGTACCACGCCGTCCCGTACACCATCGGCACGAAATCGTTGTACAGCGCCGTGTTCAGGCTGATCGCCGAAGCCTGCACGTTTCCCCCCGCGGGCCGCACCAGGATGGACGCCGGCACGAATTCGAGGCCGCCGAAATTCCCCCACATCCCCCGCGCCTGGCAGTCGCTCCGCGTGTATCCGCAGCTTGTGTACGGAACGCCGCCGTCGAGGTTTCCCGCGCCGCCCGCAATGTCCGCCGAGTATCCGCAGCGGTAGTACAGCGAATATTGCCCGTTGCTTCCTCCGTTGACCGCTTCCGTGCGCTGTTCCGCGGTCGCCGGAAAATCCCACGGGCACGTCCGCTGAATCCGCACCTGCGGCAGCAGCACCCTCTGCAAGCTCATCCGGTTGATCGCCGTCAGCCGGAGCGTCGCCTCCAGAATCTCGTCCGGCGGATTGCAGATTCCCTGGAACAGCGCCGCCGTGGCGCTCGCCGCCGTCTGATTCGGCAGATTGTAAATCAGAAAACTCACCGTCAGCCGCGCGCCCTTGAAACCGATGGACTGCTCAAGCTCCGAAAAATACGAATCCGCGTTCGCCAGCACGATCGAGATCTGCGATAGCCCGTCCACCCCCTGCGCCGAGGCCGGCTGCATCTCGAACGCGCTGTGTTCCAGCACCCGCGCCGCATACGCCTTGCCATTCACGGTGATTCCGTGCGTACACCAGCTTTCCGTATGCCCGTTCGCCAGCGTGCAATCGAACAGCAGAAGCGGCGTGTCCGTGATCGCCTGCTCCGTCAGACTATAGATGGTTGACATAGATGATGTTCACCGTGCAGGAATGCCGGTTTACGCCCGTGGTCGTGACCGCCAGTTGGTCGTCCCGTAGACGCGCGTTCTGGTAGACTCCGCCGCTTGTGCTCACCTGGTACACGGATGCCCCCGCCTGCGGTTCCGCTTGCATCCCGTATACCTCTACCTGAGCGGCGGCCGGAATTTGCAACCCAAAACAAATCTCGGCCGCCGCCGCGTCTCCGCTCCCCGCGAAGACGAACCTGTTCCATTGCGTTTGAACCGCTTGGCTCGCCTGGCCGCTCCCCAGCAGCATCGTAACCGTCGCAGCAGCCGCCGCGCGCAGATAGACGCTCAGGCAATACTTGTATCCGCCCGGCGCCGCCAGCGTTTGCGAGATCGTCTGCGGCCCCGCGCCGCTATTCGTCAAACTCCACGCTGCCAATCCGCCGGCCGGGTCCGCGATCCCGCTGGTGATCGAAAGCTGCGGATCGAGCGCCCAGGCCGCCTGTCCCGGCGCCTCGCTCCAGGCCAGCAGGTTCGCCGCCGGGTCGAGAAACGTGAACCCGTTCAGCTTGCCTTGCGCGGAGGCGAAGAATTGCTCCAGCGCCGCCAGTTCCGCGTCCGACAGGCCCGTGTAGCTCAACGCCCACTCCGTCGTCGCTCCCGCCGCGTCCGCCAGTTTGATCGAACTTCCGTCCAACGCCGCGTTCATCACCGTGCGCGCGCGCCGCTCGGTCCGAATCGGAAACTGGCTCAGCGCGCCCGTTCCAAGTTGTGGATACGTCAGCATGCCTATCCTCGGTTCTCCACCACCCTCAGTACCGTCGCCCCGTCCATCTCTCCGCTGGCCGCGGTTTGCAGCGTGTCCGTCTCCAGGCTGCAACTCGGATACACCGTTCCGTCCCACGGATCGGTGAATGCGAAGTTTCCAAACGCCCCTTGGTTGTCCTCGAAGAACTGCTCGATGGCCGCCACTTCGCCTTCGTCCAGTTGGCTGAGCGGAATCTCCCATCCGTGAAGCGGCCCGGCGCAGTCTTGGTACCGCTGTTCCGTCCCGTCCAGGAAGCGTAACGCCTGGTTCTGGTAGCGCACGTTCCGCGTCGCCGGATACTGCATCACGGCATTGGTTTTCAATTTGGGGAAGGTCGCCATGGCTATAGATCGTTCACCACGTCGTTAATCGAGTTGGAATTGAGCATTGCGTTTCGTACCGCCGCCGCGATGTCCGCGCTATGGTCCATGAACCACCGCGCATCGAGTGTCTGTGCGTTCGCCGTGGTCTGCGCCGGCGCCGCCCCCGCTTCGCTCGAGACGCTGCCGGCGGACCCTCCCGCGCTCGTCGAAGATCCGCCCAGCGCCCTGGCCGTTCCCATTTGGTCGTAACTGACGCTGGTCAATGCTCCGCCGCTGTCGGCGGCCTGAAAATCGAGTGACGGCGGCATGACGTACTTCGTCAGTGGCGCCGGTGACTCGGATCCCCCGCCGCTGAATAACCCGATTAACCCCCCGATCAACGGAATCAGACCGAGCCCGCTCTCCAGAACCGTCTTGGCCACCGAACCCACCGTCACTCCGCCGCCGCTGTTGGTTGTCTTCGAAGCGGCCTCCGGTTCGGTCTTTGCCGGCCCCGGAGCCATGCCGCTTTCGAACGCCGGCAGCGCCCCTGAGGATGCTCCGGCCTCGCCTGCGCCGCTCGTTTGCGACGCGGTTTCCGCCAGCAAGGCCGCCAGCTCCTCGGTCTCCGCCCGCGCCGCCAACGCATCGGTCCGTTCGCCGCCCGCCGCCTCCATGAAACTACCGAGCAACTTCTCTTGTGTGGTTTTGGCCATTTCTTGTTTCCGCCGAAAGCTCGTTTTCCAGGATCGCGAACGCCTCCACTTGACGGGCGCTCAGCTCCGCGAAGCTCGTCCCTCCAACCCGCCGCCGGACCAGAAACTCCTCCACCAGCGTCAGGCTGTCTCCCGTTACGTACGACTTTGGACAGGATGTGAGCGAGGCGCCCCTCCTCGCCCACACCAGCGGCGTGCCCGTCCCCTCCGGGCGCGCCAGCCATCCGCATCGCCGCTTCTGCTCCAGACCGGATCTCCGGCAGGCGTCGCACTTCCAACCGGCCTGGTTGGAAAACTGAAACTGGAAGGCGACAATTAGTTTTTTCGTTCCGCCTCGTTCAACCCCGTCTCCGCCCGCACCGCGGCCAGCGCTTCTCGAAACAGATCCTCCGGCCCCGCTCCCGCCAGCGTCTCCGGCGTGGCTGCCGCTCCATCCACCTCCAAACCCGCAATCTCCCGCAAACCCCAAGTCAGGTAGAGCCGGTCGATCTCCTTCTGCAGCAGCGCCGCATCCATCTTTCCGCCCGCGCCGCCGCCCGCCTCCAGAAACTCCATCCGCCGCGCCAATTCGCGCACCTGCCGCATCAAGTCCACCCGCCGCGCAAACGACATCTTCGCCACCGTGTACCGCACCCCCGCCGTAACCGCCGATTCCACCACCCTCGAACTCTCGTAAGTCATGAACCCATCCCCTTCGCTCCCGACCCTCGGGTTGCCGCGCAGAATTCTTGACGCGGAGACGCAGAGACGCGGAGAAAACCGCCCATAAGGGTTGATCCCGTCAAGTTCGGCTCGGGTCTACCCCATTTCCTCTGCTCCCTCTGCGCCCGACCCGCGGTAAGCGCCACAAATCCACCCAGCATGCCGAACCTCTTATAAACGTTTTTCTCCGCGTCTCTGCGTCTCCGCGTCAAGTTCTTTCTACCCGAATGCCACCTCGTAAGTCATCCCCTCTGCTCCCTCTGCGCCCGGCCCGCGGGAAGCGCCACAAATCCACCCAGCATGCCGAACCTCTTATAGGCTCTTCTCTGCGTCTCTGCGTCTCCGCGTCAAGTTCTTTCTACCCGAATGCCACCGTGATCTCGTTGTCCACGGTCCCCTGCGCCCGCGATCCCCGGAACTTCCACTGCAGCCGGTTCTGCCCGTCCTCGAACTCCGGAACCTCCGGGATCACGCTGTTCATGTTGACCCCCATCATCAGCCCTTGCGCTTGCCCCAACTGGAACATCACGCTGATGGGCGATTGCTGCCGCGCCGCCTGGTAAAGCCCGATGGTCGCGCTGTCGTCCATGCTGTAGAGTTCGAAAGCCGCGGTCACCGTGCGCACCCCTGGCATAATCGCCTGCGGCAGGTTCGTCCCGAATTCCTTGGCCCGCGTGGCCAACCCGTTCTTCAGCGTCACCGTTCCCCCGGTGATCGTGAAGAACTGCGAGGGCGACGCGCCCAGCCACGCCTCGCCCATGTTTCCCGGCACGATCGAGTAATCGAACGCGCCCAGCGCCGGTTCCACCGGGAAGCTCGCCAATGCCCCTTCCCCGCTGCTGAAGCTCCCGCTGTCCAGCAAATCCTGCGCGATCCCGCTGAAGTGGAATTCTTGATAATCCCCGTTCAACAGGATGTCCATCTGGTCGATAGCCGCCCCGCACAGCAGCCTCTGCACCGCCGTCGCCGGCGACCAGTAGTCGTAGACGCTCACGCTCGGCAGCTCCGTCGCCGGAACGTAAGTGACCGTCGGCGCCACCGCCGCGCCGGCCGCCGGCAGAACCGTGAACGGCGCGTTCAACTGCACGGCGGTCGCACTCGCGATCGCCGCCACGAACCGGATCTCTCCGCCGCAACTGACCGCCTGTCCCGCCGCCAGACCATGCGCCGCCTGAAAAACCAGGCTTCCGGTTCCCGTGCTCGAAGCCACCGTTCCGCCCGCGAATTCCAGCGGCGCGCCGCCCAACGCCGCCTGGAACAGCGGTCCGTACGCCGGACCCGGCAACGTATCGGGCGAGGGCGCGTTGTTGGAAGGCCCCGCCGCCTGCTGCCAGCTCGTCAGAAATGTGCGAAGCTCGAAGGCGGTCCGCAGCCTGCCGCCCGCCGGCAGGCCCGGAAACGTCCGGGTGCCGGTCTTGTCCTTCCGCGTGGTAACTTCCAGTTGCTGCGCCACCGCCAGCTTCAAGGCGGGAATCCGGTTCGTCGAGGTGACCGCCGCTACGTTGCCGTAGGCGCTCTCCAATGCCGTGTAGAATCGGTTTGCGTTAGACGAAATGTACGAGGACATGTCAGTTGATACTCACTCCTATCTCGAGGGCGATCTTCGCCGTCTGTATGAAATTCCTGCCGCCATGCTTCACCGCGGCGAACGATACCTCGTATCCGCCTGCGTAGAACATCCCATTGCCCCAATCGCCGCGGCTCGCGCTCAGCGTCTCCGTCACCGCGTCCGTATAGAGTTCCAGAGCGTCCTGAAGACCCTCCAACCGGTCGCTGGAGTGCCGCACCTCCACCATCATCTGGGCCGAGCCGGAGAAGCTCCGGGACTTCTCCTTCAAGGCGTTCACCAGCTTTTCGCAATACACGTTGACCGCCGGATAGTTGACCGTTTCGCTGCGCTCCATCAGGTCTGGAGCCACGTTTTGCGCGCGTACCTGCGCCGGGTCCAGCGTCCCCGCCGAAAGCGCCGCCAGCGTCGCATTGGCGCCCGCCGGCGCGACAATCAGTTGAATGATCTGGTCGCTGATCGCGCTCCCTATCTTCTGTGTCATTAGCCCCTCCGAAGCACTCTTGGAACCGGTTTGATGTAGTTGGGAGTTTGCCCCTGTCCCGCCCGCCGGCCCGTCGCCGCCAGCGTACCGGGTTGAGTCCAGCTCTGTGCGGTCCCGATCGGCGTCCCATTCTGCCGGAACATCGAATCGGGGCCGCTCCCCAAATACACGTTCCATCCCGCCGCGTTTTTAGGCGGATTGATGGGCTGGACCATCAGTGTTTGGCTGGTTGTCGAGACGGTATTTGGAACCGCGCTCGCCCCCTCGTCGCCGGCTTGGTTGGCCCACGCCATGGTCGCGTAGTAGGTTCCGTCCGGAAGCGGAGTGGATGCGGCCGCCACTGCCGTCAAGGCCGGCATGACGGCCCGGGGGATGGGGTCGAGTACCATCGCGACCCCAATTTGAACCAGCTTCTCGTAAGCCCAGCTCGTCATCGAATGGAATTGGTCCCGCTTGCCCGCATACCGGTCGTTCAACTGGCTGTTGTATGCGTCCGCGTAGACCATCTCCAGGGCGCGGTAGCTATGCCAGAGCCTCAGCGCCGGCGTCACCACCACCCGGCTGACGCTCGGCTGCTGCGAGGGCCACAACGGGTCCGGATAACTCATTCCCGTCAGCAGTACTTCGAGCCCCAGCGCCACTTCTTCCTGNNCCATGCTCGATACGAGACCGTCCGTAAACAGAGCCATCTCGTTACGCCGTGTCCTTCAGGGAGTCCGCCACTCCCTTCAGCTTGTTGAGCTCGGCCGTCGTCAGCACCGAGAACTGCACCCTGGCCCCCGCCGCTGCCTGGTCGGCTGCCTGTTTCGCCGCGGCCAACGATGCGCGGAACGCCGTCGCTGCCGCGCTCGGGGCCAGACTGGCTTCCCCTTCCACAATCATCTTCGCGGCGATGTCGCGCGTGACCTCCGTCAGCACTCCTGCCTTGCCGCCCTCGGCCGTCTCCAAACTCACGATCACCGGATAAGG
>PLGA01000122.1:4665-7553 GCA_003139735.1 Bryobacterales bacterium | reverse complement strand
GTGGACAGATCCGTCTGTCCCCGATCCCGTGTCTGTCCCCGGTCCCGTGTCCGGTCTGTCCCCGTCCCCTCCTACGTATTCACCTGCACGCCCGAAGTGTTTCTCAACACCGCGCAGCCATACAGCACATCCACCGTGAACTGCTGCGCCAGNNCCGGATCACCAGGCCGATCGCGTCCTTCGTGAACGCCATGTTGTGCGTCGTCACCACCGCCGGCGGCGTCCCCGTCTGCTGCACGAACTGCGAACGGAACACGTAGAAGTCTTTGTACTTCCCTACCGTGCCGTCGATCAGCGCGTTCAAGCCCGCGGCCCCCGCCGTCTGGAACTCCTCGAACAGCGGAATCTGCCGCCACGCCGAATAGGTCGCGGCGTTGACTACGATGTACTTCCTTTCGCTCGGTGGAACCATCGCTTGGAACAGAGTCGTTTCCGCCGCGTCGATGGTCGCTTCCGTGATCGCCGTGCCCGCCGTCCCCACCACGGGGTTCGTGTTGAAACCCGCGTACAGGCTCAGCAGATCGCTTTCGATCTTCTGCGCGATCGCCGCCACCGAAGGCTGCATGTACAGCTTCAGCAGGTCCGGCACTGCCAGCACCCGAACCACGTCCGGTATCTGGAAAGTCGCTTCCGCGTGCGTATTCAGCACGATCGCCGCGTTGTTCAGAGGCGGGTTCTGCGTCAGCACCGCCCCGCCGTTGTTCAGAATGTTGTTCGCCACCATGGTTGGCGGTATCGGGATGTTCACCGTATCGCCGGCGTTCGCCAGCACCGGCTCGTAGTCGCGATTCACAAGGTTCCCCATCACGAGGTTCCCCACCAGCACCGGCAAAGCGTCCGCCGCCACCAGCTTCACAATCGCGTTTGCGACGTTTGTTGAGGTAATTGCTGCCATTCGTTCTCCTATCTATTCTTTCCGCCGGGCCTTTCGGTCCCGTGCTGATTCGTCTTTCACAGCCCCCGTAGGGTCTGCGATGCCACGCGCACGATTTCCTCTCGTACCCGCCGCATCTCTTCCGCGCTCATGCCTGGCCGGATCTGGTCGAGAGACACCGTCTCCCGCCCCTCCGCCGGCGCCTTGAGGGTCGCCGTCATTCCGGTCCCCCCCGCGATACGAGCCGGTAGAAACTCCGGGTTCTCGGCGACGAAGGCCGACAGATACTCCTTCAAACTCACCTGTCCGCTTTCCCCCCGAGCCACCAGCCGCCCGTCTTCCGTCCGCTCGATTTCGTCCTTGACCGCCTTGAACGCAAGGTCGATCTTAGCCACTCCCAGCCGGTGCAGCTCCGCTCGTACCATCGAGCTGCGTTCCGCTTCCTCCGCCAGCTTCCGGCTCTGCTTGTTCTCCGCCACCAGTTCGTTCAGCCTCCGCTCCAGTTGTTCCCGCCGCTTCCGCTCCTCCTCCAGCTCCGCCTTGTGGGCCGGTTCGCTCTTGGCCTGTTCGTTGCTGGCGTACTCCTGGATGGCCTGCCGCACGATCGCCTGCACGTCTATTCCTTCCATAACCCTCCTGTCCTTTCCGTCTGTCCCCTGCTACGCCGTGGAGTGGGCTTTCAGCCTGCCACGCCGGCGTCCGTGCCGGCGTTCTTCTGTGGGGCAGGATGTTATCCTGCGCGCCGGTTGTTTACCGGCGCTCTCTCCGCATGCACCGTGAAATCGCCTCAATCCCCACTCCGCCCCGCCGTCCGTTCCGAGCCGCGAACGTAAGAGCGCCGTTCCCCCCCGCGTCCCCTCAAGCCCCGTCAGGGGCGCTAGAACCTAGCCCAGGGCGTAAGCCCTGTGGTATCCGTCCGGCAACGCGCCAGCCCTGTAAGGGCGTAAGGCACTCCCGTCTGCCCCCTACTCCCCGTACTTCATCCCGTCGATCTCCTCCGCCACCTGGTTCTTAACCTCCTGCCGCGCATCGCACAAATACTTGAACGCCAAATTCTTGAACACCTGCTTCTTCAGCGTCTCCGACCCGATTCCCAAATCCAGCAGCTTCTTCGCGTCGTCCAACTCCCCGCTGTAATCGTCGATATCGAATTCGTCCAGCCCCGCTACGTCGATCGTCACTCCGTCCTGCCGCGCCGCCCCAATCGCCCGCAGCACCTGCTTCATGCTTTCCTTCACCGCGTCTCCATACGCCCGCAGTACCTCCTGCGTCACGCTGAAGTCCCTCTGCTTGCTGATGCCGGAAATCCGCAGATCCCCTCCGCTCGGCGTTCCGGCTTGGTTCATCAGATAGCAAACCCGGTAAATTTCGTCCTTGAGCTGAACCAGGTTGTCCGCCGCAATCTGATAAACCTTCCCCTCCGGCTCCGTCCACCCGAAGCGGTCCTGCGGCCCCAGTTGGATGTAGTACGACTCCCCTACAATCTGGTTCCATTCCCGATCCGAATACACCACCGGAGTCGCGAACAGCCCCATCGTCAGCGCCCACGCCAGCGCGTTCGACTTATTGAAATGCTCCAGTTGCAGCAGCGCCGCCTTGTTGGTCAGCCACAGCCCCTCCGATACCTGCATCCGGAACAAGGGCACCCGCCGCAGCGCCGCCAGCCCGTGCTGCCCTTCGTCCACCAGCTCCACCGGGCTTGCTTCGCCTGCCTTCCGGTAGATCTGGAAGTTCTCGCGGTCGTAGTAAATCCACCGCGTTTCCCTCTCCCATCGCGCGTCCGTCACCTTCGATTGCTNNCCTCCGGGCTGTAGTCCACCAGGTACGCCCGCGACCGCCCCGACGCGTCCTCCTCCGCGCGCGTCATCGCCGCCCCGTTCGCCCGCGGAAAATCCACCACCGTGTAGGAGCAGCCGTATACCATCGTCTGCACGAACCTCTGCCGGAAAAACTCGCTCAGGCTCGTGTCCTTCAAATCGCAGTTCGCCGCCAGCACGCTGAAGTAATCCTTCGC
>PLGA01000122.1:0-4653 GCA_003139735.1 Bryobacterales bacterium | reverse complement strand
CGCTCCTGGTAGATCTCGCCTGGCTCCTTGTGCCGCCGCACCAGGTAATCCGAGGCGTTTGTTCTCAGGCGTTCGCCGCCCGCGTATAGGTCCCTGTACTGCTTCCACATCGCCTTCCGCGCGATGTATTCCGGATGTTCGCGATTGATGTTTTGCATTTGGTTCTCAGTGGAGCAGCCTGACTGTCCGCTCCCCGATGCTTTGCCTTGTGTTGTATTGGTCCCATACCAGATACCCCAGCGCGTCCGATAAGTGCGTCCGCAGCCGGTCCCGGTCCTTGTCGATCGCACAGGAGTCCGTCTTGTATGCCACCTGCTCGAAGTCCGCAATCAGTTCCTTGCACTTGCCATCTACCTGCATCCTGATTTCGCCCGCCGCCGACCGCAGCCTCGCGTTCATCAGGTTGACCCGCTCCCTCACCGCCGGATTGGAATGCGCCGCCAGGTGCTGCACCGTCAAATTGGAGTTAGCCTCGAAGTAGTCGCGGATCATCCCGTAGTCCGACGTTCCCGTGGTCTGCTGCGCGTACCCCGAGGCGTCTCCGTGAACCTCTACCACGCCCCGGTACCCTGAGTAGCGCTTCAAAAACTCATCGCATGCCTGGTACGTGGTTCCGTGGCGGATCACAATTTCGTCCAGTACCATCGTCTTTTCGCCGAT
The DNA here is from genome assembly GCA_003139735.1 of Bryobacterales bacterium. Classification (GTDB taxonomy): domain Bacteria; phylum Acidobacteriota; class Terriglobia; order Bryobacterales; family Bryobacteraceae; genus BOG-224. Next base: position 3,993 of record PLGA01000122.1, on the reverse strand, counting down.
CGTCTGCACGATCACCGAGGACATCGGGTCCACATTGAAGTCCAGCGCCCACAGCAGCGGCCGGTTCGGGTCCGCCTTCAAGTCCGCTACGTGAGTGTCCCGGTCGAACGAGGCATAGCACCGCGACCCTTCCATCGCCAGATACTCCCCCAGGACTTCCTGCTCGAAGAACCTCCCGTCGTAGCTCTTTTTCAGCCGTTCGTAATAGTCCGGAATCTGTTTCAGCACGTGCCGGTTTTCGTAAGGCTTCGCAATGATCGTGTGGTAGTCGGTCTGCCCGCCCACCACGAATTTGCGGTACACCCAGTCGTAGCCTTTCGGCGTCCACACCGCGAATCCGCACAGCCGCCCCGCCTTGGGGTCCCGCAATCGTCCTTCCAGCCGCAGCCACGCCGCTTCCTGCGTGTAAGTCAGTTCGTCCAGCCCGAACCATGCCAGGTTCGTCCCCCTCAGTCGCTCGAACTCCTCCACCGGCCGGAACAGGATCCTCGATCCCGTGTCCTTGATCGTCAGCGTGTTCTCCGCCTTGTTGTGCTCGAACCGGATCTTGTTCGCTTCCAGAATCTCGATCAGCGTCGCCTGCGTCGCGTCCCGCAGCATCGGGTAAGTCGGCGCCCCCAGCAGCCCCAGTCGCCCTGCGTTGACGTAGCTCAGCCGGATCGCCTCTTGGCAGAGGGCATGGCTCTTGCCCGACCCGATCGGCCCGGAGAAACCTTTGAAGCGCGCCTCCGACTCGTGAAAAAGTTTCTGGGAAGGCAGCGGATCGTACGCGATTTCTATTCTTCGGATATCGTTGTCGTCTCCGGTTCCACCCATGTCACTTTGATCTCCTTCGGCATCTCCTGCTCGGCTTCCTGCTCCATCTGCAGCAGTTTCAAATACTCCCCCATCGTCGGCTTGAATTCCTTTTCCGCAATCCTCAGCTCCACCCCCTTGATCACGCTGTCCAGCAGCATGCCCACTTTGATCCTCTGTTTCACGGCCTTCCAAACTTCGCAATCTTCGCAAGTTCGGGGAGTTTTCTCCGTCATTTCCTTCCGCCCCCGTTTTTCCCCTGATCTCCCGCTCCAAAAAAAAGCGGCCTCGCGAAATCCGCGAAGCCGCGCAACCCTCATCCCGATTTCAAGTTAGCATCCGCGTTTTCTCCAATGGTCCGGCTCCGCTTCTCAACTCGTTGAAAATAGAACCGCAAAATCTTTTAAATTCTTGGTGACCGCCCCTCTGGCGTACTACCATTGGCAATGTGAGCACCGCGCTGGTCCTCTCGGCGGGCGGCATGTTCGCGGCCTGGGAAGTGGGCGTCTGGAAGTCCCTCAGCCGCCGTTTCCAGCCGGATTGCATTGTCGGCGCCTCCGCCGGCGCCTGGAATGGCTGGGTTGTCGCCTCCGGCTGCGGCGGCGAAGAGTTGACCGCCCTCTGGCTCGACCCGTCCCTTGCCGCCATCTTCCCCCATCCCGCTGTCCTGCACGAAAAGGCGCGCCAGTTGTTCGACCGCTTCCGTCCACGCATCCCCATCGGCCTGACCGTTGTCGAGGTTCCCTGGCTCCGTCAGCGCCTCGTGCGCGATTCCGCCATTACCTGGCGCCACTTGGCCGCCACCTGCTCCATTCCATTGGTCTTCCCGCCCGTCCGCATCGAAGGCGCATACTTCGTCGATGGCGGTTTCCTGGGAGCGCTGCCCTTGTGGGCCGCCTCCGAAATGGGCGCCACCCGCGTCATCGCCGTAAACGCTCTTGGTGGGCCGGACCGCCCCGCCGGCCTCGGCGCCATAGCCGCGCTTCACGCGCTGGCCCGGCCGCTAGCCAAGTCCTGCCCCGCGGACCTTGAGGTCCTACGCATCGAGCCTTCCACGCCCCTCGGTTCCGTAAGCGACGCCCTGCGCTGGTCGCGCGCCAATATCGAGCGCTGGATCGATCAAGGCGAGCGCGACGCGAATCGGGCCTGCACTTCGATTACAATGTAAAACTATGCCGCTCTTTCGCATCCACCGTATGAAGGAGTCCCCACGGCAGCAGTTTCGCTGGGCCCCGCACGTCTCCGGCTGCGCTTCGGTGAAGCCCAAGGACTATGAGCGCCGCGGCCAGATTGAGGCGCACAACGAATACGACGCTTGGCGCCTCCTCAAGGAATCGGGCGACCCGCTCGCCGTGGGCGATCTCCTCGAAACCGAAGACAACCAGTTGCGCCTCTGCAAGTATGTCGGTTTGGAGCCTGCCCAATGGGCCCTGCCCGAACCGAAACACCACGACGAACCGGAAACCGCTGCTCAAACGCCGGTCGCTTAGGAGCCCTCATGCCCGAATACCGATTGGGCGACGATATCGACGATTATTGCGTGCGCTGCAAGCGCCTCACCAACCATCTGGTCGTTTCCGTCATGTACGCCGAGCCAGCCAAGGTGCGTTGCCGTACCTGTCACAGCGACCACGACTACCGCCGCGAACAGCCCCCCCCGCCCAAGGTGGATCTCCGCAAGGCGGCCCTTTTCAACGAGGTGCTCAAGAAGGTCGACCCGGAGGCTCCCCCCGTCGTTGTTCCCCCGGTGGAACCCGTAGTGGAACTCGTAGTGGAACCCGTCGTCGAGGAGCCTCCCGCGCCAACGCCCAAGGCCAAGCCCAAGCCCAAGCCGAAGCCCAAGCCCAAGCCGAAGCCGAAGCCGAAGGCCCAGGTGAAGCCTAAGCCGAAACCCAAGACCAAAGGGAAGGCGCGGACGTAACTGTTCCGCCGGTGCGCCGCGTTGCTCTGGTATTGGATCTTCGCCGGCCCCGCGCTGGCGCTGGCCCTTCTCTCTCTGCGCGGCGAACGGTCGCGCGCCGCCTACGTGGGGCGCCGGCTCTCCCAGGCTGCCCAGGATCTTCCGCCCGCCAGCGTCATCGTTCCCGTCAAAGGGCCGGACCAGGGGTTGCGTGAGAACCTGGCCGCGCTGGCCTCGCTCGATTACCCCGATTATGAGCTGCTGATCGTGGCGCGCGCCGCCTCCGATATCCCGCCCGGCGTTTTGCCCCGCCGCGCCCGCGTCGTCCTGGCGCACAACCAGGATCCAAGTACCGGCGAAAAGGTGCGGAACCTGGCCGCCGCCGTCAGCGTCGTCCGCCATCGCACCCGCATCTTCGCATTCGCCGATTCCGACGTGCGCGTCACGCCGCGCTGGCTGCGGGCCCTGGCGGCGCCCCTCACCGAACCCGGCGTCGGAGCGTCCACCGGCTACCGCTGGTTTGCGCCCGAGCCTGCCGCGTTCTGGAGCCTCGCGCGCTCCGTTTGGGATGCCGTCGTATTCGGCATCCTCGGCCCCGGCGACAACCGCTTCGCGTGGGGCGGTTCCATGGCAATCCGCAAGGAAACCTTCTACGGCGCCCATGTTTTGGAGTATTGGAAGAACGCCGTCAGTGACGATTTCACGCTCAGCGCCGCCGTCCACGCCGCCGGGCTGAGCATCGCCTTTGCCCCCGCCGCTCTCGCGCCCTGTTTCGATGCCATCGCCGCGCGCCCTCTGTTTTCCTGGATGCGCCGCCAGACCACCCTCACCCGGTTCCATGACCGGCCCCTCTGGCTCGCCGCCCTGGCGGCGCACATCCTCTATTGCGCCGGCATGGCTGCGTCCCTCGCCGCCGCCATTGCCGGATCGCGTCTGGCCGCCTGCGCGCTCCTCGCCCAGCTTGCGCCCGGCATGTTCAAAGGGTGGAATCGCGCCGCCCAAGCCAAAGCCGCGCTGCCCGAACAGGCCGCCTGGTTCCGCCGCCACGCCTGGGCCCACATCCTTCTGGTCCCCCCCGTCACCTGGATCTGGCTCGTCGCCCTGCTCTCCTCCGCCTTCGGCAATACCATCGAATGGCGCGGCCATCGCTACCACCTCAAATAGCCCCCCTTGTGGATTGGGCCTCCATGCCGCTCCAAGTGGGGCAGGCCATCGTTTTTTGTGGCCTGCCTTCTTCGGTGGGGTCCTACACGCCCTGACTCCACCGTTACAGGCACGAAGCTCGCCGCCCCAGTGGG
>PLGA01000623.1 GCA_003139735.1 Bryobacterales bacterium | reverse complement strand
CGCACCATGTCGCCGATGGTGATCACCGGGAACGACAAGGCGTAGGGGCGGCCCGTGGCCGGGTTTACCGACGATGGCCCGGTGGCGCCGCTGCACCCGCCCAGAACGTTCGAGCAGATCATGAAATACTTGTTGGTGTCGAAGGCCTTGCCGGGGCCGATCATGTTGTCCCACCAGCCCGGCTTGCCGGTCTCATGGCTGATGCCGGCCGCATGCGCGTCCCCGGTCCAGGCGTGCAGGATCAGGATGGCGTTGGTCTTGGCGGCGTTCAGTGCGCCGTAAGTTTCATAAGCCACGTCCACCGGCGCCAGCGTAGCCCCGTTATCGAGCGTGATGGAATCGAACCGGACGGTGTTGGCTTCGACGATCATGCGAGGAGATTTTCATGATATCAGGTGAAAGCGATCGGCTATCGGCCGCCGTTCAGCCTTCGTCGTCCGCGGGTATCTCGAAATCCACCAGATCGCCCTGAAACCCGCGGGTTTTCCAGGCTCCGAACGCAATCCCGGCCGCCATCCAGATACTGCCGGCGATTTGCGCCGTACGGCTGAGACTCAGCCACAACAGCAGGCACACCGCAAACCCCAACAGCGGCGGAATCAGGTTCCTCAATTGCTTCTTCTCCGCGCGTACGTAATAGCGCACGAAGGCCGCCGCGTTTACGCCCATGAAGGCAATCAGCGCTCCGAAATTCAGCATTTCCGCGCCCAAGGCGTAGCTTATCGTGAAGGCCCCGGCCAGGCTCACCGCCCCCACGAAGATCACGTTGTTGCGCGGAATGCGCCTCTTGGGATCGACGGCCCCGAAAAACGATTTCGGCAGCGCATTGCTTCGTCCCATGCCGAACAGCAGGCGCGCCGCGCCTAGTTGCGCCCCCATGCCGGAACCGAAATTCGCCACCACCAGGGTGGCGCCGACAATCGCAAACAGCGGCGGCCACATCCTCCCGGCTACGTGGGTGATGGCGGTGGCTTCATCCGGGAATGGCTGCGACGCGGGCCATACCAGTTGCGCGGCGTACACCTCCATCGCGGAGAGAATGCCGATTACCACGCAGGTCAGCACCGTCGCCAGCAGGATGTTGCGCCGCGGATTCTCCGCCTCTTCCGACAAGGTGGAGATCCCATCGAAGCCGATATACGTCAGCACCGCGATGGAGGCGCCCCCAACCACGCCGCCTGCCGTGAACGTGGCGGGGTCGTAAAATGGCCGCGTGAAGAATCCTGCTCCGCCGTGCGGGTGTCCGAAAATGTACCGCGCCGCGCACGTGAAGAAAATAGCGATCACCACTCCCATGGCGGCCGCCAGCCCGGTGTTCATCCTCGCCGAAGTCTTGATCCCCTGGATGTTCAAGCCCGTGAATAACAACGCGATCAGAACCGCCCAGCCCGCGTAAGGGACGGCCGGAGCGAATGCGTGGGCCTGCTGGCTCACCCAGACGATACAGATGATCGGGTTGAGCATGTAATCCATCACCATGCTCCACCCGGTGATATAGCCCAGCGCGGGATTGATCTCCTGGCCGACGTACGTAAATGCCGACCCGGCGCTGGGGTACGCGCGCGCCATCTTCCCGTAGCTGATCGCGGTGAACAGCATGGCCACCATGGCAATCAGGATGGTGGTAACCACGTGCCCCCGGCCGCGATCGCTGAGCACGCCGAACACCGACATCGGCGCCACCGGCTGGATCACGATGACCCCGTAAAGAATCAGGTCCCACAGCCCCAGCGTGCGCCGGAGCCGGTTTTGGTCTGCTGTCGAGGTCACGAACCATCCATTGTAGACGGTACCGTGTGGCGCCCAACCCCGTGGTAAACTCCGTTTCATGCCGCAACCTGGGCAAGTTCCCGACGAGCCGCCGCCCTTTCTAGGCTCCTGGCGCCGGGTCTACATCGCCGTCGTCGTCTATCTGGCCTGCATCATCGCGGGATTCTTCCTGTTCACAAGAGCCTACCGATGAGGCTGGCCGACTGGGTCGTCCTGGTCGGAACGCTGGCCTCCATCGTGGCCTACGGGCTCTACCGCAGCCGCGGCAGCAACACCGTGGACCGCTATCTGCTGGCCGGCAGAACCATGCCGTGGTACGCCATGGCGCTCTCCATCATGGCCACCCAGGCCAGCGCCATCACCTTCATCTCCACCACCGGCCAATCTTACGTGGACGGCATGCGCTTCGTGCAGTTCTATTTCGGGCTGCCCATCGCCATGGTGGTCATCTGCGCTACCGTGGTTCCGCTGTTTTACCGCGCCAGGGTGTACACCGCCTACGAGTTCCTCGAAAAGCGCTTCGACGGCAAGACGCGCACGCTGGCCAGCGTGATTTTCCTTTGCCAGCGCGGCCTGTCGGCGGGTCTCACCATTTACGCCCCGGCCCTGGTGCTCAGCGCCATCCTCGGCTGGCCCGAGCGCGCCACGACAATGGTGATGGGCGGCGTGGTGGTGACCTACACCGTGCTGGGCGGCATCAAAGCGGTGACATGGTCGGACGTACAACAAATGTGCGTCATTCTTCTAGGCCTGCTGGTTGCGCTCGTCACGGTTGTGGTGCTGCTCCCCCATTCGGTTTCCTTCGGGGACGCGGCGTACCTGGCGGGCGCGGCCGGCCGCCTGAACGCCGTCACCACCAACTTCGATTGGCGCGACCGCTACAACCTCTGGAGCGGCCTGCTGGGCGGCACGTTTCTGTTTCTCTCTTACTTCGGCTGCGACCAGTCGCAGGTCCAGCGCTATTTGACCGGCAAGTCCATCGCCGCGAGCCGTTTGAGCCTTCTATTTAACGCCGTGGCCAAGATCCCCATGCAGGCGTTCATCCTGTTCATTGGGGCCATGGTCTTCGTCTTCTACGTGTTCATCCAGCCGCCCGTCCTATTCCAGAATTCGGCCCTCACGCGCATTCAGGCAACCGACGGATACGCGGACATGGCGGCCAGGTACCAGGGCGCTTTCGAGCGACGGCGCGATGCGGCGTCGGCGCTGCTCGAAGCGCACCACGCCCACGATGCGGCCGGCCAGGAGCGGGGCAAATCGGATTACCGCGCCGCGCAAACCGACATGGATGCCGCGCGCCGCCGCGCCAGCCAATTGGTGGAGATTTCCGGCGGGGAGAAGGGCTTCAGCGATACCAACTATATCTTCCTCACGTTCGTCACGCACTATCTCCCCACCGGGATCGTCGGGCTGGTGATCGCCGTGATCCTGGCGGCCACCATGTCCGCCAGTTCGGGGGAGATCAATTCGCTGGCCACCGTGACGGTGGTGGACATTTACAAGCGCTACGTCCGCCGCGACGCCACCGACCATCATTATCTGGAGGCCTCGCGCTGGGCCACCCTCTTCTGGGGCGCTTACGCCGTGGTCTTTGCCGGGTTCGCCGGAAGGCTCGGACCGCTGATCGTGGCGGTCAACCAGGTGGGGAGCTTGTTCTACGGCACGCTGCTCGGTTGTTTCGTGCTGGCCATCGGCTTTCGCCGGGTGCGCGGCACAGCCGCCTTCGCCGGCATGTTAACCGGCGAAGCCGCCATCCTGGCGACCGCGGCCTTCACCGACGTTTCCTGGCTCTGGTACAACGTGATCGGCTCTGCGACGGTTGTAGCCACCGCGCTCCTCATCACCCAAGCCCGCCGCGCGGCGGCCTGATCCGTTCTTGGGTGGGGCGGGCCTCCTGGCCTGCCGGGCGAGAATGATCGGGATAAGAAGGCAGGCGGGCCCACAAACGCGATGGGCACCCCGGCCCGCCCCACTAAGACGCCACACTACGTCCCCGGAAACACCTCTTCGACCAGCGCGCGGCTGGTATCGTGCGCCGCTTTGTAAATTATCAAAACCGCCTTAAAGCGGTCGCCGGCTTCCTTCCTCAGTTGGGCGGCGTTCGGATTTCCCTCGGCCATGGAGAACTCATCCACGAAAACACACGCCACCTTCGCTAAATGGTCCTTCTGCGCGCTGTCGCACGCCGCCAGCGCCACCTCTTTGTCGTCCATTTGCATCCTCCGCCAACAAGGTTAGTATAAGCT
>PLGA01000245.1 GCA_003139735.1 Bryobacterales bacterium | reverse complement strand
CCGGTGTTTCACGTGCAGGCGCGAGACCCGAAGTGGGGCGACATGGAATGGCAGCACCGCAACTGGTATTCGTTCGTCTGGATCTGCGGCGACCAGATCGTGGAACAGCACTTCCACAACATCGACTTCGTCAATTGGGTCATGGACGGGCATCCGCTGAGCGTAACGGCCTCCGGCGGCGCCGCGTGGCGCCCGCGAGCGCCGCTCTACGGCAACATCTACGACCACATGGCTTCCGATTTCGTCTACCCCAACGGCGTGCGCCTCAGCAGCCACTGCCGGCAGTATCAGCGATCTTTCAACGAGGTGAACGACCTGATCGTGGGTTCGAAGGGCCGTTGCGCCGGCAACGAACTCGGGCCGAAGGGCATCGACTCCCAGGTCCAGGAGCACATCGATTTCGTGGACAGCATCCAGGGCAGGAAGCCGTATATCAACCAGGCGAACCGCATCGCCGAGAGCACGCTCACCTGCATCATGGCCCGCGAATCCGCCTATTCCGGCATGACCATCACCTGGGACCAGATCATGAACTCGAAGCAGGACCTCACGCCCAAGGAGTTCGGATATGAGGTCAAAATGGACACGCCGCCGCTGGCCGTTCCCGGCGAGTACAAGTTCGTCTGAGGTGGGGCAGGCGCTTTCGCCTGCCGTGTTTTCAGGCCCTTTGCCCCGGTCCCTCCGTTTGCGGAATAATGGAACTGGCGCGAGCCATCGCGCGGGAACGGTTCTTCTTTGCCGGAATTCACTCGATTGCACGATTTCGTAGGCTCCGCCCGGCGGCGCGCGATACTGGCCATCCTGCTCGGGCGGGCCGTCGACGCGCTCGCCGCCGCCCTGGCCGGCGCCGTTCTCCTGCTCCTGTTTGGCGCGCGCATCCTCTCCGGCTACTGGCTTCTGGCTCTGTTTGGCGGCAGTTTCGCGTACGGCCTTTACCGCGCCTTTCGTGAGATTCCCTCGCCGTACCGGTTCGCGCAGCAGGCGGACCGCAATCTCGGCTTGGGCGACGCCCTCTCCACCGCGTGGTATCTGGACGTTTCGCATTCCGGCGCCGAGCCGGCCGGCGGAGGCTCCGCGCGATTTCGCGAATTGGTGCGCCGCCAGGGCGAGCGGTTGTGCGGCGCGCTCCAACCGGCCGCCGCGGCTCCCTTGGGCGTCCCGCGCCGCGCCTGGCTCGCNNCCATCCGCGGCAGCCTCGACCTGGGTCCCCCGCTGCTTCCCTCCTTCAGCGACTACATCGCCTCCCTGTGGCAGGCTACCGGACTAGGGGAGACAAAGACCGCCTCCGCGGCCCGCCCGCGTCCTGGCGCTGCGCCCGGCGCGCAAGCTCCCGGCGCACTTGCCGACGATCCCGGGGACCCCGCGGCCGGCGCCACGGGCGATCCCGCCGAGCGCCAGGCCGAACAACCGGGCGACCGCTCCGGCCTTTTCGACGACATGGTGGAGATCTGGGACGATCTGGTGACCCGCGTGGCAGCCGAGGGCGGCGGGGGCGGCTCCGAAGGCGGCGGTTCCGCTCCGAAGGACTCGGGCGGCGAGAGCGTCCAGCGCGGAGCCGGCCAGGGCGACCCGGGCGGCCTAAATCAGGGCGATAGCCAGGACCAGGGAGACGCCGCGGCCGACAACCCTCAGCCCGGCGAGGGCAAGGCGAACCAGGCGGCGCACGGCGACGACGACCGCTCCTTCGACGGCGATTCGGGCAACAAATCCTCCGGCGCCGAGCGCAAGGACTGGGGCAGCTCCAACGGCGATCTGGACGCCCATGAGGCCGCCCGCCTGCAAGCCGAGGCCATGGGGAAGATCGCCGACCAGTACGCCCAACGCCAAGCCGCCATCACCGGCGAGGTAATGGTGGAAGTTCCCGGCAGCCGCCAGCAAACCCTCGCCACGCCGTACTCGGAGAGCGACGCGCGCCACGCCGAGGGCGGCGGCCGCATCGGGCGCGATGAAATCCCGCTGATTTACCAGCCCTACGTGGAACGCTATTTCGACCGCCTCCGCGCCCCCGCGAAGAAGTAGCAACCGGGCCGCTCGATCTCCGTTTCGTGGAGTGGGCTTGCAGCCTGCTATGCCGGCGTCCTTGCCGGCATTCTTCCCACTTGTGGCTATGCCTATTTCCGCCGCAGCGTCTCCAGCACCCCCCGCCACTTGCGCGCTCCCAGTTCCGCCAGATTCAGCAGCAGCGCCAGCCCAAGCAGCCCCGGCCAAAGTTCCAGCGTCGAAAGGGCCGTACGTCCGCCCGCATCGAACACCTGCCGCGGCTCCGGGTTGAACCGCCCGCCGGTGGCCTGCGCAAGCTGCCGCAGCAGCGTTTCGTCGTTGCCGTATTCCCGCAGCTCATCCGTGGCAAGGTACAGTCCCGCCTCCGGGAACGCCCGCGTGGGCGCCGCCGGCCGGACGCGAAACAAGCCCTGCAAATCGCCGATGGGCAGCCGGCCTCGGTACCAGCGTTCGGCCGCCCGGCTCATCTCCACCGGCTGGCGGAATCCCTCGGGCCCCAAGGCGAAAATCTCCGGCGCAACCGCGGGATCCTCCACCGAAGCCCCCAGCCGGTAATCCACCACCAGTTCGCCCGAGGCGCTGTCGTAATCCACCTTGGCCTCGCCCTCGCGCGCCCGCGGCAACAGGTCGCGGACCACGTTGGACCAAAACTTGTCGAAGCCCTGCCAGGAAACCCAGCGGCTGGCCCACCGGCTCTTGGCGTCGGAAGTGAAGACCGCCGCCAACCCCAACCCGTACCGCCATCGCGTCAGCAGCGGCTCCTTCCCGTCGATGCCCAGGATCGTCTCCGCTTCCGGTTTGGCTGTGAAGCGGATGTACCCGCCGAGCGGCGGCGCCGTTTCCATCCCCACGCCCTCGAGCATCTCCACCTTCTTCAGCGTCACGGGTTGGAGGTCTTTTTCCACCGCCGTGGATTGCGTGTGCTCCTGCACGTCGCGCAGCAACACCTCCTGCAACCCGGAGGGATCCTCCAGGAAATACGACTTCCCGTTCGAGTATGCGGCCAGGTTCTCAAGAAACGGCTGGTTGATGTACCGCCCCAGCCCGATTGTGGAGATGCTGATGTTCCCCGCCGCGGCCTTCCGCGCGGTGCCGTACGAATCGCCTTCCTCGGAGACCCCATCCGTCAGCAGCACGATGTGCTTGTACTGCGCCTGAACCGGCGCGATCTGGTGGTAGGCCTCCGCCAGCGCCGGCGGAATCTGTGTGCCGCCGCTCGGCTCGATGCCGGAAATCAGCCGCTCCAGTTGTTCCTTGTCCTGTACCTTTCCAATCGGGAAAAGCCAGCGGAACGCGTTGTCGAAGATGATGACGCCAAGCAGATCGGTGGGCTTCAGGCTCTCGATAATGCCGATTGCCCCCAGCCGCGCCACCTCGATCTTGTGGCCTTGCATCATGGATTCCGATTTATCGATCACCAGCACCACGCAACTGGCTTCGGGCGCGCGCGGCGGCGCGATGGTGGCGGGCAGCGCTCGCGAAAGGGCGTCCTCCGTGGTGGCCGTGCGCTCGGGGTGGACGTTGTTCTCGCCCCCGATTACCAACAGCCCGCCGCCCTGGCGGACGTACGCTGCGATCTCCCCCTTGCGCGCGTCGGCCAGCGACTCGATGTCCTGGTTGTTGAGGATCACCACCTGGTAACCGTCCAGTTTGGGCTTGAGCGCATCCTGGCTGGAATCGATCTCGAACTGCGCGGCGCGCAGCGCATCGAGCAGGTGCCGCTCGGTCCCCACCGGGTCCTGCGAAATATACAGCAGCTTGGGCCGGCGCAAGTCCAAGGCCCGGCTGAAGCGCGCATCCTCGGATCCAGGGACCCGTATTGCCCCCACAATCCCCGTGACTCCCGGCTGGCTGACGCTGGCGTAAGCCCGCAAAGCATGCACGCCCGCCTCAATCTGAACCGGGCTCGATCCCAGAACCTTTCCATCCGCCGAGATTTCGATGGTTCCAGCCGCCTGCCGCGGTGAGCGCACCACCAGGTCGATGGCGAATTTCTCGCCCGCGTAGGCCACCGCGGGCATGGCGGCCGATTCGATGGTNNCTGCCGCGGTTTTCATGGCCGTCGGTAATCAGCGCTACGCGCGGAACCAGGCCGGCCGGCATCGCGGCCAGCGCCGCCCCCAGCGCGCCCTCCAGATCCGTCGCCTGGCCTGCCTCGCCCGCCGCGCGCCGCAATGTCCAGCCGCCTTTGCCGTACTCTCCTGCTTCCGCGGAAAGCGGCCCCCGGGCGAACGGGATCACGCGCACCCAGTGCCGCCCGCGCGCCGCCTCGATTTCATTCGCCAGCCGGGACGCGCGCGCCAGGTCCGCGTCCGCCAGGCTTTCCGAGGTGTCCACCAGCACCGCCACGGCCATTCTGCCGGTATGGACGCGCAGTTGTGGTCCCGCCAGCGCCAGCCAGACGCACCAGATCGAGAGGATCTTCAGCGCCGCTGGAGTCTTGCGCGAGGCGTGCCGCCACTCCCACACGGCCCACGCCACGGCCAGCGGCGCCAAGGCTGCCACCCACGCGTGCGCCAGGCTCATGGCGCGGCCTCGCTTCCGCCGGGGCTTGGCAGCCGGGCGGCCGCATAGCGCTGTCGCCCGAATAGCAGCCACTCGGCAATCCACGCGAGCATGCCTGCCACGGCCAGCGCCTGCCAGGGCTCGCTCGGAGACGCCGGGGCGCCGCCGGGCCCGCCTCCCCGTAACGCGTCCTTAGGCGGCTTCCAAACGCCATCGGCCACTCCGGGCAGCGTGAGCGAGTAGACCGT
>PLGA01000009.1 GCA_003139735.1 Bryobacterales bacterium | reverse complement strand
CCCCTGGCCCCCGTCCTGGCCCCCGTTCCTGCTACCATTGCCAGTGCTAGGTGGCTGTGCTAATTGATGCGATGGCGTTGGCGCGGCCTGAGCCGGGGCGGCCGTTCTCGAGACGGCCGCTCCGCCATTGACCTTCGGCAGCGCCCCGATCACCTTCGCCCGCGTCTCTTCCCGCAGCACCATTTTCTCCTCCAGCTTCCGCTCCGTCCACGTATCGCCCTTCGCCCGCGCGTCCGCCTGCGCCCGGCGCTGCTCCGTCTCGGCCGAGAGCCACGCCGTCCAGGATCTCGGCTCCCCCCGCTTCCCGTTCATGCAGACCTGAAACGGCTCCCCAGGCTTCACCCCCAGCGCGTCCACCTGCCGCGCCGGCTCCGGATCGAGGAACATCACCCGTCCGTCCACCAGGCTGAACATCACCCGGTCTCCCCCGATCCCCCGCACCGTCTTCCCCGCCGCGTATTTCAACGCGACTTCGACCGGCTGGTTCGGTTCAAACTTCACCACGTCCCGTAATCCCGCTTCTGCCGCTGCCATCGTCGTCTCCTTTCAGCGTTTCGATTTCCGCTGTCGTGATCCACTTGATTCGTCCCTGGCTGTCCCGGAAGCCGGCCTGTTCGGTATGCGGCCAGCCTTTCCAGTTCAGATCGCAGCCCGCCCGCTTGAAGTCGCGCTTGACCTCGGACGCCGAGGACGATACCCGCGACCACATCACCGGCGGACCGCCCGGGCGCCGGAAGAGCTGCGCCCGGAAGTTATTGCCCGTCTCCGTCTTGCGAATGACCACCCAAACCGTCACGCCGTTTCCCTTTCCGCGCTTTAAAGCCTCGCGGCTGTGTGTCGATTTGAGAATAGCAGTTAGCGGTTATACTTGTCAATAGCAATTAGCAGCAGAAAGCGGTTTATGCTAAACTATTTTGCATGGCGATGAAGAAGAACGCTGCCGCAGTCGAACTCGGCAGGCGCGGCGGCTCGGTCAAAGTGCCGAAGGGCTTTGCCACCATGAGCGACGAGGACCGCAAGCGGGTCCAATCGGCTGGCGGTAAGGCGCGCTGGACGAAGACAAAAAAGGCAACCAAATGAGACTCCAGTACCTCCTCGCAGGCGCACTCCTACTTTCCGCACAGCCTCTCACAACCGACTACCTCACGCTTTGTGGGGTCCGCCTCCAGATTGGGATGCTCCAAGAGACAGCCCTCGCCGATCTCAGCCGCCAGTGCAAGGTTGAGCTTGCCTCCGAGCCTCGACGCCCGGAATCCGGCGCCGAGGAGTGGAGGCTCTCTACAAAGACGCAGATTCCATCGCCAGTCGGCGATGTAATCTTCGACGGGCACAAGGCCCTGATCAACGTTTCGATGCCGTGGGCCGATAAGGCGGGATCTCAGCAGCTCGTGGATGCCTTGTTTTACGCGGTGACGGCCTTCGACGCCGAGGGGCGCACCGCCTGCACAATACATGCTCGAAGCTCTGTCGAACCCAACTTCACATATGAGGGAGTCACCATCCGCTGTGGCCGCAAAGAAATAGTCGTCTCCAGCGCTCACTCCCCGGCAGGGCTGCGTTCCGAAGACGTGAGCGAGAATCTCTTTTAGCCCCCGCCGCCCGCGAAGTGAGGAACGGGGCGAACATAAAGGAGTGACCATGTACCAGCAATCCGTCGTCTCGATCAAGGACCTCCGCTTCGCCACGTTGGCCTGTCCGCGCTGTAACACGCGCGTGACCGTGGACCTCAACGCGGAGTTTGAGCCGGAATCGCGCCGCAGGCCGTTCGTGGCGCCGCGCGCCTGCCCCCGGTGCGATACGCCCTTCGATAGCGCAGTTCCGGAAGCCGTCGATAGCCTCCAGGAGGTCTACAAAGCCCTAGCGAAGCTCGGCTCCGCCGTCACGTTTACCGCCAACGGCGACCAAAGCGTTCCCCCGCCCCCGCCGCCCGCGAAGTGAGAGACTAAAGCCATGTGCGCCCTGATTCGTGAGCTTACGGTGCCGATCGAGGACCTGCGCCGCCTCTCGATCGAGTGTTGCGCCTGCCACACGGTCATGACCCTCGATCTGGCCGGAAAGATGCAGACGACGGTGAGTTTCTGCCCGGCCTGCCGGCGTGAGTTCCAGCCCGCCATCAAAGACCGCGTCCGTGCGCTGGCCGACCTTCTGGATGCCCTATCCGACTCCAAGGAGTGCGCCTTCGCCTTTCGCGTGGCTCCGCCGCCCGAAGTGGCGTCCTGAAGGACCCTAACCCGCCCGGCCCCAACTGATCGCGCCCGCCGGGCCCCAAATCTGCCGGCACGCGCTGAACAGCGGCATACTCACGAACGCCTGCGGCGTCTGCTCGCGCGGATTCACGCCCACGCCCGCCGGGGGCAGCGACCCGCAGGCCTGCATGATCGCGATCGCGTATTCGTTGCAGAACATCGCTTTCGGGTTCACTTGCGCGCGCAGGCCTAGCCGGTAGAGCACCAACCCCCACCAGTCGTATTTCACGCGTCCCTCGCACGCGCCGATGAATTGATAGAACTTGAACCAGTCCACCTTCGCGCGCACCGACGGCGCCAACGTCAACAGCCAGGCGCGCCCGTTCGCGTACTGCGACGCGAGCACCTGGCCGAGTGGATCCGACTGCGCGCCGTTCGGCTCCCCGCCGCCCATCGTGGCCTGAGTCACCACGACGTCCGAGATCGGGTCGCCGGCGTGGATCGCCTGGCGCACCGTCATGACGTGCGTGATCGGCGACCCGGTGACTACTTGAATTGCGTGCGAGATCAGTGCCGTCCCCGAGCACGCGATGATGTCGCCAGGCCGCATCGTGGGCGCGGCGCTGGCGTAGAGTGCGCAGTTCTGCACGGGCTAAGCCTCCTTGCGATACATCAGGTATCCGGTCAGCGCGAGCAGTAGAGCGATTCCCACCTTGACGGTCTCGCCCGGCTGCACGCCGACCAGTTCCCACCGGACGGTCTGTAGCAGCAGCAGCCCCGCCCCGCCCCCGGCGATGGTGCTGGCCGTTCCCCGGTCCATGGCCGCTACGCGGCGCTGCCGGCTGCGGGCAAAGGGGCCGGCGCGGGAGCCGCGGGGGCCGCCGGAGTCGCGGGAGAGGCGGGCAGCAGCCCGAAGATACTCCCGAAAATCGATTCGGTCACCAGGATGGCGCCGGCGATCGCGCCGGTACTCGGGTTACTCACGAAGACCGGGAGTAAGTTCTCCTCGGTCTGCATTACAGCTTGGAAAATTTTAGGCCACATGCCGGGGTATTCGCCAGCGCCGCCGCCCCGCGCAAGATCATTTGTGATGCGCCCACGCCGCGCCCAACGTAACCAGGATCGCCACCAGGCCCGATAGCGTCACCACCGCGCCCGTGATGTAAGCGCGCCATCGCTCCAGGCGATTGACGCGCTGCTCTTGCCGCGCAAGATAGCCGGGCTGTCCGTTTCCGAGCAGGTGCTTTTCAAGTCCCGCCAGCCTCGTGTCGATTTGTTCCAGCCGCGCGTCGATGGTCACAGCTCCCCCCGCCGGTTAATTCGACAGTTTGAGGGGGGCCTTACCGCTTCCCCGTCTGGATCTCATCCCAGATCGATTGGTTCTCCGGCGCGTTCTCCGGAACCAGGCCGCGGCTCGTTTCCCGGTAACCCTCCGGCGCCACATGCCGCGGCGGATTGCCCGCCACCGTCGTGGTCAGGAACTCCGGCACGCTATACTTCCCCGCGTCCGGTCCCAGCAACATGTTGTACAGGTTCTCCACCGTGAAGGGAACCGGCGCCAGCGCCTCACCAGTCTTGAGGGCTGCGCGCACCGTGCCGGCCACTGGGTTCATTCCCTTGGGCACGATCGTGCGCCCTAGGAAGTCCTGGTTGTGTACCACCTGGAGGCCCGCGCGCAGCAGAGGCGCCGCCTTGCCCACGAGCGAGCGCGCCAGACCCTGCACTCCCCCGTAGTCCAGCATGTTGTGAACCAAGTTCACCGCGTCGCCGCCTGCGCCTTTGAAGAACACGTTCTGATACACGTCCTCGCCGTCCGCGTCCGTCCCGAAGTAAACCTGCGTCAGATTCTTCGAAGGCTTCCCCGAAAGCATCAGGCTCAGCCCCTGCGTCGCCGCCAGCCCGCCGGCGATCGTGCGGATCCAGAACATGCGCGCCATCCGCCCCGCCGGCGTTCCCCGCTCCGCCGCGTACTTCACGTTGAACACGTTGCTGAACGTCCAATCCGGCGCCAGCATCAGCGCCCGTACGATCTCCGTGGTGGCCCGGTTCACCCCCAGGTTTTCCCAGTTCAGCCCGCCATAGACGGCGTTCACTTCTTTGGCCATCGACTGTTTGGCCGCCGAGGTCTCCATGGCCGAGGCCTCCGGATGCTTGGCCAGCCACCCCACCAGGTGCACCTGGTAATCAGTCACCTTGAAGCGCCGCTGCAAATTCCCGAATGTGAAATCCGTAATCTTGCCCGCCAGCGCGTCCGCCTGGTGGAGCACCGGCGCGCGCCTCCAGATATCGCTCCACGTCGGAATCGACCCGGGTTCGAGCGCGCGATACGCGTCGAACGTGTGGCCCTGGATCGCGCTGGTTCCTCCGTGCGCGATCATGTCCCGCTCTGCCAGTAGGAACTCCGGACTCTCGCGGTTCGCGCGCAAGGCCTTTACCCACCCGGTTGGCCCCATATTGGCCAGCGCCATCAAATTCTCGGTGTACGCGTGGAAGAAACTCAGCCCGAGCTGCACGGCCTTCTGATACGCCTGCGTCATACGCATCGCGCGAAACAGCGGAACGCGCCCCATGTAATCGGGATCGGTGATCGGCCGGAGCGCATCGGAGATGAACTGCGGCACAAACAGCCGCTGCTCGGCCGCTGCCGGCAATCCCTCCGGATCGGCGTACCCCACCAGGTTCCGGAACTCGGTCGAGTGCGCGGCCAGTGGGACCCAGCCCTCCGGCGCGTTCTCTTTGACCCCCCACTTGCCAGCGCCTTCGTTCGAGAGCAGCCCGGTCAGGATGTGCGTCGCCCGCGCCGTCGCGAACTTATCCCCGTGAATTGTGAACGCGTCGAATGCGTTGAGCGTCTTCGGCCGGTAGTTATTCACCACCGCGTCGAGCAGCGTCGGGAACTGCCGCGTCTCGGCGAACGCGAAGTAGCGCGACATCTTGCCGCCGATCGCGCGCCCCACGCGGTCTCCCGCCGGCGCGGTTGGCACTTCGCCCTCGCCCTTGGGATGCAGGATGTGCGGGTTGTACTGCTCCGGCGTCCACCGGCTCTCCAGAATCCCCAGCCGCTGCCCCTCCGCCAGCGTCCCCGCCGCAATCTTGCTCAATACCGCGTCCGCCTCCCTCATGCGCGGCGTCGGATCGAGCGCCCGCAGGATCGCCGGCCGCAACTGCTCGATGCGTTCCCGCGCCGTGGCCGTTTCCGATCCCGCCAGCCCGCGCATCAGCGGCTGCTTCGAATCGAGGTCCTGAAACGCCGGGTGCGTCCCGGCCAGGAATTGTGTCAGCTCTTGCTCGCGCCCCTTGAAGTCGCGCATCAGCGAGATCGCTTCCTGCTCGACGTGATCCGGAACCATCTTGCGCAACCGCGCGATCACCTGGTTAACCCGTGCGCCCCACAGATCGCGCTCGCCCGTGAAATAGTGGATGGTTTTCTGCCCGAACTTTTGTTCCCCGGGCGTGCCCTTGGCTTTCTCGACCTCCGCCAGCGCCGCATCGCGCTTGGCCTTCAGAGCCAGCGCCTCTTTCGCGTCGGCCCTGAGGATGGACCCCACCAGCGAGGTCCCCGTCTCGTCGCCAAAGAATTGCCGCACCGCGCTGGGATCCACGTGCGTCCCGAGCAGCGGATCCACCCGCTTGACTGCGCCGCCCCCCGGAGCCACACTGGAACCAGGTGCACCGCCGCTTCCCTCGGGAGCCGGAGGAACCGAAGGGCCGTTTGGCGGCGCAATGACCGGGCCGCCACCCCGATTCGGGGATCCGGGGCCGGTTGGACTCTCTCCGGTAGATGGCCTCTTCTCAAACGCTGTCACCAGCCAGCGCTTCTCTACATCGTCGTAGCTCAATCGAACGGTCG
>PLGA01000349.1 GCA_003139735.1 Bryobacterales bacterium | reverse complement strand
CTCTCTGACGTTCGCGGCTCGGCTGCGGCTCGGCTGTCCGGTCACAGTCCGGTAATTGCGATATCGGCATCATTGGCGGCTTCCATCATTTTTTCCCGGTCGAGCATGAGCGTTCGCCCGGCCTCCACGGCCAGTGCTGTGGTTCCGGTTTCCCGCATGACCGGGATGGTCTCCAGACCCACCACGGGGACGTCGAAGAGCAAGTGCTCGCGGCGGCGGGCGGCTTTCACCAGGGTAAGCGGCCGCCCATTCACCAAGGCCGCCGCCCGGCGCAACATGGCGTCGGTGCCCTCCATGGCCTCAAGCGCCACGCAGGCGCGCTCGCAGACAACGACGCTCTGGCCGACGTCGAAGCCCGACAGCGCATCGGCCACGCGCCGGCCGTATTCGAATTCCGCCGTCTCCAGCTTCGACGGCCTGCGCCGGGTCATGGCGCCGGAGGTTGCCAGCATGGGCTTCAACAGCGCGGTGGAATCCCGCAGGTGAATGCCCTCGTCTTCGAGGATCTTGACGACGCCGCCGATCAACCCGTCGGTATTCTTCCAGGGCAACGAGGCCAACAGCTTGGCCAGCCGCCAGTCCGGGCGGATCGATGAAAAGATCTTAGCGTGCTTGACCTGGCCAGCCATCACCACCTCGGTGATGCCCTCCTGCTTCAAGATGTCGATCAACTTGCCGAGCTGCCCGAGCGAAAGCCAGTGGCAACGGGGGGCCAGGGCTTCCACGTCGCGGGAAGCTTCCTCCTCGATAGCGATGACGGTCACGTCCTGGCCCAGCCGCCGCGCGCTTTCGAGCGCCAGGAGGGGAAAGCGTCCGTTTCCGGCGATCAGCCCGTAGCGCATTACTTGACGAAGCCGCGCCCCGAAGCGTGGATGAAGTCGATCAAGCCATCCACCTCGGCGCAGGGAGTGACCTCAGCGCGAATGCGCTCAATGGCCTGCGAGGTGTTGAGCTGCGACCTGGTCAACAGGCGGAAAGCCGTTTGCAACGCCTCGATGGCGGCCTTTTCGACGCCGCGCCGCTCCAAGCCCACGTTGTTGGCGCCGAAGACCCCCAACTCCGGCTTATGGCTTGTCAGCGAGTACGGCAATACATCCTGCTTCACGACGCTGTACGGCCCGATGAAGGCATGGCGGCCGATGCGGCAGAACTGGTGCACGCCGCTGTAAGGGCTGATATCCACCCAGTCTTCGACGATCACGTGGCCCGCCAGCCCCACGCTGTTGCCGATGATGACGTGGTCGCCGATGCGCACGTCGTGGGCCACATGGGTGTAGGTCATCAGCAGGTTATCGCTGCCTATGGAGGTCACCAGGCCGCCGCCCTGGGTGCCGCGGTGGATGGTGACGAATTCGCGAATCCGGTTGCGGTGGCCGATGCGCGTCTCGGCGCGCTCACCCCGGTACTTGAGGTCCTGCGGGGCCACGCCGACGGTGCTGTAGGGGAAGAAGACGTTGTCTTCGCCGATGGACGCCGGGCCCTCCAGGTAGAGATTGGCCATCAGGCGGGTGCGGGCTCCGATTTCCACCTCGGGGCCCACGACGCAGTAAGGACCGATCTCGGCGCTCTCCGCAATCCGCGCCAGCGGATCGACGATTGCGGTGGGATGGATGGACATCGTCAGGCCGTGGCTTCCGGCTGCTTCTCTTCCTTATCCGCGAGCTTGCACATGACTTCGACCTCGGCCACCAGTTGGCCGTCCACGGTGGCGCGCCCGGCGATCTTGGCGACGCTGGCCTTGCGCTTGACGATGGTCATTTCCATGCGCAGCGTATCGCCCGGGACAACCGGCCGGCGGAAGCGCGCGTAATCGATGGCCACCAGCAGGACCAGTTTATTGTGCCGGTCCGGGATGCTCTTCAACACCAGCACGCCGGCCGTCTGCGCCATGGCTTCCACGATCAGCACGCCCGGCATCACCGGAAAGTCGGGGAAATGGCCCATAAAGAAGGGCTCATTGAAGGTGACGTTCTTGATCCCGACGACCCGCTCGGGCTCCATTTCGACGATGCGGTCCACCAGCAGAAAGGGGTAGCGGTGGGGCAATATCGCCCTGATTTCATTGATATCCAAAATGGGCATGCAGACGCTATTGTACCGCCAGACCGCTCTCTTACGTTCGCGGCTCCGAACGCGTCAGGGGCGTTGGCGCTATCGGCTGGTCTGGACCTTGGGGGTCGAAAGGTAGCCCACGATCACGTTCTTCTGGACCTGGTTGACCACCAGTTCGTAGGGCTGCGTGGCGCGGCCGGTGTAGAACTGCACGGGCTCGTTGATGGACCGATCCTTCTTCTCGGTAACCTTGTCGTCCGCCATCACCTCGAGGGTGTACTTGTTCTTCTTCGGATCGGTATCTTTGAGCTGGACCTGGATGTCGCCGACCTTGGTGTACTCCTTCTTCTTGGGCTTGCCGAGTTTGAACTCGAAGTAGTTGCGCTCACCCAATTTCCTCAGCGCGGCCAATTCGGTGCCGTTGGTGGCGATCAAGCCGCTCTGCACGCCGAGATCGCCCTTGGCGGATTTCAGGTCGGCGATGGTCTTCTGCAGGTCGGCGTTCGTGGACGCGAGGTTGGTCTTGACGGTACCGACGTCGGTGGAGACATCCGCAATTTTGTTGTTGGCGGTATCGGCGGCTTGCTTGACGCTGCCGATCTCGGCGGCGGTCTCGGCCTGCATCTTAGCCTGTGCGGCTTCGATCTGCTTGTTCAACTGGTCGGCGTGCGCCAGCGCTTCGGCCTTGGCCTGGCTGGACATGGTTCGCGCCGATTTCTGCTCTTCGGCCAGTTCCGCCTTCAGCGCATCGACATGCTGGGACTGCGCCGCCGCGCTGACCGAAGACGTTTCCCGCAGACTGCCCAACTCGGCGCCCTGAGCCTTCAGGGTCGCCTGGGCGTCGGTCAGGTCGCCGCGCAAATGGTCGATCTGGACGTAAAGATAGATGTTGGCGCAAAGCAGGACGACGATCGCGCCCGCGGCTAGGGCGGTCGCCATGCCGGAACGTTGCGGCTGTGGCTCGTAGGTGGGTGCACTCACTGTTTCGGTACTCCTTCTCTAACCTACAGTATAGATGGACTGGCCCCACATTTGGGTTTCATCTAACTGATTTCGAAGGATTGTCCCGGGGCGGCGATGGCCACATCCAGCCCGTAAGCGGAGCGCAGCAGCCTGGCCAGGGCATCCGCCTGCTGGGGTTCGCCGTGCACCACGAAGACCTTGCGGAGCGCCGGGACGAACGGCTTGATCCATTCCATGAGCTCGGCTTGGTCGGCGTGGCCGCTGAGTTCGTCCAGGCTGGAGATTTCGGCCCGCACGCGCATGGGTTCGCCAAAGATGCGCACTTCCTTCCACTTTTCCACAAGCTTGCGCCCAAGGGTGTCGGCCGCCTGGAAGCCGGTGATCAAGACGGTATTGCGCGGGTCTTCGATGTTGTTGCGCAGATGGTGCAGGATGCGGCCCTGCTCGCACATTCCCGAGGCGGAGATCACCACGAACGGGCCGTGCAGGTCGTTCAGCTTCTTGGAATCGGCGGCTTCGCGGACATATTGCAGGCGGCTGAAGCCGAAGGGGTCTTCGCCGCGCAGCAGGAACTCCCTGGCCTCGCCGTCGAAACACTCGGCGTGGTCGCGGGTCACCTGGGTGACATTGATGGCGAGCGGGCTATCGACGAAGATCGGGATATTGGGGATGCGCTTCTGGTTGGCCAGCTCGTGCAGCATGAGAACCAGTTGCTGGGTGCGTCCCAGGGCAAAGGCCGGCACGATAATGCGCCCGCCGCGGTGCGCGGTGCGGTTGACCACGTCAGCCAGTTTGTCGACCACGTGGGTCACGCTCTTGTGCAAGCGCCCGCCATAGGTGCTTTCCATGATCAGGTAGTCGGCGGGAGGCATGGTTTCGGGGGCGCGGAGAATGGGCAGGTGGGGCCGCCCGATGTCGCCGGAATAGGCCAAACGGACGACGGAGCCGTTCGATGTCTCGCGCAACTCGACGTAGGAAGACCCCAGAATGTGGCCGGCGTCGTAGGGAACGTAGCTCAGATTGGGCGCGAGGCTGAAATCCGCGTGATAGGCGACGGATTGAAACAGCAGTACCGTGCGTTCGGCGTCCTGCATGGTGTAGAGGGGCGTAACCAGCCCGTTTTCAAGGCCCTGCGCCTGGCGGTGGTCGCGCCGTTTGTTGAGGAATTCGGCGTCCTTCTCCTGGATGTGGGCGGTGTCGCGGAGCATATAGGCGGACAGGTCGATGGTGGCCGGGGTGGCGTAAATGGGGCCGGTAAAGCCGTGCTTGACGAGCGTGGGCAGATTGCCGCTGTGGTCGATATGAGCATGCGACAGGACGACCGCGTCGATGGATGACGCATCGAATGGGAGGTTGCGGTTCTTGGCGTCGGCGTCCTTGCGCCGCCCCTGGTGGAGACCGCAATCGAGGAGATATCGCCTGCCGCCGGATTCGACCATGTGCATGGACCCGGTGACTTCGCCGGCCGCACCCCAAAACGTGAGCTTCATTAGGCCTCCAAGAGGCAAATGGTATCGCATTTCGGAAACAGGAAGGCGCGAGAGCGTTTCGAGTGGGGCGCGCCCGAGAAGCGGATGAAGACAGTGGGGCAGGCCTCCTGGCCAGGCCTCCTGGCCTGCCTTCCGGGCGGAGAGGACAATAGACGAGGGCAGGCTGACCCACGGAGAAGGTGGGCGCCCCGGCCTACCCCACAACGAAATCAAGAGTCTCCACGGCGGCCCGGGACGCGTTAGAATGGACATAATATCGTGAAGCGTTTCGTTCTAGCGATCGTGGGATTGTCGGTTTGCGGGTTGCTGTGGTGCGTCGCTGCTCCCCAGCAGGCGCCGCCCGCGCAACCGGCAGGCCGGGCGCAAGCCCCCAAAGAGGCCGAGCCACAGCCCGCCGAGCCGGTATCCATGCCGGCCATGTTTCGCGCCCAGACCACGGAAGTCAATGTGCCGGTGACCGTGACCGACGACCAGGGGAAATTCATCTCCGACCTGACGAAGGAAGATTTCCGCATCCTCGACGAAGGCCGGCCGCAGCTCATACGGTACTTCAATCACACCATGCAGCAGCCCATGGTGGTCGGTTTCCTGGTGGACTTGAGCAATAGCACCAAGACGCACTGGGTGACCTACCAGGAAGCCATCCGGGAATTGATCTGGGACCTGCTTCCGGGAGACCAGAAATATTCGGGCTACCTGATTTCCTACAGCACCGACGCCGCACTGGAAGTGGACACCACCACGGATGGCGACAAACTGGCCGAGAGGGTGGCCAAGCTGAAGCCGGGCGGCGGCGCCGCGCTCTACGACGCGATTTACCTGGCGTGCACGCGCCGCATCGTGGTGAGGGGCGAGCCGCTCGATCCGCGCCGCGTCATCATTGTGATCGGCGACGGCCACAACAACTCCGGCAGCCGGAACCTGGGGGAAGTTCTGGAACTGGCCAAGCGCGAACAGGTGACAATCTACGGCATGAGTACGGTCGCTTACGGAACCGACGATCCGAGCGAGGACACGCTCGAGAAGATGGCGATGGAGACCGGAGGCAGGGTGGAGTATCCTCTCGGCGCCGGAGTCTACAAGGATATTTCCGGTTACATCTCGAAGCCCATGGATGCGGGTAACTACGTATACGAAGCCGGCACCGGAGGCTATGCGGGGGCGATCTCACGGTCCATCGTCGACTCCGTGGCCAAGATCCAGGGAAATATCTCCACGCAGTACATCCTGCGCTACACTCCGGAACTCGATCCGGGGGTATCGGACAAAGTTTTCCGCAAGATCAAGGTGGAGGTGCCCGCTCTGCCGAGCGCCAAGGTCTACGCGCGCGACGGGTATTACCCCAACCCCGTGCCTGGCGCCCCGCCCGTCAAGTAGAAGCGGCCGAGCATGGCCGCGCCATCGAGCGACGACTGATCGCGGTACTCGTAATCGAAAGCGCCGGTCCAGCGCTTCTTGACATCCAGGTATCTCCGGATGTTGGCGACTCCGCCGGTGGTCGCCACCCGCCCGCCGAGTTTCACCAGGCCGCCGACCTCCCTCAGGTGCTCGCCATGGTAGACGGCGTTTCCGCGGATCATCGCCAGCAGCAGATCCTCACGTGTGGTCTCCAGGCTCACGCCGGTGAAGGCGGCCATCAACCGTTCGGTGGTGTAGCGCGAACCGCCCAGGAATGGCGCGTAGCGCGGCAACTCCGCCTCGCGGCGGTCGAGATCCGCCGAATCGAAAAACGCGCCCAGCGTTTCCGGGATGTAGCTTTCGTAAAACTGGCTTTCGGTCAGGTCGCGGCAGAAAACCGAATGGAACCACTCGAGGGCCTTGCCGCCGGTATTCAAAATGAAAAAGGTGAGCCAGCGGCCGGGAATCGCGTGGCAGCGGATGTTGAAATTCGGCGAGCCGATAGGGCTATCCAGGCACACGCTGGTAATTTCGCAGGTTCCGCAGACGTTGTTGATGTCGCCGTTCCCGGTGATCCCGGCCGAGAGCGCGCTCNNCCCCAATTCAGTCGCCGCATCGGGAAGAATCTTCCCGGCGGGTTGGTAGGATTGCATAAGGTCCGGCAGCTTGCCCGCCGGTATTCCCGCGATTTCGAGCACGTCGCGGTTCCATTCGAGGTTGTTGCGCGCCGTGTTGTAGAGGCCCGTGATGGAAACCGTCGAAGGATCGATGGCCCAGGCGCCGGTCAGGCGCTTGACCATATACGTGTTGGTGTGGCCGAACTTCGCCGCGGCCGCCCACACCTCGGGCTGTTGTTCGCGAATCCAGAGGATGGAACACAGCGAGGAGCCGCCGGAGACCGGCAGGTTGCACGCCTCGCGAAGGAACTTGTCTTCTCCGACCGCCTTCCGGATGGCGCGGGCCTGCTGGTGCGAGCGGCCGTCGAAGAATAGGATGGCGGGACCGAGCGCCGTTCCATCTTCCGCCATCGGCAAGAGCCCGGGCGTGGTCACCGACAGCGAAAGCACGCCCACCGGCTTGAGAAACGGGGCGATTTCGCGGCAGCATTCGCCGAGCGCCTGCCACCATTTGGCAGGCTCGATATCGGCGCGGCCCTGGCCGTACACGTTGACATCGTAGCGGCGCGCTGCCTCACAGCGCTTTTCCATCGCGGGGCTGAACACGCCCAGCTTGAACGCCGTGGTGCCGACGTCCACCGCCAAAATGTCGCGGCTCACACCAGGCCCTCCGCCTCCAGCTCGGCCCGCAGCGCCGCCACTTGTTGGGCGGTGAGCGGCAGGAGCGGCCGGCGGGGAATGCCGCCTTTGTATCCCGCCAGCGTCATAGCGGCTTTCACCCCCGACGGGCCGTAGGGACCGGCGATCGCCTGGTTGATCCGCGTGACGCGCTCCTGCAAGGGGAGGCCGTTTCGTTCGTCGCGGACCTGCCCGCATCGGAACAGGTCCAGCGCAATGTCCGGAAACGAATTGGCCAGGGATACCGTGCCGCCGATGGAGCCGCCCATCATGGCCGCGAACAGAAAGTTGGCCGATCCGGCGAGCACGTGAAAGCTCGCCGACTCGAATGGCAGAAAGTTCTCGATCCCGCTGGCGGCGCTATCCTTCATCCCGACGATGTTCGGATGGGACGAGAGCCGCCCTACCAGCGCGGGCGAGAGAGTCACGCCGCAAAAAGCGGGAGCGTTATAGAGGAGCAGCGGGAGGGGCGAGCCGTCGGCCAGGGTGGAGAAATAGCGGAAAAGGACTTCGTCGGTCATCTGCTTGCGAAAGTAGCCGGGCGAGAGAACCAGGCCGAAATCGGCGCCAAGAGCGGCGGCATCGCGCAGAAACCGCTCGGTATCCCGCTGGGCGTCATAGGTGGCGCCCGCCATGACGACCTGGTCCGGGCGCTTGCGCCCGACGATGCACCGAAGCGCGTCGCGCCGCTCCTGTTCGGTCAGGCTGCGATTCTCGCCGTTCGACCCCAGCGCCAGATAGCCCAGCAGGCCCGTGGCGGCATAGCGTTCCACGTTGAACGCGAGGGCGTCGAAATCGACTTCTTCGTTATCCGAGAAGGGCGTCGAAATAGGCGCAAAAACGCCGGCCATGCGGGTCATGCAAGTACCTCCTCCAGATCTTCCACCGTGAAGCACGCGCCGGGACGCGCGGACGACCGGTTGGCCAACACTTCGCAGGATTCCGCGCCGGGGTCGCCCAGGCAGGTCAGGACGATCGACGCCTTGGAGAAATCCTCCTCGCGCGTGTAGCCCGACGCCGTGACCACACATTTCATGGCGGCCGCGGCTGCCGCTTCCACGCCGTTATTCGAATCTTCGATTACCACGCATTCGGTGGGCCGGACGCCCAACCTCTCCGCCGCCAGCAGGTAGATGTCCGGCGCCGGCTTCTTGGCCTTGACCACGTCGCCGGCCAGCACCAACGCGAAGCGCGCCGCCGTGGCTTCTCCCATGGCGCGCCGCAGAACCGCATCCACGGATTCCTGCGCCGACGTGGACGCCACCGCCAGAATCCAACCCCGTCCCAGCGCCTCCTCCGACAACCGTTTCACCCCGGAGCGCGGCGGGATCTCGCCGGCGCCGATAATCCGCTGATAGATCGCGCTCTTGCGTTTGTGCCACGCCGCCACCATCTCTTTGCGTTCCTGCGTATCCGCCGGGGGCGCGAACGCTTTGAGAAAGTCCGGCTCCGTGAACAGGCTGCTCATGCGCTCCTTTCCGCCGCCGATTTTCAGTTTCCGCCCGTATTCCTCCACGGACCATCGCCACGGCACGCCCAGCTCCGGCCACATCTGGTTGAAGGCCGGCAAATGGCCGTATTGCTCGGTGTCCGCGAGCACGCCGTCGCAATCGAAGATCAAAACCTTGCTCACGCCGCCTGACCCTCGCTGCCGAAAACGCGCATGTAGCCCGCCGCCACGGCGCGTATGTTTTTGCGGACCGCTCCCAACAGCTTGAGCGGATCGTATTCGGTGGGGTGTTCGGCCAGGTATTCGCGGAAACTATCGGCGAAGGTGATCTTGAGTTGCGTGGAGATGTTGACCTTGACCGCCCCCCGCGAGATCAGTTCCTGAATTACCGCGTCATGCAGCCCGGTGCCGCCGTGCAGCACCAGCGGGGCCGGTTCGGCGGCCACAATCTGCGATACCCGCTCAAAATTGATCTTGGGTTCGCCTTTGTACATGCCATGCGCCGTGCCGATGGCCGGAGCGAAGCTATCGATGCCGGTCTCGCGCAGGAAGGCCACAGCCCGGTCGAGCGCCACCACCGCCCCGCCGTACTCGTCGCCGATGCCGTCCTCGACCCCCTTGATCGCTTCCAGTTCGCCCTCCACCGCGACGCCATGCCGGTGCGCCAGCGCGACCACTTCCTTGGTCTGCGCCAGATTGTCCTCGTAGGTCAGC
>PLGA01000497.1 GCA_003139735.1 Bryobacterales bacterium | reverse complement strand
ACGCAAGAGTGCGTGCGCCACGGGAGTGGATGGACACTTAGAGCCTGCGGCACCCGGCCCCACGCTCATGCTCGATGGCAATTCACAGGCTAAAGCCTGTGCCACCTCAATTCACAGGCTAAAGCCTGTGCCACCTGAGGTATGATGTCACCTATATGCGAATACTGCTTCTTTCACTGCTGTGTTTGATTCCGATCTGCGCCGCGCCTCCGCAAGGCGGCGGTGGGCCCAAGAACCTGAAACTCCTGAAGCCCGAAGACCTGCGCGCCGGAATCATGCATGTTTATACCGTATCGCTGGGTGTGCAGTGCAATTTCTGCCACGTACAGGACCGTGCCAGCGACGAGAATCCGCACAAGAACATCGCGCGCCACATGATCGAGATAACCCGCGACATCAATAGCAAGTTTTCGGATGGCAAGGAGCACGTGACCTGCTTCACCTGCCACCGCGGCGCGCAAGAGCCGCTAACGGTGGCGCCTCCGGCCCAGTGATCCCCTGCAGATTTGCGGCGGGCGGCTTCTGCTACGATGCAAGACGATGAAGACCGTCCGCACATTCCTGCTTTGCATTTTTCCGCTGCTTGCCGCCGCGCAGTCCACCGATCTCTGGAAAGACCTTCGCTTCCGCCAGATCGGCCCCTTCCGTGGAGGCCGCGTGGTGGCCGTGGCCGGCGTTCCCTCTCAGCCCAATGTTTATTACTTCGGCGCCACCGGCGGCGGTATCTGGAAGACCACCGACGGAGGCGCCTCCTGGCTGCCGGTTTCCGACGGCCAGCTCCAGACCGGTTCGGTGGGCGCGCTCGCGGTGGCGGGCTCCGATCCCAACGTGATCTACGCGGGCACGGGCGAGACGGACATTCGCGCCGACCTGGCCTCCGGCGACGGCATGTATCGCAGCGACGACGCCGGCGCGACATGGAAACAGATTGGCCTCGACGATTCGAGGCAGATCAGCCGCATCCTCGTCGATCCCAACGATCCGCGCACCGTCTTCGTCGGCGCGCTCGGCCACGCCTACGGTCCCAGCGACGAGCGCGGCATTTACAAATCCACCGACGGCGGCGACACCTGGAAACAATTGGGGGGCGGGCTGCCTAACGACGATTTCGTGGGCAGAATCGGCATCGCGATTGCGCCGAGCAACCCCAAGCGGCTCTGGGCGGTGGTGGATCACGTGGGAGCGGCTTTCGCGGGGCGCGGCGCAGAAGGCGCGGCGGCGTCCGGCAAGGGCGGCGTCTACTTATCGGACGACGCCGGCGCCACCTGGAGGCTGGTCAACAGTGAGAACCGCCTGTGGGGGCGCGGCTGGTACTTTGAAGCGATCGCCGTAGATCCCACAAATCCGGACCGCGCTTACGCGATCAACACGGCGACTTACATGACCACCGACGCCGGCAAGACGTGGGTTCCGATCAAGGGCGCTCCAGGCGGCGACGACTACCACCAGATGTGGATCAATCCCAAGGACGGCAACCGCATGGTTCTCAGCAGCGACCAGGGGACCGTGGTCAGCGTGGATGGCGGCAAGACATGGAGCACGTGGTACAACCAGCCTATCGCGGAGATGTATCACATCGCCGCCGACAACCGTTTCCCGTACTGGCTCTACGGCGCGCAGCAGGATAGCGGAGGCGTGGGGGTCTCGACGTGGTCGCGCATGGGAGGGATCAGCATGCGCAACTGGGAGCCGATCTGCCTGGCGGGCGAAAGCGCCACGGTTGTGCCCGATCCCAAGGACGGCAACATCCTCTACGGCAATGGGACGGGGCGCTGCGATCAGGCGCTGAACGTCTCCGTACCTCTTGGAGGACAACTGCCGCCGGCCGACCCGAGCGATCCCAACCGCAAGACTTGGACGCTTCCGCAGGTCTTCTCGCTGGCGGACGAAGCGATGTACTATTCCAACCAGTTCGTCTTCCGCACGCGCGACCGCGGCCTCACCTGGGAGAAGATCAGCCCGGACCTGGCGCGGGTGAACCCGCCCGTGCCCGCGAATCTGGACCCGATTACGGCCAAGGACATCGACGAGCCGATGACGGACCGGTTCGGCGTGGTCTATACGATTGGCCCGTCGCCAATCCAGGCCAGCACGGTGTGGGTGGGAACGGACGACGGATTGATCCACGTGACGCGCGACGACGGCAAGACCTGGCAAAACGTCACACCGCCGGAGATGACGGCGTGGAGCAAGGTTTCGCAGATCGAAGCCGGGCATTTCGATGTGGAGACGGCGTATGCGTCGGTGGACCGCCATCGGCTGGGTGACGACCGGGCCTACATCTATCGCACGCACGACGGCGGCAAGACCTGGCAAAACGCGGCCGCCGGCATTCCCGTGGGCGCGTACGTAAACTCCGTCAAGGAGGACACCGAGGCCAAGGGGCTGTTGTACGCCGCCACGGAACTGCGGGTCTACGTGTCCTTCAACGACGGAGCCCAATGGCAGCCGCTACAGAACAACATGCCGGTGACCTCGGTTCGCGACATCCTGGTACACGGAGACGACCTGGCGGTAGCGACGCACGGGCGGGGCTTCTGGGTGCTCGACCAGATGAGCGCGCTGCGGCAGATTGCGGCGCGGGGCGCTGAGATTGTCACTTCAAGCGCTTACCTGTTTCAGCCCGGCGAAACCTTCGCCATACGGCAGGGCAGCATCAACGGTACGCCGATGCCGCACGAGGAGCCGATGAACCAAAACCCGCCCGCCGGCGTGGTGGCCTATTACTGGCTTCGGGACGCGGCAACCGGGCCTTTGAAGCTCGAATTGGTGGACGGCTCGGGAGCCGTGCGGGCCTGTGCGGCCAGCGACACTCCCATGCGCCCTGTGGATACCGAGACCCTGAACGTTCAAGCCTATTGGATGCAGCCGGCGCCGCCGCCATCGGCTGCGTCCGGAATGCACCTCTTCGCCTTGGGCGCTCCCGCCGGGCGAGGCGCGGGCGGGGGCGGCGGCCGTGGCGCGGCTGCTCCGGTTGCCAGGGGCGCGTGCACCCCCGCAGGCGCACAGGCCGCCGCGCCGGCGACTCCACCGGCGGGTGGGCGCGGCGGACGCGGTGGAGGGGGCGGCGGCGGGGGCGGACGCGGCGGCCCCACGGCCCTGCAGCCAGGCCCCTATACCGTTCGCCTCACACTGGACGGCAAGACCTACACCCAGACGGTCACCGTGAAACCCGATCCGCGCAGCGTCCCGGTTGGCGCGGCCGACGCGAGACCCCTCGACGACGATGACAAGTAACCAAACACCAGGAGAGTGAAATGACCATCCACCGGACTCTGCTCGCGCTGGCGCTCCTCGCCGCGCCGGCCTTGGCGGCCTCTTACGATTCCAAGCTTTTCGCCGAAATGCAGTGGCGCTCCATCGGGCCGTATCGCGGCGGGCGGACGAAGGCCGTAGCCGGCGTACCCAGCCAGCCCAACGTCTTCTACATGGGCGTATGCAACGGCGGCGTTTGGAAGACCAACGATGCCGGCCGCACCTGGCAGCCCATCTTCGACGAGCAGCCGACCGGCTCGATCGGCGCGATCGCCGTGGCGCCGTCGGATCCGAACATCGTCTACGTGGCGAGCGGAGAGGGTTTGCAACGACCGGACCTCTCGGTCGGCGACGGCATTTACAAATCCACCGACGCGGGCAAGACGTGGGTGCACCTGGGCCTACGCGACGGCCAGCAGATTCCGCAAATCGCTGTGGACCCGCGCGATCCCAACCGCCTGTTCGTTGCGGTCCTTGGACATCCCTATGGTCCCAACACGGAACGCGGCATTTACCGTTCGACGGACGGCGGACGCACCTTCGACAAGGTCCTCTACAAAGACGAGAACACCGGCGGCAACGACGTGGCCATCGACCCGTCCAATCCACAGGTGGTTTATGCAACGCTTTGGGAATCCCGCCAAGGGCCCTGGGAGAACGCCGCGTGGAGCGGCAACGGCGGCGGCATTTTCAAATCCACGGACGGCGGCAACAACTGGCTTCCGCTGGTGTTTGGCCTTCCCTCCCCAGTGTCGCAAGCCAATCTGGCGATTGCGCCTTCCAATCCGCGGGTGATTTATGCCTACGTGGCGGCGGGCGGAGGGACCGCGATTTACCGTTCGAACGACGCTGGAGCGAACTGGACGCGCACCACCACCGATCCGCGCCCCGCCACGCGCATCGGCGGCGGCGACCTGCCGGTTCCGGCGGTCGATGGGAAGAACCCCGACATTGTCTACTCCGCGAGCATCGTAACCTGGAAATCCACGGATGGAGGCAAGACCTGGACCGGCATCCGGGGCGCTCCTGGGGGCGACGACTATCAACGCATCTGGATCAACCCCGACCACCCCGAGATCATCCTTGACGTTGCCGATCAAGGCGCGGCCATCACCGTGAACGGCGGCGAAACGTGGAGTTCCTGGTACAACCAGCCGACGGCGCAGNNGAGCCGCGGCAACGACGGCGGAATTACCTTCCGCGAATGGCATCCCGTGGGGGCGGAGGAATACGGCTACGCCGTGCCCGATCCGCTCAACCCCAACCTGGTGTTCGGCGGGAAGCTGACGCGCTACGACCGCCGTACAGGCCAGGTGGCCAACGTGGCCCCAACGCCCATACGGCCCGCCGATTTCCGAACTCTGCGTACCGCGCCGCTGGTTTTCTCGCAGGCCGATCCGCACGTCCTGTTCTTCGGCGCCAACACGATTTGGAAGACGGCGGATGGCGGACAGAGCTGGAAAAAGATCAGCCCGGANNACCCGCAAGACCTGGGAGATCCCCGCCAGCGTGGGCAAGTACCGCGACACGCCCACCGCACAGCCCTCGCAACGCGGCGTGGTATTTGCGATCGCCCCATCGCCTCTCGATGTGAACCGCATTTGGGCGGGGACCGACGACGGCCTGATCCAAGTGACGGCGGACGGCGGCCTGCATTGGAAGGACGTGACGCCGCCTCAACTTGGCCCGTGGATGAAGGTCTCGATCCTCGATGCCGGGCATTTCGACGCGCTGACAGCCTATGCGGCTATCAACACGCTGCGCCTGGACGACATGCGGCCACATATCTTGCGCACGCACGATGGCGGCAAGACCTGGACGGNNGCGAACGGGAGGTCTACGTTTCGTTCGACGATGGCGACCACTGGCAATCGCTGCGGCTGAACATGCCGGCGTCGTCGGTGCGGGATCTGGCCATCAAAGACGACGATCTGATCGCCGCCACGCACGGCCGCGGGTTCTGGATTCTCGACGACATCACCCCGCTGCGCCAGATGGAAGGCGCGGCCGCGGGTCCCGACTCCCTGTTCCGTCCGGAGACGGCTGTCCGCGTGCGGTGGGACATGAACACCGATACGCCGCTGCCGCCCGACGAGCCGGCCGGGAAGAACCCGCCCGATGGCGCGATTCTCGACTACTACCTGGGAGCGGCGGCGCCGGGTCCGGTGACGCTCGAAATTCTGGACAGCGCCGGCGCGTTGGTGCGGAGGTACTCCAGCGCAGACCCGGTGGAGCCGCCCGATCCGATGCTCGCGATTCCCACTTATTGGGTGCGGCCACCGCATCCGCTTTCCGCCGCGGCGGGTATGCATCGCTTCCTTTGGGACCTGCACTACACGCCGCTGGCGCAAACCGGGGGACGCGGCGGCGGGTATGGAATGCAAGCTATCGTACACGACACCCCGGCGTCGATCACGTCGATCTGGGCCGCGCCCGGCCAGTACGTCGTGAAACTGACGGCTAACGGCAAGACCTACCAGCAGCCGTTACGGGTCAAGATGGACCCGCGCGTGACGACTCCGGTCCTGGGACTGCAACAGCAGTTCACGCTGTCCAAAGCGTTGTACGACGACGTCATCAAGAGCCAGAAGGCGCTTGAGAATGTGCGGGCCGTGCGCGCGCAGTTGGGGCAGGTACGCGGGCGGGCGCAAGGCGCCGTGGCCGATGCCATCACCGCGTTCGATGCAAAGGCCGTTGCGATTGAAGGCGCCGGCGGAGGCGGCCGAGGCGGAGGCGGTGGTGGAGGCGGCCGCGGGGGAGCTCCGGCCGGGCCGCTCACGCTAAGCAATGCCGCGGGTAACCTGACCAGCCTGATGATCTCACTTCAGGGCGCCGATGTGACGCCTACCACGCAATTGGCATCCGCGATTGCCGCCCGCCGAAACGAGGTGGCACAACTCTTCGCCCGGTGGAGCGAACTGAAAGGAACCGGGCTAGCCGCGCTGAACGCGCAGCTTAAGCAGGCGAACCTGCCGCCGGTGACTCCGTAGGGCGGACCTCGTGGTCTGCCTCCTTCCGCTGGCGCGAACTGAGAGGGAAAAGACAGACAAGCCGAAGAAGGCACGCCAGGAGGCCCGCCCCACCTGGACAAGAGAATGGAGATTCTGCCTGAGATGAAGCTCGAACCGATCCCGCCGCGCTGCCGGACAATTGTCCTTTTCGGACTCCTCTCAACGGCCCTGCTGGGCCAAACTCCGGACACCGCCGGCATTCACGGGCATATTGTCGATCAAAGCCGCGCGGCCGTGCCGGGCGTCGCCGTCACCTTCGGCAGCACCCTGACCTCCCTGAAGCGTGTGGCGCAGACCGACGTGCAAGGCGACTTCACCATCGGCGCTCTCCCGGTCGGCGCCAGCTACAACATCACCGCTTCCAAAGAGGGATTCGCTCCCGCGAACCTGACCGGCGTTACGCTCGAGAGCGGCGTCACAGCCGAGATCAATCTTGAGCTTAGTGTCGCCTCCGGCAGCACGCAGATTACGGTCACGGGAGTCGCCGACGAAGTTCGCACCGACGCGCCGCAACTTGGCAACCTGATCGCCGGGCGGCAGTTGGAGGAAACGCCGATGCTGGACCGCCGGATCACGTACCTCCCGCTGCTCAATTCCGCCAATCGCCCGGCCATCAACCAGGGCGACATCTTCACGAATCAGAATCTGTTCACGACCAACGGGGCCGGACGCCGCCAGACGGGGTTCGAGGTGGACGGCAGCACGGGCGCGGACAGTTGGGGCCGCCAGACCATTTTCACCACCGTACCGCTACCCGCCGTTCAGGAGATGACGGTGCTGGTGAATTCCTTCTCGGCCGAGTTCGGCGGCAGCACCGGCAGCGCGGTCAGCATCGTCACCCGCAGCGGCGGCAACCAATTGCGCGGCCAGGTTCTGGAGGTCTGGCGANNTGGCTCGGCTTCTTGCGGTTCGACCGCCAGTTGAACGACCGCAACAGCATCTTCCTGCGCAGCGGAGTGGACGCATTCCACGATACGAATCCCAACGGCATCGTAGGCGGCAACAGCCTGCCCACCGTCGATCGCGTCTTCTACCGCCGAACCTACTCGGAGGAACTTGGCGAGACGGATATCCTGAGCCCGTCGCTGGTCAACAGCATCCGCTTGCAATTCCAGCTCGCGTCACCCATCACCCAGTTCGATCCGGTGGTATATGGAACCCAATTCCAGGTCCCGGTTTCGACGGGCGGAACATTTACCACCGGCACGTCGCAATCGGCGCTGCTGATGAATCGCCAGTATGAGACCAGCGATACTCTCACGTCCATCCACGGCCGCCACACCTTGAACTTCGGGGCCGACGCGATTTTTGCGCACACCGGAGGGGATAGTAAGGAGTTCGGCGGCCCGATCTATCTGGGGCAGTTCATTTATAACACTTGTACCCTGAGTCTCACGGTTTGTGAGGGCTCGGCCTATCTGGACAACATCGCCAACGTCAAAACCTATACACAGAGTTACGGGAATGCGAATTATACGGTGGACGATGTACTGTGGNNCTGACACTGAACCTGGGGCTGCGCTACGAACGCCAGACGTTTACCGATTTCAACAAAGGCTTTGCGCCGCGCGCAGGTTTCGCATACAACGTGCTTGGCGACGGCAAGACAGTGATCCGCGGGGGCTTCGGCATCTACTACTCGCAGATCACCGATAACAGCGAGGCCAACTACGCCCTGACGGGCCCCACGGGAGTTTTCAACTACACGGCCGCGCCCGGCCAGATTGGCTTTCCTACGAGCGTCGCCGCCGCCCCGCTGCCCGCGTTTCCGGCCGGCGCTCAAGCGCCTTTGCGCAGCCTCTATATCCGGCCCGGCGACGCCGCCTACCTCGGCCAGTTCTTTCCCACATCCACCTTGGTCGGCTATCCCAGCCAACTTCTCAATCCCTACTCCGAGCAGTGGAGCTTCGGAGCCGAGCGCCGGATCTCGCACGGGTGGGTCATGCGGGCGGATTACCTCGGCTCGCACACGCTGCGCATCAATCGCCCGCTCGATGTCGATCCGCCCGCGCCGTTCATTCGCACCGCGCAGGGCCAGACACGGACCCCACAGGCCGCCAACTGCACCCGCCCCTACTGGATCTGGTGGTACAGCCAGAATGGCATGGTTTGCAATCCTTCCGCCCCAACTAATCCGCAGCCGCCTTACAGCGTCATTCAGAGCGACGTCAACGACGGTTATTCCACTTACCAAGCCCTTCAGGTGAATCTGCACGGCAGCATTGGATCCAGTCTGGTGGTGAACGCCAGTTATACCTGGTCGCACACGCTTGACAACGTCGACCCGGATATCCCCAGCCAGAACCCGAACGACGCCAACTTCACCGGGCAAGCCGAGAAAGCGAGCGCTATTTTCGATCAGCGCCAACGGCTCGTGCTGAGCGGGGTGTGGGTGGGCAAATGGGGCCTGCACATCGGAGGCATTACGACTGTCGCATCCGGCCTTCCGTACAATATTGTGACTGGCACGACCAACAGCGGAGACACGGGCGCCACCACGGACAGGCCGGTGATCGACGGAGTCGTGGTGGGCCGCAATGCAGGCCGCGGGACTCCAACGTACGACATCTCTCCGCTTGTGGAGAGGACGTTCCGCGTCAACGAGCATCTGCGGATCGAGCCGCGCATCGAGGTTTTCAACCTGTTGAACCATCCCAACTTCGTTGGCTTCAGCGGGACCTACGGGAATGGATCCGTTCCGGGTCCGGGGTTTGGGCGGCCTTTGGCCGGCATCACCAATCAGTTGCCCGCGCGCTCGGTACAGTTCGCGATTAAAGCAACGATTTGAGCGAAGAGCCGCGCCGCGCGCGGGCATTGAGGCTGATTCAGCTGGCTAGCGCACGACCGCTAGAAACGGCTCCAGCTTGGCAAGCTGCCCCACGGGGCTGCACAGCCGCAACCACGAAGAACGCCGGCACGGACGCCGGCGTAGCAGGCCGAAGGCCCACGAATCGTCGCGGCGCGCAACGAAACGGAGAGGTTAAGGGCGCCTGGCAGTGGAGGCGCGGGGCACCAGCTTTGGTTCGAGGATGATGCTCTTGGGCTTGGCCGACGCCTTCGCGCCGATCAGGCTCAGGGCGAGCTTTGCGGCCTGCTCTCCCATGACGGCGCTGCGCTGATCGATGCTCGATAAGGGGACGCGCAAAGAGGCGTCGTAGTGCACGTTGCCGCAGCCGATCACGGCGATGTCTTCGGGGATGCGGAGGCCGGCTGCGAGAATGGCGCTCATGGCGCCGACGGCGGTCGGGTCGTTGTAGCAGAAGACGCCGTCGGGGGGCTTGCCCGCGAGCAACGTCCGCATTGCAAGCAAGCTCTCCTGCCAGTCTCTTCCGTCTATGTTCATGTACGGGCTGACTAGGTCCGGATCGAACTTCATGCCGTGCTTTTCCAGCGCGAGCCGGTAGCCTTCGAAACGGCCGACGCCGGTTGTGAATGGAAGCCCGCGAATGTGGGCAATGCGCCGGCATCCCATCGCGATCAGATGCTCCGTCGCAATTCGACCGACGGCGCGATCGTCGACGCCCACAAAATCGGTGCGGAAGCCGGGGAAGAAGCGATCGATCAATACGAAGGGGATCCCCTGCTCTCTAAGTTGTTTGAATTTTGTCGGAGAGAAGCTGCAGGAGGCAACGATCAATCCGTCCATGCGATGGCCGAGAAGCTGCTCGATGGCGGCCTCTTCGACAGCGGGATCCTCCATGGAGGAGGAGATCATGACGGCATAGCCCGCCTGCTTCATGGCGGACGAAAGGCCTTCCAAAACCTCGGCGAAGAATGGATGCAGCAGCGTGGGTACGATGACCCCAACTTGAGAACTTTTGCCCGTGACCAGGCTGCGGGCCGTTAAGTTTGGCCGGTAGCCAAGTTCCTGAGCCTTGGCGAGCACACGCTTCCGCGTCTCGGCGGCGACGTCCGGCTGATCCCGCATAACCTTGGACACGGTTATGACCGAAACATTCAACGCCCGGGCTATGTCTTTGAGGATGACCGGCATACTTGTAGCTTCATCGTACTGCAGTTACGGCAGGTCCAGACCTTGCGAAAAGATCGCGGTGACACTATACCCCGAATGGGATACCCAATTCCTGCGGAATGATGGCTTCGGAAGGTTTGTCGAGGCTCGACGCGTCGTACCGCAGTTGCCACTCCAGGCGCATTCCGTAATACAGCGCGGTAAATCCCCAGAAGCGCGTCTGCCCGAGTCCCAGGCCGGTTTCCGCGTCGTAGTATTCGCGCAAAACAGGGTTCTTCTCGACGGCCATCTCGAGCAAGCGGTCGGAGAGCGTCTTCGCTTCCTCGGTGAAACCGTATCGCATCAGGCCCTGGAAAATCATGTAATTCGTGGGGGCCCAGGTTGGTCCGCGCCAGTTGCATTCATTGTGCGAGCCCTGATAATAGTCCGGCTCGGTCTTTGCGTAACTCGCCACAGGATAGGCGAGCCAGAATTCCTTCTCGTTGAGCAGATGCTCCTTCACCATCCTTCCGGCACGCGCCGGAGTCGCGGCGCCGGCGAACAATGGGGTGAAGCAGGTTGCCGACTTGACTCGTACGAGCTTGGCAGTCTTCTCATTGCGATCGTAGTACATTCCGTCGGTCTCGTCCCAGAAGGTTGCGTTCATCAATTGAATAAGGCTGTCGGCGCGTCTGTTGTAGCTCTTGACGTCGCTGCTGAGTCCGAGATGTTGGGCAATCACTGCCATTGCGCGCAGCTCGCGTACCAGGTAGGAGGCGAGATCCACGCCCTCAATCTGAAACGATGACAGCGCTCCGCCTCGGCTCCACTGGTTGTCGGTGCCAGCGGCATCCGCTGAGTTCCATACCGGCAGGCCATTCTTGTCGCCATCATAGGAAAACCACTTTGTGAGGTACTTATCCAGGCGCTCGTAGTAGTTTCCGCTTACCCACCCATAGTCGTTCTTATTCTGCTTGCAGCCGAGCACCACCAACTGCGCCAGGAAGGGTTTGAAGTGCTGGCGATCGCGCTGCTTGATGAGGCTGCGGTTCACATAGCCGTCGGGCTGCTCACGGTCGAGAAACTCCCGCAGGTTGGTGAAGCAGTACTGCCAAACGCCGTAGTAGGAAAGGTACAGATTCTCAAAATAGAGATCCCAATCGTAGAACTCGTTGTAGGGGTAGCCGGTGAGTAGTGTGGCATTGACGCCGGGGATGGTGCGCAGTCCATGCGCTCGAATGTCGGCATTGACCCCAGCGAGCCGCGGGGGCAGATCGCCCCATATCTTCTCGCCGACGGCCTTTGCAAATGCCCTGCCCGCAGCGGTGGGAGGGATACTCAAGCCCGGGGATGCTACTTGTGTCCAGCCGCTGCGTACCGTTGCAGCCAGTCCGAGTGCACTCGCTGCTCCTCCAACAAATGATCTTCTGGTTAGCGACATATGGCTTCCGGCTCCTCGCGCGATGTGCGCAATAGAACCAAACGCTAGCACACGTTCGCCTTCCTCGCCTACTGGAATTGAGGCGAATCATGCGGGTTCGTCGAAATACTTTAGCCAATTGCCAAATGTGACAATTCCCTAACCAGATTTGGCATCCGTTACGCGCTCCATAGTCTTGCGC
>PLGA01000262.1:14000-29081 GCA_003139735.1 Bryobacterales bacterium | reverse complement strand
GTCCATCAGCACCGGCAGCGCGTCCACGTAGGTTCCCTTGAGTTTCGTGAGCTGGCGGTATTCAAGCACCTTGCGGACAATCTCGTGATCGGCGGCCAGCTCCTCAAGGACGTCCGCGGCGGTGGAGATAGCCTTGGCCTTGCCGCGCTTCACGGGCGAGGGCAGGCGCAGATCCTCGAACAGCACGCGGCCGAGTTGTTGCGGCGACCCGATGTTGAACGGCTTGCCGGCGAGCACGTGGATTTCCGCCGTCNNCGCGCCAGCGGCAGTTCGATTTCGGAGTACAGCTTGCGCAAACCGCGCGCGTCCACCGCCGGGGACAACTGCTCGAACAGCTCGAGCGCAATATCGGCATGCTGCTCGGGGGAAGCGCCGAGTTTCAGATCGAATCGCCGGCGCGCCTGCTCCTCGAGCGCGCAGCCGGATGGCTCGGCGTCCAACAGGAAGGCGTAAAGCATCACGTCATGCTCGAAGCCGCGTCCTTCGATGCCCATGCGATCAAGCGCCAGCAGCGCCGATTTTACGTCGCAAGCGATCTTCACCGCGCCCGCGTCTTCCAGCCAGCCCTGCAGATGCGCCAGGTTCTCCGCCGTGACGCCGCGCGCCTCTCCGGGCCGGCGCGCGAGGCCGATCGAGTCCATGGCGAACTCGCCTTCGCGGGATTGCGCAATCGCCACCGCGACCGGCGCCCCCGCCGCGCCATCGAGCCAGGACTGTAATTCGGCCGCGTCCGCCACCACCCGGTAATCGCGCACGCGCGCATCTTCCTCGGGGCCGAGTTCCTTCAGCAGACTGTGAAACTCCAGCTCCTTATAGAGCGCCTTCACCAGGGCCAAATCGGCCGGCTGGGCCCTGACCTGTTCCACGTTGAACGGGATGGGGATGTCCGTCACCAGCGTGGCCAGGCGCTTGCTCATGCGGATCTGTTCGGCGTGGTTCTGAAGACTCTCGCGGTACGTCTTGCGCTCCACTTCCGCCGCGCGCGCGATGGCCGCCTCCACGCTGCCGAAGCGTTCGATCAGGTCCCTGGCCCCCTTGTCGCCGATGCCCGGCGCGCCCGGAATGTTGTCGATGGCGTCGCCTTTGAGCGCCAGCAGGTCGGTCACCTGGTCCGGGCGCACGCCCATGAAGACCTTGACCTTTTCCGGGTCGTACCATTCGTCGTCCTTGGCCGGATTGAGCATGGAGACGCGCTCGTCGACGAGCTGCAGCATGTCCTTGTCGCTCGAAACCACCACCACCTCGAAGCCCTCGGCTTCCGCGCGGCGCGCGATGGCGCCGATCACGTCGTCGGCTTCGAAGCCGGGATATTCGAGCACCGGAATCCGCATGGCGTCCAGGGCCCGGCGCACGTAGGGGATCTGCTCGATCAGGTCCGGGGGCGTCTCGGCGCGGTTGGCTTTGTATTCCGGAAACTCCTCCAGCCGGTGCGATGGCTCGCCGCTCTCGAACACCGCCGCGATGTACGCGGGGGCGTACTGCTTCGCGAGCTTCCGCACCATGTTATTGAAAATGTAAACCGCCTCGGTGGACAGGCCGGCGCTGGTGCGCATGGGAGGCGCGCCGCTGCGGGCGCGGGCGTGATACGCGCGGAAGATGAACCCGAACGCATCGATCAGGAAGAGCCGCTTGGGGGGCACATCTGCATCATACTAATGTAGTGCGCCATGCAGATCAACGATTATCCAGCGACCCGTGGAGCGGGCCGGGGTGCCCACCGGGTTTGTGGGCCCCCNNCCTGCCATGCCGGCGTCCGTGCCGGCATTTCCGCGAAGAACGTCGGCGAGGACGCCGACGTGGCAAGCTGGAAGCTCACTCCACGCTCATACCCGGCCACCGACCGCGAACTGATAATGCCCGTAATTAACGCCGCAGACCACTAGATGCTATATTTTAACCATCGGAACGGGCCGGGCTTGTCGTATGGCGGGGAGCGCAAAGCAGCCGGGGATAACACCTTCAAATGTGTGGCATTGCGGGATTTACAACGCTCAACCGACTGCCCGACCGGGATGTCGCGCGCCGCATCGTCGAAGCCTTGCGCCATCGCGGACCCGACCAGCAGGGCGTCTTCGAAGGTCGCGGAGCGACGCTCTGCGCGGTGCGGTTGAAGATCATCGACCTCTCGGGCGGCGATCAACCGTTCGTCACCGAAGACGGCGATACGGCCATCGCGTTTAACGGCGAAATCTACAACCACAGGGAAATCCGGAGA
This sequence comes from Bryobacterales bacterium, assembly GCA_003139735.1. Lineage (GTDB taxonomy): Bacteria > Acidobacteriota > Terriglobia > Bryobacterales > Bryobacteraceae > BOG-224. The sequence continues at coordinate 26,866 of PLGA01000262.1, read as the reverse complement.
GAACTCGAAGGACTCGGGCATCGCTTCCGGTCCCATTGCGATACCGAAACCGTGCTGCGCGCCTTTCTCCAATGGGATACGCAGTGCTTTTCGCGCATGCGGGGGATGTTCGCGGCGGCGCTCTGGACCGAATCGAGCGGGCGCCTGGTGCTGGCGCGCGACCGTATGGGGATCAAGCCTCTCTACTATTGCGAGCGCGGCGGCGACCTCTACTTCGGCTCCGAGTTAAAGGCGATTCTGGAACACCCCGAGGTCCCCAGGCTGCTCGATCTGGAGGCGCTGGACACCTATCTTTCCGTCAACTACTCGCCCGGCCCAAGGACCTTGATTCAAGGCATCGGGAAGGTTCCGCCGGGGCATCTGCTCGAATGGCGGCGCGGCCGTACGCGGGTGGAAGCGTGGTGGAAGTTCCCGGCCGGGCCGCCGCGGCGGCGCTCCCTGGGGGATGCCAAGGAAGAGTTGGACGGCCTGCTGAACGATTCCGTCCGGGAGCACATGGTCTCGGACGTCCCGCTGGGCGTATGGGCTTCGGGCGGTCTCGATTCCTCCACCATCCTGCACTACGCGGCGGCGCATTGTCCGGGACGGCTGAAGACGTTTTCGGTTTCGTTCGCCGGGCGCAGCTTCGACGAAAGCAAGTATTTCCGGGAGGTGGCGCGGGTCTACGGCACCGATCACCATGAGTTCGACCTGAACCCGGACGTGGAATTGCAGTCCGCCATTCAGGACTTCGCGTACTACTCGGACGAGCCCAGCGCGGATGCGGGCGCGCTGCCGGTGTGGTACCTCTCGCGCATGAGCCGCCGTCACGTCACGGTGGCGCTTTCGGGCGAGGGCGCGGACGAGTTGTTCGGCGGATACGCCACCTACCTGGCCGACGAGTTGGCGCGTCCCTTCCGCCTGACGCCCAGTCCCCTGCGCCGCTTGCTGCTGCGGACATTGGACCGGTGCATGCCGGTCTCCGACGAGAAAATCGGCCTGGAGTACATGCTGAAGCGCTGGATTGAAGGAAGCTGGCTCGATCCTGACGAAGCGCATTTTTTCTGGAACGGGACGTTTTCGCCGGAACAATTGCGGCGGCTCCGGCCGGGGACCAAGGGGAGCGGGTTGCGGGCGCTGGCGGAGCGGCTGGGGATTGACGCGCCGGGCGTGGAACGGTACCTGCGCATCGATCAGAATTACTATCTGCCGGACGACGTTCTGTATAAGACGGACCGCATGAGCATGGCGCATTCGCTCGAAGTCCGCCCGCCGTTTCTCGACCACCGCATTGTGGAGTTCGCGGCTTCCCTGCCCTCCAGCTTGAAAATCCGGGGGTGGAAACAGAAGTTCCTTCTGAAGGCGCTCATGCGCGGGAAGCTGCCTCAAGCCGTGCTGGACCGCGGGAAGACCGGTTTCGATATTCCGGCGCACGATTGGTTTCGCGGCCCGTTGCGCGGGTTGTTGATGGAGACGCTGACGCCCGAAGCGGTGCGGGCCGCGGCGGTCTTCGATGGGGCGGCCATCGAGTCTCTGATACGCGATCATATGGAGAGACGCACCAATGCCGGATATCATCTATGGGGCCTGTTGACGCTCTTCCTCTGGATGAAGAGGTGGAAAGTGGAGGTCCCCGTTCCGGACGCGGTTGGGCGGAACACGCCTGGCGCACTCGCTGCCCGCTAGCGGTCGCGCTGGTGGCGGCTGCAATCTTTCTGGGCTGCACCGTCAGCCCGCCCTCGCTCATGGACGATGTTGACGCGGCGCAGGCCCAGATTGCGCGCTCCATGCTGCAATCGGGCGACTGGGTTACGGCGCGGCTGGACGGCGTCGCTTACCTGGAAAAGGCCCCTCTAAAATACTGGACCATCGCCGCGTCGTTCTTCCTATTTGGGGTCCACGACTGGGCGGCGCGCCTTCCTGTGGCGCTGGCGGCCGTGGCGCTTTGCTGGCTGACCGCGCGCTTCGGCGTGTGGGCGTTCGGATGGCGCGGGGGCCTCTATTCGGGGATCGCGCTGACTGCCAGCGTGGGGCTGTTTCTGTTCACGCGCGTGCTGATTCCGGATGCCATGCTCACACTCGCAATCACGGCGGCGCTGTGGAGCCTGCTGCGAGCCACCGACCATACGGAACCGCGGCCCGGGCGCTGGGCGCTCGCGATGTGGGCGTCCATGGGGATTGGCGTGCTCCTAAAGGGATTGATCGGCGCACTGATCCCCATGGGCGCGGGGCTCCTCTACCTGTTTTTCGCGGGAAAGCTCCGGCGCGCCGCCTGGACCAGGTTGCGGCCGTTCCCGGGGATGCTGCTGCTCATCGCGATTGCCGCTCCGTGGCACGTCTTAGCCGCGTTGCACAATCCGCCGTACTTCGACTTTACGATGCACAGCGAGCCAGGCTCCTATCACGGGTTCTTGTGGTTCTACTTCATCAACGAGCACCTCCTGCGCTTCCTGAACCTGCGCTACCCGCGCGATTACAACACCGTGCCGAGGCTCGCTTTCTGGCTGCTCCACCTGGTCTGGCTGTTTCCGTTCAGCCTCTACTTCCCGGCGGCGCTGAAGCTCGGCTATCGACAGGCGGACCGCGCTTCCCAGGCGCGCCTGATGGCGCTGTGCTGGAGCGGATTCGTGCTCGCGTTCTTCACGTTCTCCACCACCCAGGAGTATTACTCCATGCCGGCCTATCCGGCCATGGCGCTGCTGTTGGGATCGGCCATCGCCGGCGGCGGCCCGCTCCTGAAGTATGGGACCAGGGCCGTCGCCGTGGCATCCACGCTGGCCGCGGCGGCCATCGCGGCCATTCTCTGGATGGTGCGCGGCGTGGCGGCGCCGGGAGACATCGCGTCGGCTTTGCGCCAGGACCCGAACGCGTACACGCTCTCGCTGGGACACATGACGGACCTGACGCTCCCGGCATTTGCGTACCTGAGGCTGCCGCTCGCCATGGCGGGATTGGCCTTTGCCATCGGCGCCGTGGCGGCCTGTAGGCGCTGGACTAACCCGGCCCGCGTGCCCGTCCTCGCCCTTACGGCCATGATGGTTCTGTTTTTCCATGCGGCGCGCGTGGCATTGGTGGCATGGGACCCCTGCCTGTCGTCGCGACCGCTGGCGGAGGCGCTGGTTCACGCGCAGCCGGGAGAACTGATCGTGGACGGCCAGTATTACGCGTTTTCCTCGGTTCTTCTACGCCAACCGGCGTGCGCTGCTTCTCAACGGACGCGTCAATAACCTGGCGTATGGGTCCTACGCGCCGGATGCGCCCACGGACGTGTTTATCGACGACCGCGATTTCGAGCGGCGCTGGCAATCCACCGCCCGGTATTACCTGCTCGCCGCCGGTCCCGCCGTGCCGCGCCTGGAGCGTCTGGCGGGACCGAATGCCCTGCGCGTGGTCGCAGCGAGCGGCGGCAAGTTCCTGTTCACGAATCTTTGAGCCTGCCGCGCCCTTACCCTGCCAACTCCGGATTGCCCGGCGGCTCCGCCGCTTCCCGTAACAAGCGGTCGTAGACCTCCCGTGCGGCTCTCTGCGCGGCGATTTTCTTGGTGCGCCCCTCGGCCTGGCCCGTCCACTCCTTGCCCGCGCGCACTTCCACGGTGAACGTCTTGGAGTGTTCCGGCCCCCGCTCTTTTACGATGGTGTAGCGCGGCTGCGGCAGCTTGCGGGATTGAGCGAGTTCCTGAAGCGCGCTCTTGAAATCGGCGATGGCCGGCGGAACTTCCGCGCCGGCGGAAACCGGAGCGTCCATCACGTGCGCGGCAACGAAACACCGCACCGGTTCCGGGCCGGCATCCAGATAGAGCGCGGCGATAACCGCTTCCAGACCGTCCACCAGCAGAGTCTTTTTGGCGCGCCCGCCGCTCATTTCCTCGCTGCGGCCCAACTCCAGATAGGCGCCCAGATCCAGGCGGCGCGCCACGCCGTGCAGGTGGGCCGCGCTGACCAGGTGGGCCTTCAGGCGCGAAAGCTCCCCTTCGCGAAAATCGGGATGGCGAAGCACCAAGGCCTCCGAAACCAGGAACCCCAGAACGGCGTCGCCCAGGAATTCAAGCTGCTCGTTGTCGTCGGAAGGCGAACCCGGACCGGCGCGGGTTTCGTTGGCTAACGAACTGTGGGTCAGCGCGCGGCGCAGCAACTCCGGATCGGAGAAACGGTAGCCGATCCTCGCTTCGAGAGATGCCAACTCCGCGCGCATGCGACCAGACGATTACTTTGCGGCCGGGGCTGCCTTGGCGACCTCGGTGCGCAAGGTGGTCGTGAAAGTCTTGATGGTCGGATTGAGATCGGGCAGAGCCAGGATCTTATCGCACAGCGCCAGGGAGTCGGCATTCTTGCCGGCCTCATGAAGCATCCTGGCCAATTGAGCCTGGTACGCCACTTGATCCGGGTCGTCGGCGACTGCGGTCTGCATCTCGGCGACGGCCGGGTCGAACTTCTTGGGGTCGGCGTCCGTATTCGCCGTGGCGCGCGTGTGCGCGACCAGCGCTAATCCGTGGTGAGCCTCCGATTCGTTCAGCTTCATTGAGGCTAGATTCTGAGGGGTCATCGCCGGATTCGCTTCTTGGGTCTTGATGCCGGCGATGGCGCCATTCAGGTACTTCTCGGCCTTGGCAAGCTGCTCGTCCCGATCCAGGTCCTTGTCCTTGGTTTGCTTTGCCAGGATGTCGCCCAACTGCAGGTTCGCCGCAATGTTCTGGGGATTCACTTCCATCACGCGGCCCCAGGCGACCTGTTCATTGGTGACGTCCGCCGCGGCGCCACCGGCAGCCTTCTTGTCGTAGGCCATGGCCTCCAAGGTCAGTACGGTTTCCTTGTAATCGGTGTCGGCGAACTTCGTCAGCAAATCCTCGGCGGCCTTGATCATTGCGTCGGCGTCGCCCGCTCTCTGGGCGGCCACCAGGGTCTGCAGCGCGGCCTGTTCCGCGGCCGACTTAGGATGCGGTCCGGCCTTCGTGGCTGGGGCGGCGGCCTGTCCCGCCGGGGCTGCCTGTCCCGCCGGGGCAGCCTGCCCCGTTTGGGAGGCCTTACCGGCCGGGGCGGCTGGCGCTGGCGCATACGGCTGCTGCGCCATGAGGAGCATGCCAAGCCCGGCCGCCAGCGCCAGGATGCCGGTGAGAATCGTTCGTTTCATCTTAAGGAACTCCTTCGATTTTTGCGTTACTGCCTTGAATTAGTCTGCAGGCCTTCCGTGGCCGCCTTGCGCGCCGCTTCGGACGCCCCATCCACTTTCAGAGCTTCTTGAAAATATTTGACTGCCTGGTCGCTGTCCTCCGCGGCCAGGGACAACCTGCCAAGATACACTAGCGCCCAAGCCTTCACCTGCGGCTCGGGCTGCAATTCCAGCGTCTTCTGAAATAATTGTTCGGCTGTTTCGGGGTCCTTTTGAATGGCCGCGATGCGCGCCATGCCGTAATACGCGGCGGCGTGCTGCGAAGGCGCGCCGGGCTGAGCCAAAACATCCAGATACAGCTTCCTCGCGTTCTCGACGGTTGCCGCGCCCTGGGCGCGCGCCTCCCACATCTGTTCGGCGTCGTCGAGCGCCTTCGCGGCTCCGGTCAAAGGAGCGGGCGGAGGCGGCGCCGCGGCCTGCACCGCCGCCGGCGACGCGGCCTGCTTATCGAACTCTATCTTGTCAAGCCGCGTCTCTTCCTTCTGTAAGTCGATGGCCATCACCATATCCGGGTAATAGTCCTTCATCGGCTGATCCTGCTTCTCGTAGGCCGTCAAGGCTTCCGCGAAATACGGAGTCAGAATGTAACCTTGCCGCATGTCCCGCTCAATGCGCTCGGGCTTGCCATCCATGCGGGCCTCGATGGCCTTGATCAGGCACTCGGTGGTCAGCAGAAGAAAATCGTCCTTGAAGGGCTGGTCGAGCGCCGGGGCGCGCACCGCCTGCTGGTTCAGGATCTTCTTGCGGTCCAGAACCTCCTGCTGTGCCGTCGAAAGCGGATCCAGCAGGTAATGCAGATATTCGTGGCGGATGTCGAAGGCCCGTGGCTCGGGCGCGGGCGTGACCACCACCGTGAACTCGTACCCATAGCTGCGCGCCTGGACCTGATTGGGCGCCGCCAGCGGCTCGACGAAAATCTGAAAGTGCCTGCGGTTGATCCCGGAGGCCACGTACCGCAAATATGCGTTCACGTGGAACACCGCGTCGGCGATGGGACTGTGCACGCGGTCGATCTCCCGGTCGTAGGCCGGCTGAGCGAGCGCCCACATCTCTTCGATGCCGGCTTCCTTGTAGAACTGCGCGAGCAGCGGCGAGAGGCTCTTGAGCGGAACCACGTCCGGCGGGATATCCACGTCGCGCTTCTTGAACTTGAAATCCGGCGGTCCCTCCACGGTGAGCGCGTAAGAAATGTACTGGCTCAGCTCGGCGGTGTCCGCGCCCGCTCCCCGCTTGCGATGGCTCTCGAAGAACTGTTTCAACTCCGTCAGGCTGGGCGGATTCTTCCTGAGGATTTCCGAACGGACTTGGTCCCGCAACGGGCTGTTGTTGGGCGAAGAAAGCTCGGCCGAATACCCGGCCGCGTTGATCGCGGCCATTACCGCGAACAACGTGGGACTGCCGTCGAGCTGCCCCTGTTCGGGGGACGCCGCCAGAGCTGTAAAGACAATCGCTATGATGCCCGGAAAGACAAGCTGCTTCAAGGATCTCCGCCTAGGATACCGATTAGTCTAGCGTACTTGCGGCGGGGGTGGCGCAGGGCAATCCGCCCAAAACCTGACGCGGAGACGCGGAGACGCGGAGTTCCACATGGGAAGAAAAAGCTCGGGGCGAAGGCGATTCGCTGGTGGAGTCCTTAGGTCACGATGATCTCCGCGTCTCCGCGTCTCCGCGTCAAGCTTTGTCTTGCAATCTTCCGGTTGATTCGCTCCGCGTTACGATTTACCATTGTGGAGCGGTATAGGTGATGGAACCATGAAAAAGACTCTGATTCTCCTGACCACTCTGGCGCTGCCTCTGTTGGCTCGGGATCCGTTGGCGCAGCGGATCGGCCATACCGATCCCAGCAAATACACCCGCAGCCGGTCGCATGACAGCGCGGGCGATATGGCCTGCGAAGTCCTCATGCCCGGCAATGCCCTGACTACCAACCTGGACTTCATCCATCGCTGCCAGATCATGCCCGGCGGCGGCGTCGGCCATCACTTCCACAACCAGTGCGAGGAGATGTTCGTCGTCTTCGACGGAGAGGCGGAGTTCACCATCGACGGACGAACCTCCGTGTTGAAGGGAACCGTCGGCGCGCCGTGCCGCATGGGGCACTCGCACGCCATCTATAATCCCTCCGACCACCCCGTGGAATTCATGAACATCAACGTGACGGCGGTCAAGGGCATGTACGACGCCTTCAACCTGGGGGATGCGCGCCTCAACGTCTTCAAGGACCCTATCCCCGTGTTCATGACCATGCGTTTGGATAAGGCGCTGCTGCGCGCCGTGCCGGGCTACCACGGCGGAGAAGGCACGGCGCAGTATCGCCGGGCGCTCGACCCCAGCGTGTTTCTCACCAACTGGTCCTACATGGATCACCTGCTGCTTCCCCCAGGCGCTTCCGAAGGCGCGCACCGGCATCCCGGGATCGAAGAGGTTTACTTCGTTCTGAACGGCGATGGCCAGGCCCAGGTGAATGGGGAAACGGCCGACATCCACAAGGGTGACGCGGTGCCGGTCCTGTTGAGCGAAGCGCACTCGTTCAAGAACAACAGTTCGCATGACCTGGAATTCATGATCATCGGCATCGCCAGCCAGAAGGGCGTTCTCGAGACCGTGCTTGGCGGAAGGGGCCGCCAGTAGGACGGACCTCCTGGTCTGTCTTCTTGATCCCGTTCACTTTCGCCCGGAAGGCAGGCCAGGAGGCCCGCCCTACACCGAATCGAACAGCAGCACGACGTAGTTCTTGGATTTCAGCGTGTTCTCTATCGTCGGCCACGCCTTCTGGTGCGTCTCGGAAGCCACCCATTTCTGGCGCAGCTCCTCGCTTTGGTACGTCAATTGGAAGCGGTAATTGACCCCGCTGGGCGCCGCGCCCTGCAGGGCCGACCGCAGCTTGCACATCTTCACATCGATATAACCTGGAAACTTCTCCGCCGCGGGTTTGAAGATGGTGTGGAAGTTGTGCAGCATCTCCGTTTCCTTGGCCGGATCGACCGAAAGATCCACGTGCAGCACCACCGGGTTCTGCGCCTGTTTCTTGGGCGTTTGGGCGGCGCCCAGCCCCGCCGTGGCGGCCAGCATTGTCTTCAAGTACGACCGTCGTTGCATCGTTCCTCCTCCTCGCGCTATTGGTAAAGCGGCTTCACGCCCGCCACCGCCAGCTTGATGCGGTACACGCCGGTGCGGGCCGTAATGTAAAGCGTCCGGCCGTCCTCGGCCCAGTTGCAGTTGGCCGGGATCTCGGGCGGCTTGATGGTGCCCAGGTGTTTGCCGTCCGGCGAGAATACCCACACGCCGCCCGGACCGGCGCCGTAAACGTTGCCCTGCACGTCCACCTTCATGCCGTCGGGATTGCCCGCTTCCCTTTCGGCGGTCACATCGAAGAACACCTTGCCGCCCGAGACCGTGCCGTCCGCCGCCACGTCGTATCGCATCCAGGCGCGTTGGGGTTCGGAATTGGCCACGTAGAACGTCTTCTCGTCGGGCGAGAACGCCAGCCCGTTGGGCCGCGTCAAGTCCTTGACCACAACCGTCAATTTGCCGCCGGCATAACGGTAGACGCCGTTGAACTTCAATTCCTTGGCGGGGTCGTCATCCTGCTTCACCAGCCCGTACGGCGGGTCCGTGAAGTAGAGCGCGCCATCCGACTTATACACCAGGTCGTTGGGGCTGTTGAAGCGCTTGCCCTGATACTTCTCCAGGTAGGGCGTCATGCTAAGGTCCTTGGCCACCCGCATAATGCGGCGATTGGTGTGCTGGCAAAGCAGCACGTATCCGTCTTTATCGGCGATCATGCCGTTCGATCCGATGAAAGACCCCGCGGGCGCGGAAGATTGCCCGCCGGCATTCTGGATCAGGACCTGAACCTGTCCGGACGGCGTGATGGAGCGAAGCACGTTTCCGACCACGTCGCTAAACCACAGGACGCCCTCAGCCGGCCGCCACAGCGGTCCTTCCGCAAACTGAAATCCGCCGCCGACCTTTTCAATAATCGCGTCCTTGGGTACGATCGAATCGAACGCCGGATCCAGGCGAACGATGCTCCCCACGCCGTGCGGCTCCGCCACGGGCGCGGGCGCGTTGGAACAACCGGCCAGCAAGAAAGCGAGAAGCAGAATCCCAGCGACTTTCATTTCCATGCTCCTTCATCAGTCGGAAACGCCGGGATGCGACGCCCGGCCCGCGCCGGCGGTGGCTAGTGCCCGGCCGTCAGCGCCGCGGTTCCCGCGGTCAATCCCTGTGATCGGGCAGTGATACGGATACTGCCCATCTGCCCTTCCTTGGTCCGGATAATCAGCATCGCTTTCCCGTAGAAAAGCTTGTGCTGGCTGTCCTGGAAAGACGCGAGCGAAAGCTCGTCGCCGTTGTCGATTCCAGCGATCTCGCCCGGGCCTTGCACATCGAACTGCACCAGGTTGTCCGCCAGCGGATTGGGGTTCCCCTGGGCATCAAGCGCCTCCACCAGGATGTAGGATAGGTCCTCGCCCGTGGCCGCCAGCGTGGTCCGGTCCGGCGTAAGACGAATCGAGGCCGGCGCTCCCGCCGTGCGCATCGACTGTTCCCCAATCTTCGCGCCGCCCTTGTAAGCGACCGCCTTCAGCTCACCCGGCTCATAGACCACGTCATCCCAACGAAGCCTGTACTTGTAGGTGACATCGTAGTAATCGGGCACATAACGCGCCCCGTACACGCTCAACTCGCGAATGGACGCCGCCGCCGTGTTGTCCGTCAACGCGGTGAACTCGATCCGGACGTACCGCGCGCGCGCATCGGTTTCAATGGCGGATGCCGAGGCGCCCCCGCCCATTCCGCCGCCTGCGCCTGCCCCGCCCCTGCCGCCGGCCGCCGCGCCCGGTGCGCCGGGTGCGCCGGGGGTGCCCGCTACGGGCCCGCCTCTGCCGCCCGCTCCGCCGGGCGCCCCGGGCGCCCCTGCTCCGCCCCTGCCGCCCGCTGCTGCCGCGCCGGGCGCCCCGGGCGCGCCTGCTCCGCCCCTGCCGCCCCTGCCTGCGAAGGGCGCCCGAACCTCCACCGTTGCCGCCGTGGTCCAGTTCGCGCCGTCACTTGAAAGCTTGACCAGATATCCGGCCCCGCTCGCGGTAGATCCCAGCGTCAGGTCGATCTGCTGGACCGGCTGCACCGCGCCAAGATCCACTTGCAGCCATGAGTTGGGGCCCGGCGCTTGCGCCAGCCACTCCGTCGCATCGTCGCCGTCGATTGCCAGCCGCGCGTTGGCGCCCGAGCTGGCGGTCGCAGTCTTTCCCTGCGCGGCATTCTTCGCCTTGGGCGGCACAACGCCCTTGGTTCGCCGTCCGAGCGATTTCCCGTTGAGGAACAACTCCGCCGAATCGCCATTGGTGTACACGAACACAGGCACGTTCTTCCCCACCCGGTCGGGCCAATTCCAGTGCGGCAAAATGTGGATCGTGTTCTCGTCCGGCCGCCAGTAGCTGCGATACAGATAGAAGCGGTCCTTCGGAATGCCCGCCAGATCCACGATCCCGTAATAGGAGCTGCGCGCATCCCGCCCATTCGGAGACGGTTCGCCCAGATAGTCGAACCCGGTCCACACGAATTCGCCGCCCACGAACTTATCCTTCTCGAGCAGGTTAAACTCCGCGTCCGCAACGTCGGAATAACCCGCCGCGATGAGATCGTAGGAGTTCACATAGCTGGCGCCCGCGGGGAAACCCGTCTTCGAAATCGGCAACGGAAACGCGTAGTAACCACGCGTGCTGGTGGCCGACGCCGATTCGCTGTAGAGGATGGGCTTCTCGGGGTACATTGCGCGGTAGTTATCGTAACGGTGGCCATAGTTCCAACCGGTCAAATCGAGTGGATCGTAAACCGCGAAGGCGACCGTATTGGGCGTGTGGCAGGCCATGCCGACGGCGCGCGTGTCGTCCTGTTTCCGGATGATCTCGCGCATCGCCCACAAGCGGCCGAACGACATGCCATCGCTGACTTCATCGACCGAGGTCCCGATCTCGTTGCCTTCCGACCACACGAAAACGCTGGGGTGGTTGCGGTCGCGCTGTACCAGGTTGGTCAGTTGCTTCTCCGCGTTCGGCATCACGCCCGCCGCTCCGTCCGGATTGTCGCCCGTGGCGTTCCACTTATCGAAGGCTTCGTCCCAAACGAAGATGCCCATGCGGTCGCACAGCGCCAGCGTCTCCGGGGCCGGCGGGTTGTGGCTGGTGCGGATGGCGTTGACCCCCATATCCTTCATGATTTCCAGTTCCCGCTGCATGGCGCGGACGTTGTAGGCCATTCCCAGCGCGCCCAAATCCGAATGCAGGCACACGCCGTGGAGCTGCGCGTGCTTGCCATTAAGGAAGAAGCCGTCGTTCGCCGTGAACTGGAACGTGCGAATGCCGAAGGTCTCGGTGTCTTTATCGAGCGATGCGCCGCCGCCGCGCAGCGTCACCACCGCCGTATAGAGATTCGGCTTCGCGAAGTCCCATCGCTGCGGACTCGCAACCAGCAACACCTGGTCCACCACCGCCGATCCGTTGCCCGGCGCCACGCCGTTCTTCGATCCGGTCGCAACCTGTTTGCCCGTGGGATCGAGCACCGAAACCTCGACGGTGACATCCCGATTCGCGGACTGGTGGTTGTCCACCGAAGTTTCGACGCGCACCGTGGCGCGCAGATCGCTGACCGCGGGCGTCGTCACATACGTGCCCCAATGCGAGATGTGTACGGGACCCGTGACCGTCATGGTGACCTTGCGATAGATGCCCGCTCCGGGATACCAGCGCGATTGGTGATGCCGCGTGTCCGCCTGCACCGCGATGATGTTTCGCTCGCCGAACCGTATGTATTGCGTCGCATCCACGCGGAAGGAGGCGTACCCGTAGTTCCACTCGCCGGCGAGCTGGCCGTTGACGTACACCTTGGGAGACGCCATCACGCCATCGAAATCGAAGTACACGCGCTGTCCGGCGGCGCCGCTCGGCGTGAATGTCTTGCGGTACCAACCCACCCCCTGCCACGGCAGTTTTCCCGTGCCGCCGGGGAGGTTGGCGTCAAACGGACCGAAGATTGCCCAATCGTGCGGCAGCCGTACAGCCTGCCACGCCGAGTCGTCGAAGCTCAACTGCTTTACCGCGTCGGGTTGGTCGCCCTTGGTGAAGCGCCAGTCACGATTGAAATCCTGCGGCTCGCCTTGGGCGAAGGCCGCTCCGGGAACCACAGACAAGATTCCCAAAATCATCCACAGCTTGCCGGGTCGATGCATAGGCCGTTCCTTCCTGATGGTCGATTCGCTTGCGGATCGCGAAGCCAAATGTTAGCGCCGTGTCCTGGCATACGCAAGGCCCCCGATCCGTATGTAAGCCTCTCTTGACGCAGAGACGCGGAGGCGCAGAGAAGATTTACAGCCGTTCGGTTGTTAGTCGGGAGTTCTTACTCCGCGTCGGGGTGCCCGCTGCCCTTGNNAGCCTCAGGCGGCGCCTTGCACGGAATCGGGAGCCATGCGGATCAGCCGGTGCAGATAGGCTCTGGAGACGCTCAGCTTTCTCGCCGCCAGCGTCTTATTGCCATCGCACTCCGCTACCGCGCGGTTGGCAAGATCCACTTTGAACTGCCGCAGCAAGTCGTCAAACGTCTCCGCCAGGCACTCCCGCGCTTCCTTCTCCACTTGCAGATGCGTGGGCAGGTCGCTGCGCGCGATGGTGTCGCCATCGGTTAAGATGACCGCGCCTTGAATCAGGTTCTCCAGCTCGCGCAC
>PLGA01000262.1:13726-13944 GCA_003139735.1 Bryobacterales bacterium | reverse complement strand
TGGATCTGCATCACGTTCACCCGGAAGAACAGGTCGTGCCGGAACGTCCCGGCCGCTACCATGCCGCGCAGGTCCTGATGCGTTGCCAGCACCACGCGGGCTTGCAGCGGGGTGCGCTTGCTGCTGCCCAGCCTGCAGAACTCCTTTTCCTGTAAGACGCGCAGCAACTTCACCTGCGTGTTCAGGCTAAGCTCCCCAATCTCGTCCAGGAACAAGGT
>PLGA01000262.1:10635-13678 GCA_003139735.1 Bryobacterales bacterium | reverse complement strand
GCGCGGGCCACCAGTTCCTTGCCCGTTCCGCTCTCGCCTGTTATCAGCACGGTCGCGCTTAGGCTGGCCACGCGCCGAACCAGGTCGTAGACCACTTGCGAGCGCCCGCTGGTTCCGATCAACTGATCGCAGTGTCGCTCCGCCTCCACCCGCCGCATCTGCTCCAGTTCCCGCTCCATCAATGCGCGCTCGTGGGCCCGCCGTACCACCACCTCGAGCTCAAGCAGCGATGGCGGCTTGCCCACGCAGTCGTAGGCCCCGCGCAGCAGAAACTCGGTGGTCGTCGACCGCCGCAGATCGTCCGTCATCACCACGATCGGAACATGGGCGTCCGCCACGTCGGCCAGAAACGCAGTCTGCTCTTCGAAGGAAGAGTAGTTGCCGTCGAAATCGAGGATCAGCACTTCCACCTCTCCCCGCGCCGCGATCTGCTTGATCTGCTCCCTGGAGGTTTCTAGTTTCACGTTGAAGCGGGTCGCCAAAGCAGACCTGAGCAGCGGCAGCAGCTTTGGGTCCTGTGAGTAGAGAGCCAGTCGAATCATAATAGAGGAACCTGTGCTTGGCAAATCATTTTACTCGCTTTGTGAATTGTAGACCGCCCGAATCCTGGATACCAGTGCTATTGGTTCTGTAATGTGCTTTTTTCTATTCCGCCAGCTCAGGAATGGACCGTTCCGCTGGCCCGGAGCGCAACCACGGACGCACTTGCGGCGCATTTCTGCCTCACCCGGAATTCTTGAGCATCTGGCTGTTAACAAGGCAGTTAGTAGCATCGGAATATGCCCTCTAGCCCGCTAGCGCGCGAACGGATTCTGCGCAATTCTGCCTTTACCCATGAGTAACTGATGCATGCCAAAGCGGTCTGGTTCATCTCAGCGCACCTTTACGGTTACGTTCTAGTATCTATAGTACCTACAGTACTATCCTAGCACACCTTGATCACATATGCAGTAACTTTCGGACAGGCGGGAAAGCGCGTACCCTGGGGAATTGGAGGAACGGACCACATGGCAATTTCCCGTTACGTGTCCGCCGTCCTGTTCGCGGCCTTCTGCGCGGCGAATGCGATAGCGGCCAGTCCTGTCTATTACCCGCCCCCCGACGCCGCGGGCGGCTGGCGGACGTTGAAAGACCCGGCTCAAGTCCGGAAGATCGCCGGCATCGACGTCAAACGCCTGGATCAGGCTTTCAACTACGCGCAGCGCACCAGCCAGCATGGCGGCCTGCTGGTGGTCCGTCACGGGTGGCTGGTCTATGAGAAGTATTACGGCAAGTGCTGGCGCGACTCCACCCCCAGCGCCGCCTCGGTCGGCAAGACCTTCACCAGCGCTTCCTGCGGCATCATGCTCAATGAGTTTAAAGGTCAGTTGCCGGACGGCCTGGAGACGAAGGTGTTCACCGGGAAATTCCTGCCCGATGCCTTTCCGCTGAGCGACCCTCGCAAGGCGGAAATCAAACTGGGGCAGTTGCTGGCGATGACGTCCGGCATGCAGGATGGCGGCGGCGGCACGGGATTCGTGAAAGGCGAGGATGTCAAAGTCGCTGCGTCACCCGGCGGGGGCCGTGGCATGGGAAGCGACGTTCAAGCCATGCGCGCGCCGCTGTGGACCGATCCCGGCGGCGGATACTACTACTCCAACCTCGGCGCGCACGTTTTATCGATCCTTGTGCATAAGATTACGGGAAGAACAATGGAGGACTACATCCGCGAGAAGCTCGCGGGGCCGATGGGGTTCGGACCCTGGGGCTATCCGCCGCCCGCCAACGGCGCCGCGCCTTCCGCCAATACGCCGGGCGCGGGCGGCATCGCGGTGAGAGCCACCGATATGCTGCGGTTCGCCTACCTGCTGCTGCACCAGGGAAACTGGCAAGGCCGGCAACTGATCCCTGCGGGATACGTGGAACTCTGCTCCAAGCCCTCGCCGTACGATCCGCATGCTCCCTATAGTCTTCAATTCACGGTGAACGCCGACGGGCAGTTGGCCGCGCCGCGCGACGCGTTCTTTAAGTCCGGCGCCGGCGGGTTTGGAATCTACATCGTGCCCTCGCTCGACATGGTCGTCTGGAAAATCGCCGGCAATGAGCGCCAATACGCATGGACGGCTCCAGGATTGCCCCAGAACACAGGTTACGACGGCAGCCGCGATCAATGGCAGCCCCATCAGGGCGACCAGTTCCACGACCCTCCCATCGACGTGGATACCGGCGTACGGCGCACGCTGGAGATGGTCGCGGCGGCGGTGATGGACCGGTAGTACCTGAATCCACGGAAGCCGGACAGGCATCGTCAAAGAAGTAGAAGTTTGCCGTAGTTCACCGGCGAGGAGGAAACCATGTACGTGATTACAGGAGCCACGGGGAACACTGGAAGCGTGGTCGCAGAGAGGTTGCTGGCAGAGGGACAGAAGGTACGTGTGGTGGGGCGCGACCCGAAGCGGCTGGAACGATTTACGCAGAGGGGCGCCAAATTATTCATAGCCGATGCGACCGATGCCGGCGCTCTCACGAGCGCGTTTGCCGGTGCCAAGGCAGTCTACGCGATGATCCCTCCTAATATCGCTGCCCAGGACGTTAGCGCCTACGAAGAGGCCGTGAGCGATGCCTTGCGCTCGGCGATCGAGAAGAACGGGTTAGAGTATGCCGTCGTTCTGAGCAGCGTCGGCGCGGACAAATCGCATGGAACGGGTCCCGTCGCCGGGCTGCACAGTTTTGAAAAGAAACTAGAAGGAGTTTCCGGCTTGAATGCCCTCTTCCTGCGAGCCGGCTACTTCATGGAGAACCTTCTGCCCCAGGCCGGCGTGATTAAGGCGATGGGAATTATGGCCGGCCCCTTCAAAGAGGGCTTGCCCTTACCAATGATCGCAACGCGCGATATCGGCGCCTTCGCAGCCGAAGCCCTATTGAAATTGGATTTCGTCCGAAAGAGCACGCACGAACTACAAGGGCCTCGCGACGTCACCTATGCGGAAGTTGCGAAGATCGTGGGCGCGGCGGTCGGCAAGGGTGACCTTGTATATAACCTCGTACCCGCGGCGCAGTTGAA
>PLGA01000262.1:0-10602 GCA_003139735.1 Bryobacterales bacterium | reverse complement strand
GAAACTTTCGTAGACGAAATCTTCTTGCCGGCGTACCGCGGACAAGCAGCCCGCGCGTAGCGCCCAAATAGGACATTTCTACTCAGCTCCGACACTACGAGACCGGTAGAAGTCTCCAGCCTACTCGGCGCGCAACGCCTCGTTCGGGTCCACGCCCGACGCCCTGTGGGCCGGCGCATAGCTGGCGGCCGCGGCAGCCGCCAGCAATCCGGCCGCTACGGCGCAATAGGTGAGCGGATCGACCGGGCCGATTCCAAAAAGTAGCGAAGACATCAGTCTGGTGGCCGCCGCCGCACACCCCAGTCCAAGCGCCACGCCCACCAACGCGAGCCCCAGCCCCTGCCGGACCACCATGGCCTGCAGCGTCTTCGGCTCCGCGCCGAGCGCGATCCGAATGCCGATCTCCCGTGTCCGTTGCGAGACCGAATAGGAGATGACGCCATAGATCCCCAGGATGCCCAGCAGGAGCGCCATGCCGCCCGCGATGGCCAGCATCACGAGCGCGAACGAGCTGCGCGCCATGGAACCGCGGTATACCTCCTCCATGGTGCTGACGCGGGCCAGCGGCAGGTCGCTATCGACCGACCACACGGCTTGCCGCACTTCCTTAAGGAAGCTCTCCGAGCCGGCCCGGCTGGTGCGGATCGTGAAAACCGCTTCGCGCCGAACGAACGTGGCGTTGCCCCAAAAGTTGCCCATGAGAGCCGGCCAATACGTCGTTGGCGGCGCTTGTCGGTCGGAGCCATCGAGGCGCACGTCCTCCGTCACGCCGACGATCTCGCGCCAGGGGTCCGCCGGGCCCGTCTTGATGCGCTTGCCGATCGCCGCCGATGGCGTGCGCCACATCTCTCGCGCCAGGTTCTCCGAAACCAGCGCCACCAGCCGCCGGTCATAGAGGTCCGTCCACGTGAAGTCGCGACCCGCCACCAGCCGGGTTCCCATTGTCTGGAAAAAGCCCGGCGCCACGAACTTAAACCTGCGTAGCGGAGCGAGTTCGCCTTCCTTGTAGCTCCGGCCCTCCGCGTAGACCGGGTCGAACGCATCGACTGGATCGGTCGGGATGGAGCTGGCGAAGGCCGCGGAGGCCACCCCGGGGATGGCGGCAAGTTTCCCCTGAATCTCCTGGAACATGCGCACCACGCGCTCCGGCTCCTTCACCTGGGCTTCCGGGATGGATACGCTCAGGGTCTGGATCTCACGCGGCGCGCTAAAGCCGGGATGCACGTTCCGCAGCGCCTGAAAGCTGCGAATCATCAGGCCGGAGGCAATCAGCAGAACCACCGCCAGCGCCACCTGCGCCACCACCAGCGCGTTCCGCGTCCGATGCGCCTCTCTGCTCTGGCTTAACGTTCGCCCTCCGGCGCGGAGCGCGGCCGTAATGTCCGGGGCAGCGTGCTTGACTGCCGGTATGAGTCCGAGCAGGACGCCGGCGGTCAGCGAGACGGCCAGCGTGAACAGTACGCCCATCGGACCGAGACTGATGCTATCGACGCGGGGCAGACTCGCCGGCGCGATGCTCACCAGCAACCGAAGCGCGCCATACGCCAGGCCCAATCCCGCCACTCCCCCCAACACGCCCAGAAGAACGCTCTCCGCGATGAGTTCGCCCGCGATGGATCCCGATCCCGCGCCCAGGGCCGCGCGAACGGCGAGTTCCTGCCGCCGCCCTTCGGCCCGGACCAGCATCAGGTTGGCGACGTTCGCGCACGCGATCAGCAGCACGGCGCCGATGCTCGCCATCAGCACCCACAGCACTTTTCCCAAATCGCCCACCACATCCTGCTTCAACGGCCGCACGCTGGGCAGAAACCGCAGCTCCGCGAACAGCTTGGCGCTGACCCCGGGCGGCGGAGGAAACTTGGCATTGACAATCGGAATCATGCGCACCACATCCGCGTTCGCCCGCGCCAGCGCGACTCCGGGCTTGAGCCGGGCGACCCCGTGAAAACCGAAGTTCCCGAGTGTCACCTGGCTGCGATTGAACTGGTACGGCAAGATCAGGTCGGGCTTCTCGTCGAGGAAGCGGAAGCTTTGCGGCATCACGCCGACAATCTCTATGGCCTTCCCGTCTACTACGATCCTGCGCCCGATGGCGGCCGCGCTGCCGCCGAATCTGCGCTGCCAGTACCCATGCGTCAGGACGGCTGTCTCCGGACTGCCCGGGCTATCGTCCTTGGCGGTGAACCAACGCCCTAAAGCCGGCTGCACTCCCAACGCAGCGAGCGTGCCCCGCGTGACCGTGAGGCTCTGCACCCGTTCCGGCGCCGCCAGGCCCGTAATGCTAGCCGTGCCGCTTTGCCAGACGCCGAATTCCTGGAAAACCTGGTTCTCTTCCCGAAAGGTGAAGTAGTCGGAGGG
Organism: Bryobacterales bacterium; assembly: GCA_003139735.1. Classification (GTDB taxonomy): domain Bacteria; phylum Acidobacteriota; class Terriglobia; order Bryobacterales; family Bryobacteraceae; genus BOG-224. Next base: position 8,244 of record PLGA01000262.1, on the reverse strand, counting down.
CGACAAATTCAAGTCCTTGATGTTGAGCCCGGGCGCGGATTGCCAGATGCTCACCAGCTTCCCCGGATCGTTATACGGCAGTGCCTTGAAAAGAACGCAGTCGATCACGCTGAAAATGGCAGTGTTCGCGCCCACGCCGATGGCGATCGTGAGCACCGCAACCGCCGTGAACATGGGAGAACGCATCAGCCTTCGCGATAAATGTACGATCCGGTTGCGCATGTTATAAACCTCTCGACGTCCTATTTGCTATTAACGCCGCGCCGGCCGGCGGAGTTCGAAATTTCTCTCTTTACCTGCGGGGCCTGTTCGGAATAGAATAGCCAGATTCAGATGGCCGACCCGATTGCCACCGAAACCGCCCCGGCGCTGCGGCGCGAGATGGGCTTGAGGGACACAACCCTCTTCGCCATCGCCTGCATTGTCGCCACGCGCTGGGTTCCCGCGGCGGCGCACGCCGGACCTGGGTCCATCACGTTTTGGCTGCTGGCGGCGGTGTTCTTCGTGGCGCCCCTGGCCGTCGCGGTGGCGGCCCTCATCGTGAAATATCCGGGGGCCGGCGGGATGTACCTCTGGACGCGCGGCGATTTCGGGCCGTGGCACGGCTTTCTGTGCTTCTGGGTCTACTGGATGGCCATGGCCGTGTGGCTGCCGAGCGCCGCTACGTTCTATATGGGCGTCGGGTTTTCCACGCTGGGCCCATCGGCCGCGCGGCTCGCGGGCGACCGTTTCTTCCTGGTGGGGGCGGCGCTCGCGGCCATCTGGGTCGCCCTGGGCGCCAAGTNNGATGGCCGCGATCTGGATCGCGCTCGGGACCAATATCGTCGGCATGAAAATCGGCAAGTGGACGGAGAATGCGGGCGCCGCCGCCACATGGCTGCTGGGCGGATTGCTGGCGGTGGCCGCCGCGCTGGTTTGCGCGAAGCGCGGGCTGGCGACGCCCATGCGCCTGATGCCGCACTGGAATTGGGAAACCGTGAGCTTCTGGTCGACCATCGCTTACGGGATGTCCGGCCTGGAAATGGCCGGCCTGATGGGCGCCGAGATCCACGACCCTGCGCGCACCCTGCCGCGCGCCGGTTGGCTAGCCTCAGGTTTCGCGACCGTCTTCTACGCGAGCATTACGGCAGCCATGCTGGCGCTCCTCCGGCCGGAGCACATCAGCGAGATGAACGGCTACGCGGAAGCGGGAGGCGCGGCCGCGGCCGTGTTGGGCGCCCGCTGGCTTACCCCGGCCATCGCCCTGCTGGTGCTGGTGAGCGGGCTGGGGCAGGTGGGCGCCGTCGGGACGTCGGTTTCGCGCCTGCCGTTCGCCGCCGGCGTGGATCGTCTGCTGCCCGAGGCGTTTGGAAAGGTGCATCCGCGCTGGGGCACGCCCTACGTCTCCATCCTGACGCTGGGCGCGGTGGCGTCGTTCCTGCTGGTGGCCATGCAGCTTGGCGACACCATGCGCGCGGCATACCAGGAGATGGTGTCGCTGATGGTGATTACGGGGTTTCTGCCCTACGCCTATATCTTCGGCAGCGCCTGGAAGGCCGGGAAACGGTGGAGCGCGGTGTCCGGTTGGTCCGTCACGGCGCTGGCCATCGTCTGCGCGGTGGTTCCGACCGCGGAAATCAAAAACGTCTGGCTGTTTGAGGGCAAGCTGGCGGCCGGAACCCTGGCGATTGTCGCATCGGCCGGCCTGGCATACCGCCGGGCACGGGGATAGTAGTACGATACGGACAGGAGCGTGTTCTGAAGCAAGCCCACGTCAACGATACCGCGGAACTCGAAACCAAAGTCCCTACCTGGCTCGCCGCGGTCCGCGCCGCCGAGTCGAAGAAAGCCACCGAAATCCAAGTCCTGGACCTCACGGGCATTACCTCGTTCGCGGACTATTTCGTGATCTGCACCGGGGCCAATCAACGGCAGGTTCAGGCCATCGCCGACGAGGTGCGCCTGCAACTGAAGCGGCGCGCCGGGGAACTTCCCATCAGCGTCGAGGGCTACGAACAGGCGGAGTGGATATTGGCCGACTATGGCGACCTGCTGGTTCACGTCTTCTCGCCCAAGTCGCGCGAATATTACGGCCTGGAGCGTCTCTGGCGCGGCGGGAAGCTGGTGGAGATTCCGGAGGAGTAACGAAAACCTATCTTTACTTTATAGGGAAGCCCAAGGATCCCCACGCCAATGCGCTGGCTGAGGACTTCGTGGCTCGCGCGGCGCGTTTTTCGCCGGTCGAAATGCGCGAGATCCGGCTGGAACGCACGGACCTTTGGGCGAAACACCCCGCCGCGCGCAAGGTTTTTCTCGACCCCGGCGGCAAAACGATGGATTCCGGAGGCTTTACCGCGCTTTTCTCCAAGGCTGAAATGGAGGGGCGCGACCTGGTTTTCCTGGTGGGCGCGCACGACGGTCTGCCCGCCGGATGGGCGGCCCGCGCCGACCTGCTGGCGGCGCTTTCCGCCTTGACATTTCCCCACGAACTGGCGCGCGCCATCCTGGCCGAACAGATCTACCGCGCCTTCGCCACCTTGCGGGGGCATCCCTACCCGCGATAACGTAGGATGACATCGCATCATGTCCTGGTTTAAAAAGAACGGGCCGCCCGGTGAAAAGCTGCCGCGCATCGAGAACCACGAGCGCCGCGTGAAGACCGAAGGACTGTGGCAGAAGTGCGCCGGTTGCCGCCAGATCGTCTGGAAGAAGGAACTGGAGGACAATTGGAACGTCTGCCCGCGATGCGGCGCGCACGCCCGCATCGACGCCGTCACCAGGCTCAAACTACTGCTGGACGACGGAGCGTACGAGCCGTTCGATGCCGGCTTGCGGTCGTCGGACCCGCTGGGCTTCGTGGACAGTAAGCCCTACGGCGAGCGCCTGGAAGCTTCGCGGGCGGCCACCAGCCTGTGCGACGCGCTGGTCTCGGCCGAGGGCAAGCTCGATGGGCGGCTCATCCAGATCTGCTCCATGGAGAACAAGTTTATCGGCGGCAGCATGGGCAGCGTGGTCGGCGAGATGATCACGCGCGCCATCGAGCGGGCTATCGAGCGCGGCACTCCGCTGGTGATCGTTTCGGCTTCGGGCGGCGCGCGCATGCAGGAAGGGGCCATCAGCCTGATGCAGATGGCCAAGATTTCCGGCGCGCTGATGCGCCTGGACGAGGCTTGCCTGCCCTATATCAGCGTGCTCACCGATCCCACCACCGGCGGCGTCACCGCCAGCTACGCCATGCTGGGCGACCTGAATATCGCCGAACCCGGCGCGCTGATCGGCTTCGCGGGTCCGAGGGTGATCGAGCAGACCATCCGCCAGAAATTGCCGGAGGGATTCCAGCGCTCGGAGTTTCTTCTGAAGCACGGCATGCTGGACGCCGTGGTCCCGCGCCTCGAATTGAAGGCCTACATTTCGCGGGCGATGAAATTCTTCGTGGGATAAGTGGACTACCCCGATTCGGTTCAGTTCCTGTACGCGCTGGGCAACGAAATCCGTACCGCGAAGCTCGGCCTGGACCGGATTCGCGCCGTGCTGGACGCGCTGGGGCGGCCGCAAAACCGATGCCGCTTCGTACACGTGGCAGGCACCAACGGCAAAGGCTCCACTTGCGCCATGATCGAATCCGGTCTGCGCGCCGCCGGACTGCGCACCGGCCTGTTCACTTCTCCCCACCTCGCCCAGCCTACCGAACGCATCCGCATCGATGGGGAACCGGTGGACGCCGGGCGCTTCGCCGCCGCTTTCGAGCGCGTTCACCTGGCGGTGGAGAGCCTGCTCGATGCCGGCGCCATCGACATGCACACCACCTACTTCGAGACCGTCACGGCCATGGCGCTCGTCATCTTCGCCGAGGAGCGCACGGACAAGGTTGTCCTCGAAGTGGGGCTGGGCGGACGGCTGGACGCGACCAACGTGGTCCGGCCGGAACTCTGCGTCATCACGCCCATCGACTTCGATCATGAAGCCTTCCTGGGCCGCAGCCTGGAATCCATCGCGGGGGAAAAGGCGGGCATCCTGAAACCGGGCGTTCCGGCGGTCTTCGCGCGGCAGCGGCCCGAGGCCGCTCCGGTGCTCGATGCGCGCGCGGAAAAGGTGGGCGCGCCGGTGGCCCGCACCACCGGCTGGCAAATCCGAAACCTGGAACTGCACCCCGCCGGCAGCCGGTTCGAAGCGGGGCAGCCCGCCCTGTTTATCGATTGCCCGCTAGCCGGCGAGCACCAGGTGGAAAACGCGGTCACCGCGGCGCTTGCCCTCAGATGCCTGGGCATCTCCGATTCTTCGATTCAAGCCGGCATCGCCCGCACGCGCTGGCCCGGCCGCCTGGAGCGGATTTTCGAGAGGCCCGAGATCATTCTCGACGGCGCGCACAATCCCGCCGCGGCCCGCGCGCTGGCGGCCTATATCGAGCGGTTCTACGGAGCCCGGCGCGTGCGGCTGATTTATGGCGCAATGCGCGACAAGTCCGTCGCCGAAATGGGCGGCATTTTGTTTCCGCAGGCGCAAGAAGTGATCCTGACCGCGCCGCGCCAATCCCGCGCCATCGCGCCGGAGGCGCTGCGCGGATTGGTGGACCACCCCAACCTGCGGGTGGCCGCGCATATCGAGGACGCGCTCGAAATGCCGCCGGGCGATGCCGTCACCTTCATCACGGGCTCCCTGTTCCTGGTAGCGGAAGCGCGGGCTATTCTGGCGCCATGACGGCGCGGGCGGCGCGAACGCCCAAAGAAGGCAGGCGGGCCCACAGAGGCGGCGGGCGCCCCGGCCCGCCACCGGCCGCTATAATCTTGGGGTGAGCCTCTTTACACGCCGTCAGTTCGCCGCCGCCGCGCTTGTGCCGCTCGCTGGCGGTCTTCGGGCCCTGCCTCTTTCGGGTTTCAAGTTGGGCGTTACCAGCGACGAGATCGACGACGACCCGTTGGTTGCCGCCGAATTCCTGCGCCGCTACGGTCTTTCGTGGGTCGAAGTTCGCAACATCTGGGGACCGTATAATACGGATCAGCCGGTGGAGAAGGTGCGGCAGGCGCAGGCCATTTTCGACCAGCGCGGCATACGCGTCTCCGTTCTGGACACGGGCTTCTTCAAGATCGCGCTTCCCCCGGACACGCCCGAAGGCCGGCGAATCATCGAGGCGCAATGGAAGCTGCTGGATGCGGCCATGGAGCGGGCCACGGTCTTCGGGACACGCAAAATCCGGATCTTCACCTTCATGCTGGGACCGGGTGAGAAGCCGTCCGCGCGCGGTTACGAGCGAATCGACGAACTGCTGCGCGAGGCAGCGCGCCGCGCCCGGCCCGGCGGGTTCCTGCTGGTTGTCGAAGATATCGGCGGCGGGCACGTCTCGAACGGCGCGGAATCGGCGGAGCTTCTCAAGCGGGTGAAGGACGACAACGTCGGTCTCGCCTGGGACCCCAATAATGCGTCCGAATCGGGCGAGCAGCCGTTCCCCGCCGGATACCGCATGCTGGACCCGGCGCGCATTTTCCACGTCCACCTTCGCGACTTCCGCCACAACGCGGCGGGTAAAGTGGAATGGGCCGCGGTCGGCCAGGGCGAGTTCGACAACCTGGGACAGATTCGCGCGCTGCTCAAGGACGGCTACAAAGAGACGTTCACGCTCGAGACTCACTGGCGCGACCCGCGGGGCGCAATGTACTCCACGGAGACGTCGCTCAAAGGCCTTCTGAAAGTCGTCGACCAGCTTTAGCAACACGCGCGCGGGCGCCGTTCCGGCGCGGCGATTACGCTTGACGTAACGCATAATTCGGGAGTACGATGATTCATGATAGCCGGCTATCGGGACAAGCGCACAAGAGCCTTCGCCGCCGGGAAACGGGTCAACGCATTTTCGGGAATCGAGCGCTCCGCCCGGCTGAAACTCGACCGGCTGGAGTCGGCCACGGCGCTGAGGGATGTTGCCGCCTTGCCTGGTAACCGCTTTGAGGCGTTGATCGGCGACCGCAAGGGCCAGTACAGCATCCGCATCAACGACCGTTGGCGGATTTGCTTCGACTGGCCGGACGGGTCACCAGGACCTTTGGACGTGGAAATTGTCGATTATCACTGACCGAGGAGAACAGCGTATGGCACTGACCGCTATCCATCCAGGGGAGCATCTGGCCGAGGAATTGGAAGAACTCGGCATGAGCGCGGCCGAACTTGCGCGCAAGCTGGACGTGCCGACGAACCGCGTGACCGGCATTCTGAACGGCCAGCGCGCCGTCACGGGCGATACGGCTTTGCGCCTGGCTCATTTTTTTGGCACGAGCGCGGAATTCTGGCTCAATCTGCAGAGCCTCTACGAGTTGCGCCTGGCCCAGCAGAAGGTTGGAAAGTCCATCAAGGCGCTCCCAACCCTGAAACACAGGGAGCCAGTCCACGCATAGCCTTAGTCCGTGAACGCCTCGAGCGCCTGGGCGCAGGCGGCGCGGTCCACGTCGTAGTGGGTTACGGCGCGCATCAGGCGGTCGTTGACGCCGTTGATCAGCACGCCGCGGCGCTTGAGGCGCGCGCTGATTTCCGCGCTGGTGGACCCCGTGCGGCTGACGTCGAAAATCACGATGTTGGTGGCGACCTTATCAGGCCACGCTTCGATACCGGGGATGCGCGCGAGACCTTCGGCCAGGAACCGGGCGTTGCGGTGGTCCTCGGGAAGTTGTTTGGGGGTTTCGTCGAGCGCGATGAGTCCCGCGGCCGCCAGCACGCCGGCCTGGCGCATGCCGCCGCCCAGGCGCTTGCGCAGCCTGCGGGCCTTGGCGATGGATTCCGCGGAGCCGGCCAGCATGGAGCCGACCGGCGCGCCGAGGGCCTTCGAGAGGCAGAACATGACCGTGTCGACCGGCGCCACGATCTCATTTACGGGTACGCCGATGGCCGCCGCGGCGTTGAACACGCGGGCGCCATCCATGTGGACCTTGAGGCCGAGATGGTGCGCGCCATCGCAGATTTCGCGAATGGCGGCGAGCGGGTAAACCGTCCCGCCGGCCATGTTGTGGGTGTTTTCGATTTCGATGAGGCCGGTGGGCGCCCAATTCGCCGCGAGCGGGCGTATGCGCTCCCGCACGGCGTCCCACGAAAGAATGCCGTCCTCGGTGGGGATGGCGCGGATTACGCAGCCGGAGAACCAGGCCACCATGGCGAGCTCGTAATCGAGCACGTGCGAGCGCGCATCGCAGATCACTTCCTGGCCAGGCTCGGTGTGCAGCTTGACCGCAATGGTGTTCCCCATGGTGCCGGAGGGGACGAACAGCGCCGCCTCCTTNNGCGGGTCTTCGCCGTATACGTCGTCGCCGACTTCGGCCTCCATCATGGCGCGGCGCATTTCGGGCGTCGGTTTGGTTACTGTGTCGCTACGCAGATCGATCATAGGTCTAGGAATTCCTGGAAAACTTCGTTCGAGAGAAGCACGCCGCGGTTGGTGAGGCGGAGGACGCCGTCCTCGGCTTCGAGCAGCCCGGCTTCCAAAAAGCGGCCGATGGGCTTCGCGAAGCGGCGCCACTCGCCGGGCGCGGGCCGTATGCCCGCCATCAACCGCAGTCCCACGAAGAAGCGCTCGTGGAGCGGGTCGCCGGCCTCGGAGGGCAGAGCGGCTGGAGAGGCGCGCCAGGCGAGGTACTGTTCGACGCTTTCCGGATTGGCGGTGCGCGTACGGCCGTCGAAGGAGTGGGCGTCGGCGCCGAAGCCGGCGTAGGGCTCGAGCCTCCAATACTTCAGATTGTGGCGCGACTCGCAGCCCGGACGGGCGAAGTTGCTGATTTCGTACCGCGCGATGCCCACGGCTGCCAGGCGTTCCACGGCCATCTCGTAGAAATCGGCCACCTGGTCCTCGGTGGGCGTTTCCGCGGCGCCGTAGCGCGGGCCCCCGGCCAGCATTTCCTTGCCGAGGCGGCTATCGTCATCGATTTCCAACATGTAGACCGAAACGTGCGGGGGGGCGAGACGGTCGATCCAGTCGAGCGATTCGCGCCAACTCGCCNNGATTGCGCGCCGAGGCTCACGCGATGGATGCCGCATTCGGCCCAGGAGCGGGCGCGGCCGGGTGTAATGGAACCCGGCGCGGCTTCGATGGTGGCTTCGAGCCATGGGCGTCCGGGAATCGGGTCGAGCAGCCGGCGCAGTTCGTCAGGCGCGAGGTTGCCGGGGGTGCCACCGCCGAGATAGACGGTCTCGGGACGCCACTGCCAGGCGTGTTGGCGCAACTCGGCGCATAGGGCGTCCAAGTAGCGGGTGGCGATCTCCTGGGGAAATACTCCGGAGGCGAAGTTGCAG
>PLGA01000474.1:2292-7232 GCA_003139735.1 Bryobacterales bacterium | reverse complement strand
ACGAAAGGGCCATCGCTGCGGGGACTGCATTTATGGATTTCCCGGGCAACCAGTTCCTTTCCGGCGCCGCTCTCTCCGCGAATCAATACGGGCGCCGAAGTGGGCGCAACCTGCCTGATTAGCGAGAAGACTTGCTGCATCGCCGCGGAAGTTCCCACCAGGTCGCCGAGAACTCCGCGATGACTCAGGTCGCGCTTGAGCTCGTCGGCCTTCTGCAAACTTTTCTTGTGGCGAACAGCGCGATCCAGAAGGATCTTGAAGGCGCGCGGTTCCACCGGCTTCTCCAGATACCAAAATGCCTTGAGGTCGTGGACGGCGGAAAGCGCCTTGTCCATACTGCCGAAGCCGGTGAGCGCGATCGCCGGCGTGAGATCTCCGCGTTCCTTCAAATGCCGGAGCAGCTCGAAGCCGTCCATGCGCGGCATGACCAAATCCGCAACGATGACGTCTGCGTGAAAGGCTGTGAGCCGTTCCAGTGCTTCCAGCCCATCGGCCGCGACCTGAGTTTCATAATCACAATCGGAAAGTACGGCGGCCAAGGCCCTTCGCTGCCGCTCGTCATCATCCACGATGAGTACCCGGCCCGAAACCGCTCTGGGCGTCATGAAACCGACCAAGGGTTCCTGGAACTCAACAGCACCCCCGGAGGAGGCCAAGACGAGAATTCCCTGTAGGCGTCAACNNCTGTCAGCAGATTGGGGTTCTCGATCGTTTCAGCCGCCTTTTCCACGGCGACGATCGGAACGCTCTCATAGCCGAAGATGCCATCGGAGTTCCATGGACCCATTTGCCGCACGACGGGTCCGAACCGTCTTTCGAGACGCTTCAGTTCATCATCCGTCAAAACAATCGCTTCCATGCCGTTCTCTCCAAAGGGCTATGTTCCAGTGGCAGCCATTGGTCCGCTTACGAACTTCCTTTGTTTGGCGCCGCCGGCATAGACGTTGTGCCGATCCAGCCAATGTTGCCAGGCGACACTAACAATTCGGATCACTTCGTGAGCGTCAAACGGTTTCGCCAGCACGTCCCACGCTCCGAGGTTCACGGCTTCCGCCCACAACCGTTCATCCGCCAGCCGGGAAGTCACGATTAAGAGAGGGGGATCGGGGAAAAACGAGATGTGGTTCAACAGGTCCCCCCACGTGCCCGGCGCGACCTCGTCATCGCAGATTACGATTGGAATCGGCGCCTCCCGCAACACGGAAAGGGCCGAAGCAACTGTGGCGCTCGGGATCACGGTCCAGTCGGATCTGACGATTCCCTCCAGAGAAGCGCGATCTTCGTGGTTGGAGCTGACGGACAAGACAGCCTTGCAAGCAGTCTCACATCCGGGCGGCTTCTTCACGTCACCCCATCCTTTGGTCTGGGATCGGTCTCTCTGCATCGCTCCCTTCAATCAGAGGTGAAAGCCCCGCACGAGCGGGGGCAACCGGAAAGAATCGCAGCAAACGCGGCTGCTCGTGAACGGGCGGGGGGTCGGCGCTCCTGGACATGGCTCAGCCCCATGACCCTGCAAGGCTCCGATCAGGCAGGGCCCTGGAGATCGCCAATCCAGCGACGGGCATAGCCGACCCCTGCACGCGCCCCTTCAATTCATCGGGCTTATTTCTTCTCGATATTAGAATTTCGGTGGCGCGAATGGAACTAGGAAGGCGCCTAGGTTTAAACAGCGAAACGATCACCCTTTCAGGGCTGTTATGAGAGAATCTGGTAAGCCGCCCCTGCCGAGCGGAGGTTTCTGCACTACTGGGATCGCTTCCCAAAGAGGAAGATTATGGCGCGCAAGAGTTCTGCGAGGCCCGGAAAGAACACGCGGCTGCAGGCCACGAATTCATCCAGGCTTGCGCCTCGGCGGAAGCCTGGCCGGAACGTCGAACGGGAGGCTACCCCCCAACCGGTTGAGCCGTCCCTCCCGGAAAAACCTCACCCAATCGTGGGTGTGGGCGCGTCGGCGGGAGGCTTCGAGGCGTTCCGGGAACTCCTCAAGGCTTTGCCTTCGGATACGGGCCTGGCGTTAGTCCTGGTGCAGCATCTCGACCCCGGACATGAGAGCTTGCTGGCCAAGCTGCTCTCCAAGGCTACCGAGATGCCAGTCGCGGAAGTGGAAGAGGGAATGACGGTGGAACCGAATCATGTTTACGTCATTCCTCCGAACAAGACCATGGGGATCCGGAACGGGACGCTCCATCTGATGGCCCGCGGGGAGCCGGCGGCGAAGCACCTGCCCATCGATCACTTTCTGTGTTCGCTAGCGGAAGACCGCGGCAATCGGGCGATCGGCGTGATTCTCTCCGGAACCGCNNATCGCCGCCGGGTGCGTGGACTTCGTCCTGCCGCCGGAGGGCATCGCGAGCGAACTGGCGCGCATCGGCCGGCATCCCTATCTGGGAATAGAGCCGCCGGCGCAGGCCGAGGAGCCGGCCGACGATGGTGACGACGAACTGCACAGGATCTTCACCGTCCTCCAGCGGGCGACCGGAGTGAATTTCACCTATTACAAGTACAGCACCATCAAGCGGCGGATCGCGCGCCGGATGCTCCTGTACAAACTGGAGAGCTTAAAGCAGTATCTGCAATTCCTTCACGACAACCCGGCCGAGCCGGCGGCCTTATGCGAGGATATCCTCATTCACGTGACGGGCTTCTTCCGGGAACCGGACGCATTTCAGGCGCTGGCGGAACGGGCCTTCGCCAAGATTCTCGACGCCAAGCCGCCTGGCGAGTCGATTCGCATCTGGGTCCCTGGCTGTTCCACCGGAGAAGAGACGTACTCCATCGGCATGGTCCTGCTGGAGTGCCTGGGCGACCGCGTCAGCAGCATGCCCATCCAGATCTTCGGCACCGATATCAGCGCAGCGTCGATTGAGAAAGCGCGGATGGGCGTATACGGCGAGAGCAGCCTCGGCGGGGTCTCCCCGGAGCGCTTGCGGCGCTTCTTCGTCAAAGTGGAGGGAGGCTTCCAGATTGCGAAAACATTGCGCGAGATGTGCGTATTCGCGCGGCAGAACCTCGCCCAGGATCCTCCGTTTTCGCGGCTGGATCTCATCAGTTGCCGCAACGTGCTGATCTACATGGGGCCGGTGCTCCAGAAGAAGGTCTTGGGCATCTTCCACTACGCTCTCAAGCCCGCCGGGTTCCTGATGCAGGGGAAGTCGGAATCGATCAGCGGCTTCACGGACCTGTTCACGGTGATCGACCGGGAGCACAAGATCTGTTCGAAAAGGCCTGGCGAACCCAGGCCTGCTTTCGATCTGTCCGTCGCCGCAGGTTACGAGAAAGCCATGGGAGCGGCCGCCGGGAAGCCGGAAACGCAGCCGAGGTTCGACGTGCAGAAGGAAGCGGACCGGATTGTCCTCAGCCAATATGCCCCGGCGGGCCTCGTCGTCAATGAGGACCTGCACATTCTTCACTTCCGCGGGCAATGCAGCCCTTACCTTTCCCCTCCGCCGGGCCAGGCGAGCCTGGGCCTGCTCCGCATGGTGCGCCCGGAATTCGCAGTGGAACTGCGCACGGCCCTTCACCACGCCAAGAAACAGGATCTGGCCTTTCGCAAGGAGGGCATCCGGGTCCAGCGCGACGGCCATCTCTGGGATGTTTCGCTGGAGGTGGTCCCGATCAAGAGCGAGCTGGGCGAGCGTTTCTTTCTGGTCTTGTTCCAGGAAACGCCGGTGCGCGAGCCGGCCGGCCGGGAGGCGGGGGGCCAGGCGCCGGCCAGCGGCAGGCGGCAGTCGATCGAGGACGCACGACTGCGCCAGGATTTGCAGGCGACCAAGGAGTCCCTCCAGTCGATGATCCAGGAGCAGGAAGCCATCAACGAGGAGCTGAAATCGGCCAACGAAGAAGCCCTTTCGAGCAACGAGGAACTGCAATCGACCAACGAGGAATTGGAAACGGCCAAGGAGGAGTTGCAGTCGACCAACGAGGAGCTGGTCACGGTAAACGAGCAGCTAGGGAACCGCAACTTCGAGTTGGCGCAACTCAACGACGATCTCACCAACCTGCTCAGNNTGCTGCCCGGCGACGTGGGGCGCCCCATCGTCAACCTCCGGCCGAACATCGATGTGCCGGACCTGGCCGCGCTGGTCAGCGAAGTCGTCGATACCATGAGTGTGCGTGAGCGGGAAGTCCAGGACCGGGAAGGCCGCTGGTATTCCATGCGGGTCCGGCCGTACCGGACCATGGACAACAAGATTGACGGCGCGGTGATGACCTTTATCGACATCGATACAGCCAAGCGAATCCATCTTGAACTGCAGCGCGAGCAGACCTTCACGGCGGCGGTGTTGGAATCGGCGGCCGCCCTGGTGATGGTCACAGACACGGAGGGCCACATCGCCCGATTCAACCTCGCCTGCCGCCGGCACAGCGAGTACTCCTTCGAGGAGGTAGAGGGAAAGGCGGTCTGGGACGTGCTCGCGCCACCCGAAGAAATTGAAGCCGTCAAACAGGTGTATAAGGAGCTTACGGAGAGCGGTTCCGCGCGAGAACACGAAAATCACTGGGTGGACCGGAGCGGCCAGCGGCATTTGATCGCCTGGTCCAGCACGTTGCTTACAGAGGCCCAGGACGCCACGCGGCACCTGGTCTGGGTCGGCGTGGATGTCACCGAGGCCAGGCAGGCCGAAAAGGCGCTGCAACAAACCGAGATCCTTCGGCACAGCCAGGAGCAACTGCGTACGCTGACAGCCGGCCTGGTGGAGGCACAGGAGGAGGAGCGTCGGAGGGTATCGCAGGAACTTCACGACGACATCAGCCAGAGGCTGGCGGCGCTGGCCATTCAGTTGGAGGTGTTGCATCAGGCGCACGGAATCTCGCCCGACGAACTACACCGCAAACTGGGGGAGTTGCAGAAGCAGATGGAGGCGCTGTCGGAGGACCTCCGCCGGACTGCCCGCAACCTTCATCCCTTCATGCTGACGCATCTCGGCCTCGAACCAGCC
>PLGA01000474.1:0-2249 GCA_003139735.1 Bryobacterales bacterium | reverse complement strand
CAGGAGGCGCTGGGGAACGTCGCCAAGCATGCCGGAGCGAAGCGCGCCCTGGTATCCATCTCGGGCGTTGACGATATCCTGCACCTCGCCATCCGGGACGACGGCTGCGGATTCGACTTGGACCAGGCGAGAGGGAAAGGGCTCGGATTGATCAGCATGGAGGAACGGGTGCGGCACTTGGGTGGCGCCTTTTCGATCTCCGTCAAGCCCGGCGACGGCGCCTGCGTCGAGATCCGGATTCCCCTTGAAACAAACCCGCCCGCGCTCGCAACGGAATCGAGCACGCCATGACGAAGCCGCGGCTCTTGCTTGCCGACGACCACACGATCCTCGTCGAAGGATTGAAGGCCCTGCTGGCGCCGGAATTCGAGGTGGTGGCGACGGCTGGCGATGGCAGGGCGGTTCTGGAGGCGGCCGAAAAATACCGGCCTGACCTCATTTTGCTGGACATTTCCATGCCCGCCATGAACGGCATCGAAGCCGCGCGGCGTCTCAAGAGATCGAATCCCGGCGCCAAAGTGATCATCCTCACCATGCATGGGGACCTCAGTTTTGTGAAGGCGGCGTTCGATGCGGGGGTTTCCGGATACGTGCTGAAACACTCGGCGGCGACCGAACTGGTCACGGCGCTCCATGGCGTGGCGAGCGGCCGGCGCTACATCAGCTCGCTGATCCAGAAACGCCTCGGCGCAGAAACCCCCTCTTTCTTGCGGCAGCCGAAGAAGCTTTCGGCGGACCTCACATCCCGGCAGCGCGAAGTGCTCCAGTTGGTGGCGGAAGGACGCGTTCGAAAAGAAATTGCCCAAATCCTCGGCGTCTCCGTCAAGACGGTGGAATTTCACAAACAGAAGATCACCGAAAAACTGGGTATCCACACCGATGCCGGCCTAACGGCATATGCCATCCGGCACGGGATCGCTTCGGCCGAGTAGTACTTTGCGATAGCCATGTTCTCGCTCAAGAAAGCCGACCGATGGACTCGGCAACTTGACGCGAAGCGGCTCGCCCGGCTTTTCCCACAAACTGCCAGGCGCATTCCTGAACCCGGCATTGGCTAACCAAACGCCGGGTCCAGATTGTTGGAACGCTTGCCGCCCTCAATATCACAGCGTTTCGAAGCTAGTGAATATTGATCTTGAGCAGGGCATCCGAATGTTCGTGACGCCAGCCCCAGTAAGCCTGCTGATCGTTGTCATTGAGCTTAGAAAAATCGCTATATTTGCGATGGTTCTCTTTGGCGTACGCGCGATACGCCTGATCTTCATTCTTGTTCCATTCGTGATCGTCATTTTTGTTCTTGTCGTGATAGACGATTTTGGCTTTTTGATCCGCGGCCCGAAGCGCTGAAGGCACGAATGCTATTGGGGCCACCAGGGCGGCGCACAGTAAGGCTTTATTCCAGAAACGGGACATGTTTATTCTCCTATCCGGCAACAGAGCACGCCTCGTGCCACGCACTCGCCGACGGCCGAGCTAACGACGCGTTAAAATGCGAAATCTGCCGAGTTGAGGTCTGCGGACGCCGCTGGCCCGGCGCGTGCTCTTCGGGTTCGTGTATGGTCTTAGGCCGCGGACACTGAATGCGACATCACGCAAGAACGTGTGGAAGGTCTAAACGGTACAAAGGAGAGATTCATGTTTCTGACACTATTCGTTATTTTGCTTGTAATGTGGTTGCTGGGATTGTTCGCTTTCCACGTTGCCGGCGGGCTGATTCACATTCTGTTAATCGTCGCGGTGATTTCTTTACTGGTGCACCTCTTCAGGGGTCGCAGCGTGGCTTGAGATCTCGGCTGCGATCACACCGGACCGGAGCACATTAGGGAGCTGCAATCCGGTCCGGAGCAGGATCGCAATACGGTTGTCAGCTTCCCTGCGCCCCCAATCGCCGCAAAGGTGCAGACCTTGCAGCCGATCGTGCAGCTTTTGCCGCTTCAACACCGAGTGCCCAGTTCTTGCCCTTAGAGAGCGCCCAGAAAGGGCGTGAAGCCAAATCCGCGACGCCTGTGACATGCGATAGGCCATTTCTGAACCAACCCTGGAGCACCAAGCCCGCCGCTTTTCGGAATTTCAGCTCAAGATCGCTCAAGAGGCCGCCACGCTCGGAACCATCATCCGATTCGCGGTGCCGGCCGCCGGAGCGGTCGTGGCGGCCCTGAATGGCCGCAAGCGTGCCTTGCCTTTGCTGTTGGAGCATGCGCGGGAAAGCTATCCCGGGATGGGAGTAACATCTTGACTACATTGAAAGC
>PLGA01000075.1 GCA_003139735.1 Bryobacterales bacterium | reverse complement strand
CACCGCCGCGGCGCCGATCAGCAACGTCTGGAAGACATCCGCGGGAAAACCGGCGCGGCGGATGATCTCTTCGATGGCGAGCGCGCACTGCGGCACATTGGAAGCGTGCTTGAGCAGGCCCACATTTCCAGCCATGAGAGCGGGCGCGGCGAAGCGGAACACCTGCCAGAACGGAAAATTCCAAGGCATCACCGCCAGCACCGGCCCGATGGGCTGGTACCGCACCGAATTATGGCCCGCCCCGGCATCGACAATCTCGGCGGCCAGCAGCCGCTCGCCATGCTCCGCATAATAGCGGCAAGCGCAGGCGCACTTAGCCGCCTCGGCGCGCGCTCCGGCGATGGGCTTCCCCATTTCCATTGTCATGATCCGCCCGATGCGGTCCTTCTCCGATTCGAGAATATCCGCGCAGGCCATAAGCCACCGCGCACGGTCGGCGAAAGACGTCCGCCGGTACGTGCGGTAAGCCCGCTCCGCGCCCGCCAGCTTCTCTTCGATCTGCGCGTCCGTCAGCTCTTCGAATGTGCGCAAAGTCTCACCCGTAGCCGGGTTGATGGAGGCGATCACGACTCTATTGTAAGGCAGGGCGCCGGCCAACCGTCGGCAAACCCTATGCAGTATGATGGGCGTATGCTCCGCTACCACATTGCCTTCCACCTCCCGCGCGCGGCTGGCGAAATGGTGGTCGCGGAGGCCCTCGATTTTCCGGGAGCCGTCACGCAGGGCTTCGATTTGGCCGACGCCAGGCTGATGATCGCCAGCGCCATGGAGGACTTGGCTCAGTGCCTCCTGGAGGAGGGCAAGCCTCTGCCGGCGCCTGACCCCGACGCGGCTGCCGATGCCGACCTGATCGAGCTTGTGCCGCTCTCCGTCTACGTCGGGACGCCCCGCGCGTGAAGAGGCACGCGCTGATCGCGCATCTGAAGAACCAGGGGTGCGAACTGGACCGCGAGGGCAGCCGTCACACGATCTACGTCAACCCGGCCGTTGGCGCGAAAGCTCCCGTCCCGCGCCACGCCGAGATCGACAATCGCCTCGCGCGAAAGATCTGCCAGCAGCTTGCAATCGCTCCGATCCGCTGACGGCCCCAGCGATTAACCAACCTGCTTGGACGCTCTCGCCTCGATGAGCAGGAACAAGTTGCCGCCGAGATTTTGGATATCGCCAAACGCGAACACATGGCGGAGCCGGTGATGCCCGGCAGCCGGCTCATGCGGCGATTGTGATCCGCTGGATGCCGATGAATTCAAGACTGTGTTCGGGGGCGCCCTCCACTTCGAGGCACAATTCGATGGCTTCGCGAATTCTTTGCGTCACCTCGTCCAGCGACCGCCCCTGCGTATGACACGCGGGGAGTTGCGGCACGGAGGCTACGTAATAGCCTTCCTCGTCGCGCTCAATGACCACATCGAATTGTCGTGGCAAGACGTTATCCTCGCCTCTATTCTAAACCGGCGCTCAGGGTACAGTAAGAGCGTGGCGTCAACGCGCAATCGAACCAGCATCCTCGGCTTCCTCGCTGTCTCGTTGGCGCTGCTGCTTTTCGTCTGGATCGCAGTCACCGTCCCGCGCGGCCAAGGCACGGCTTTCGACGAGGCGGTCCGCGGCGCCGTTCACGCCTGGGCCTCTCCGCGCCTTACCCGCGTGATGCTGGTAATCACGCAGCTAGGCGCTGTCTGGTTCCTGGTCCCCGCGGGCCTGCTGGCGGTTTGGAGGATCGCCGCCGCGGGCCGCAAACACGCCGCCGTCCTGTTGGCTGGCACGATGCTTGGAGGCGAGGCTCTCGACCAGATCGTCAAGCTGGCGTTCCACCGCACCCGTCCTACGGCCTTCTTCGGCCTCACCAGCCCGGCAAATTACAGTTTTCCCAGCGGCCATGCCATCACGGCCTGCTGTTTTTGGGGCGTCCTGGCGGCAATTCTCGCGGCGCGCGCTCGTTCGGGCTGGGTCAAAGCCGGACTGTGGGCGTCAGCCGCCATTTTGGCCGCCCTGGTGGGGTTCTCGCGGGTCTACCTCGGCGTGCACTACCCTACCGACGTCCTTGCCGGATACGCCCTGGCAGTGATCTGGGTCGCGGCGGTGCACGCGGGGTATGGAGTCTGGAAGCGGCATCGCGGGCCGAAACCCCCAAAATGTTAAAATCGGAGGCATATGGCAGTGAGACTCCGCCGCAAGGCGGCCGTCGTGGACGTGGGAGGGGTGAAGGTGGGCGGCGATCATCCCATCGTCGTGCAGTCCATGACCAACACCGATACCGCCGACACGCCCTCCACCGTGAACCAGGTGATGGCGCTGGCGCGCGCCGGCTCGGAACTGGTCCGCGTCACCGTGAACACTGAACAGGCCGCCGCCGCCGTCCCCCGGATCGTGGACGCTCTCGATGGCTTCGGCGTGCGCGTGCCCATCATCGGCGACTTTCATTACAACGGCCACATCCTCCTCAAGAAGTATCCCGAATGCGCCCGCGCGCTCGCCAAGTACCGCATCAACCCCGGCAACAGCGATATCGGCCGCAAGACCGACGATAATTTCCGCACCATGATCGAGGTCGCCATCGCCAATGGCAAGCCTGTCCGCATCGGCGTAAACTGGGGATCGCTCGACGCCATGCTGCTTACCCGCATGATGGACGAGAATTCCCGCTCGCCGGAGCCCAAGGCAGCGCGCGACGTGACCATGGATGCCATGGTNNATCATCCTCAGCGCCAAGGTGAGCGGAGTGCAGGACCTGATCGACGTCTACCGCGCGCTGGCCGCCGTCTGCGACTACCCGCTCCACCTGGGCCTCACCGAGGCCGGCCTGGGGGGCAAGGGAATCGTCGCCACCACCGCCGCTCTCGCGCCCTTGCTGCAGGAGGGCATCGGCGACACCATCCGCGCCTCGCTCACCCCACTGCCCGGTGGGGACCGCACCGAAGAGGTCGTCGTGTCGCGGCAGATCCTGCAATCGCTCGGAATCCGCAGTTTCACTCCCCAGGTGACGGCATGCCCCGGCTGCGGCCGAACCACGAGCAGCTTCTTCCAGGACATGGCGGACCGGATTCAGACCTATTTGCGCGACCAGATGCCCGAATGGAAATCGAGCCGCCCCGGCGTCGAAACCATGACCGTCGCCGTGATGGGCTGCGTGGTGAACGGCCCCGGCGAATCCAAGCATTCCAACATCGGCATTTCGCTCCCCGGCACGTTCGAGGACCCCAAAGCCCCGGTCTATGTGGACGGCCGGCTTATGACCACATTAAAGGGCGACCGCATCGTTCCGGAGTTCATTGGCATCCTGAACGATTACGTGGAAAGCCGCTACCGCCCGGTTTGAGCGTGGGGGGTATATACCCGGTCGCGGCGCCTCGTCGCCCCCATATAGCCCTTTTGGCTCATTTCAGAGTGCCCCCTCGCATTTTCCACTTGCTATAGCCCTTGAGAGTCGCTAGACTGCTTGTGCGAGGAGTCCGCCGATGAATGCGGTCCAGAATAGCAAGATTTTTCTCAATAATGCATTAAAGCCCACCCACATGCAGATCGAGTTGGATGGCGACGCCCCCCTTCCGAATACGATCAAAGAGATGCCGGATCAGGTTACAGGCCAGTTCGTCGGACTTGAGCCAACGGCCAACCAGGAAATTGCGGCCGCCTGGAAGCGGGTCATGATCTTCAACGCGACGGACGTGCTCTACACATTCACGTTCGATTCGGCGGCGTCGCGGTTCGCTGCGCGTAAACGCTAGGTGGCGCAGGCTGTTATGCCTGCCGCGTCGATATTCGTGTTGGCGCTTGCCGTCCGCACTCCTTAGGTCTGCACGGACCATCTCTTGCGGCTGGCGTGCGCCATGACGAACAGGGCTCCCGCGCCGGCCAGTAGCCCTAGCGTCGCGCCCAGCCCGATGAACTCCGGCCGCCGCGATTCCAGGCGCAGCGTAAACGTCACGTTCAGCAGCACCGGGATCGCTGCCGCGATAACCGGCGGCCACGGGCGATCCAGCGCAAACAGGGAACGCGAAGCCACCTCAATCAGGCTCCAGCCGATCAGGCTCGGGCCCAGACCCAGAAACACCGCCGAAACCAATCTGGTGGATTCCGCCGTGAAGCTGCCGCGCTGAAAAAGCAAAGCGATGGCCGGCTGCCGGAACAACAGCGCGAATCCGCACCCGCCCACCGCCGCCAGCGCCGTCAGCGCCACCGTGCGGTCGATCAAACGGAGCGCCTCGCGCACCCGGAACACGCTCCGCAAGCGCGCGATCTCCGGCAGCAGGGAGTTGGAAATCGGAGTGACCAGGATGGCCAGCGGCACCGAGACGCCGCGCAGGCAGTAATCCAAGGCCGCCGCCATCCCGGGTCCGCCCCGCGTGGCCCAGGCGCGCGTGAAGATCAGGTTCAGGCCGATTCCGGCGGCGTAAACGACGTAGAACGCCGGCCTGGCCAGAATCTCGCTCCAGCGGGTGCGGCACGGGGGCGCCGCGGCCGTATCCATCCCGGAGCGCGTCGTGAACCACACTACGCCCAATTGCGTCCATGCCCCGGCGGCATAGCCAATGGCGAAAGCGTACACGCCGAATACTTTCCACAGGCACAGCGCACTCACCACCATGAACAGATTGAGCGTCGCCTGGTAAAAGGCGGCCAGGACGAATCGCCGCTCTGTGTAGAGTTGCGCGAAATGCACCGCCGCGATGCCCGCCGGGGCTGCTGCCGCCGTCATGATGCGCAGGTTGATCACGGCAACGCCGAAGTAGTGTGGGTCGAGACCCGGCGCCAGCGCCTTCATCAGCCACGGCGCCGCTAAGATTGCGGCCGCCGAAAACGCGGAAAGCGCCCAAATGAAGCAGCGGTTGACCTTCAGGAAGAGCCCTGTCCGCTCCTCAAGGGCGCAGGCCGTCAGCATGGGTACGAACGCGAACACGATGCTGTTGATCAGCACCGAGTTCAGCGTGTCCAAGGGACCCATGGCCACGGCCAGCGAATCGGCCAGGCTGTGGGTCCCGAGCAGGTAAGCGGTCAACGCCACCCGCCCGAAGCCCAGCACATTGCCAACCAGGACGCCCACCATCAAGACGATCCCACCGCGCACCAGCGGGCTTTCCACCGCGCGCGTGAAGGCGCGCTCGGCGGCCGACGCGGGAGATGGTTCGGTGGGATCCAGCGTAACCTCGATGGGGCGGGGAAGGCCGTTACGCTCCCTTGCCCCGCGTCGCGCGCGAGCTCAGGCCGTGGCCGTGAGAGTCTTGCGGGCGGCCGCCAGCGCGGCTTCGTAGTTGGGGTAGTCGGCCACCTCTTTGACGTACTCCGCGTGGCGGATCCGGTTCTTCTGGTCCACCACGAAGATGGCGCGGCTCTCGATGCGCAGTTCCTTGATCAGCGTGCCGTAGTGGGATCCAAAAGATCCATCCCGGTGATCGGAGAGCATCTTCACACGGTCCACTCCAAACGCGCCGCACCAGCGCGACTGTGCGAACGGCAGATCCATGCTTACCGTGAAGATATCCACGTCCGGAAGTTGCGCCGCCGCCTCGTTGAATTTCTTCGTCTGCGCATCGCAGACCGGCGTGTCGAGCGAAGGCACCACGCTGAAAATGCGCACGTGATTGCCGGTATCCTTCAGGGTCACCGGTTTCAGGCCCTTGTCCACCAGGTTGAAATCGGGGGCGTCGTCGCCCGCCTTTAGCTCGGGGCCGATGAGGGTGAGGGGGTTGCCCTTCAAGGTTGTCGCTGCTGGTCTTTCCATTGCTCCTCCTGATTTCTAGCGATGAGAATCCTATTGTATCAATCCGGCCAACTCCTCCGGCTCGAAAACCGGCAATTGGCAGGCGTAGTTGGTGCAGACAAACACACTGGCGCGGCCGCCAATCTTCTCCATGGATTCAACGGCTGGAATGCCCGCCGCCAGCTTGCGCCGGGTTTCCGCCGAATCCACCAGCAGCGTTACGCGGTTTGGCCCGAAACTCCCGTGCAACGTCCGCAGCAGCGCCTTCGTGTCCGCGCCGTCACGTTCCCCCACCACCACCACCTCGCGCGGCCCGCGCAGCAGGAACTCGCAGGCCGCCAGCATTTGGGGCAGGGCCACCGGCGCCGCCGCCAGCCGTGGGGCGAAAGTCGCCAGCGTTCGTTCGGCGGACTCCCGAAATGCGGCGCGATTGGTCATCCGGGCAAGACGCAGCAGGTTCATGGCCGCCACCGAATTGCCCGACGGCTCAGCCCCGTCGTAGTCCTCTTTCACCTGGACGATCAGGGCCGGGTCCGCCGCCGCGCCGAAGAAGCCGCCCCGTTCGCGGTCTTCGAATAGCTCCATCTGCTTCTCCGTCAGCCGCGCCGCCGCTTCCAGGTGGGCCATATCGAACTGCGCTTCGTAGAGGTCGAGCAATCCCTGCGCCAGCATGGCGTAGTCTTCAAGAAATCCGGGGACGGCCGCATCGCCCCCGCGATAGCGGCGCAGCAGGATTCCGGTTGCCGGGTCGAACATGCGGGAAAGCAGAAATCCGGCCGCATCCCGCGCGGCCCCGGCGTAGCGCGGTTCATCCAACACGGCTCCCCCCAGAGCGAAGGCCGAAATCATGAGGCCGTTCCACGCCGTGAGGATCTTATCGTCCAGGTGCGGACGCAGCCGCCTGGAGCGGGCTTCCAGCAGAATGCCCTCGGCCCTCAGCAGGCTCGCGCCTACTTCCTCCGCCGTCCGGCCGAACTGGCGCGCCGTCTCGTCCAAGCTGTGCGCCTGGTAGAGGATGTTCCGGCCGCCGAACTCGCCGTGCGGGTCGTTCTCCACGTTGCCGCCGTCTTCCACCCCGTAGCGGCAGCAGAACCAGCCGGCCGCGGGCTCGCCCACCAGCGTCCGGATCTCCCCCGCGGTCCAGATGTAGAACGCCCCCTCGCCTTTCTCGTCGGGGTGCGCCGGGTCGCTGGCGCTATCGGCGTCCTCCGCCGAATAAAAACCGGTGGCCGTCATGTCGCGCAGAACGTAATCGAGCGTGCGCCGGGCGGTATCGGCGTACTGCCGGTCGCCGGTAATCTGAAAGGCCTCTAGGTAGGAGATGGCAAGCTGCGCCTGGTCGTAGAGCAT
>PLGA01000239.1 GCA_003139735.1 Bryobacterales bacterium | reverse complement strand
AGCGGAATCTCGCAGGAGATGGCGTGCGCCCCAACGGTCTTCGCCAGCAGGAAGCAGTATTCCACCTCATCGTCCGATGCATTTTGAATCCAATCGACCTTCACGATCTGGATCAATACGCCCGCGTCTTCGTACTTCTTGCGAAATGTCTTGAACTGGTCCACCGTCCGCGAGAGCCGCCATTTCTTCAGCGCGTCGGCTGCCGCGGCCTGCGCCGCTTGCTGCTCGGGAGTCGGCGGTCCGCGCCGTGCTCCAGCCGGCGTGGCGGGCATGGCTGGCGCTCCCAGGAACGATTCGACGGGCTGCGTCCGCAACTCCACCGCGCTCAGTCCCAGTTGCAGCGTATTGTTGAGCGTCTCGTCCGCGCCCATATTGTTGTTGCCGTAACTGTACGGAGCGTTGATGCCCACCTGTACGCCGCCCCACAAAGAGTTGGGTTTCGCCGCCATCAGCCGCGCAGCCGGCAAAGCCGCCAGCGCCATCCTTCCAATATCGCGCCGTGTATAGCTCATCTTCTTCTTATCCGTGTTCATCNNCCGTGTTCATCTGTGGCCAAAATATCTTCCTACAGTTTCAGCTCCCACCCCTTGCGGAACACCGGCTTCACCCACTTATTCCCCTCGGCGCTGTTCGTAAATCGCACGTTCTTGCTGTCCCATTCCAGCTTGCCGGGAACGCGGAACGCGATGGCCGCCAGCGCCAGCCATTCCGCGTACGGTGCGGTAACGCTGAAGTCGGAGCACGAAGGGTCGCCGCCCTTGCAGGCGCGTACCCAATCCGCCATGTGGCCAGGCGAGCGCGTCAGCACCTCCGGAGGCAGCGCGTAATCCCTCCACCGCGCCGCCGGCAGCAGCCAGACGCCTTCGCCGCGCTCCACCGTCGCCATGATCCCCTTGGTCCCAACGAACACCGCGCCATTGCCGCTCAGGATGCCCGGCTTGGGCGGTTCGCCCCGGCTCGTAATGAACACCTTGACGCCCGGGCCTCCCGCGCCCACCAACGGACCCGGTTGGGCCGGTGGCCGTGCCGGGGCCGGAGCCGCCGCTCGGCCTCCCGCCATCGCGTTAGCCGCTACGACGGCGGCAAGCCGCCCCCCACCCGCCGCCGCCGGGGCTGCCGCCCCGCGCCCTCCCGCTCCCCGGCCCTTCTCCGAAGCCAGGTTATTGGACCGCGGCAGAATCGTTTCGTTCTCCATGCCCGGCACGTGGTAGGACGTTGGGTCCTCCGACCGCGACGAATCGTGATAGAAGACCTTCACCGCGGGCATCTCGCCGCGGGCGGGGAAGTCCAGGCGAATGATAGCCTTGTTCGGAAACGTGATGCTGCTCTGCCCTTCCTGGCTTACGCACTCCACGCTGGTCGGCGCCCCCAACATCAGCGCGAACTGGATCGGGCCCGCCGTGTGCGTGGCCCAGTTGCCAATCTGGCCCGTGCCGAAATCGTAAAACCCCCGCCAGTTGTAAGGCACGTAATCGGTGCTGAACGGCCGCGGCGCCGCCCCGCCCTGCCACAGATCCCAATCGAGCGTCGCCGGAACCGGCTCGGCCGGCGGAAGCGCCTGCAAAGCCGTCGGGTGAGTTCCCGGCGACGTCGAAAAGTGCGCCTCCGTCACATCGCCGATCGCGCCCGACCACACAATCTCCGCCGCCACCCGTATCGCCTCGTGCGAGAATCCCTGGTTGCCCATCTGCGTCGCGACTTTATACTTCACCGCCGCGTCCTGCAGCAGCCGCGCTTCCCACGGAGTCCTGGTCAGCGGTTTCTCCACATACACGTGCTTGCCGCGCTCCATGCAAGCCAGGGCCACCGTCGCGTGCATGAAATCCGGTATGCCCATCGTGCACGCGTCGATGTTCTTGCCTTCCTTGTCCAGCATGACGCGGAAGTCCTTGTACTTGGTGACCTTCTCGAAGCGCTTGAAATTCTCCGCGGCGCGCGCCGAATCCACATCGCAGATCGCCACGATGTTCTCGGTTCGCGCGGCGTCCACCAGGTCCGCGCCGCCCTGGCCGCCGCACCCGATGGATGCCACATTCAGCTTGTCGTAAAAGGGCTTGTAGCCCAGCGCCCGCAGCGCCGGCACGCTGCCGTAACCTCCCGCGGGCACGGCCCCCGCAAGCAGGGCTCCGTAGAAGAAGTGACGTCTGGAAAAACCGCTGTTGGACGGCATGGTCGGGTATCCCCCTAACTTGTGGTATCTGACATTGCCCTCGATGTCAAGCGCTTCTACGAACCGCGCTTAGCGACGAAATCCACGCCCCACGTGCCGTCTTCGAGACCCATGTTGAAGTGGATCTGGTCTCCGTCCACCTGACCCTTGTAGACCAGCTTGATAGGGTCGCCTTGGTATTCGCTCATGACGGAGAACGAAATGTTGGCGCCTTGGATCTTCCCATCCTTAATCTCGGCGACCCCGGCGGGCAGCCCGGTCACCGATCCCGTCAGCGCTTCTCCGTTGGCCTTCAGATCGAAGGTCAGCGGAACGGCGTTGCCATTGAAGTCGAATTGCCCCTTCCACGCGCCCGTCAAATCGGCGGCAGCCGCCAGGCCCGCCAGCAGCAGCACGCCGGCCGTCAAACAAACCACGGTTCTCATGAAACCCTCCCCGAAACGGCATTGTAACAGTGGGGCAGGCCGGGGCGCCCGCGCTGTTCGTGGGCCCGCCTGCTTTCTCCGCCTGCCCTCTCCGCTAAACTCAAACCATGCCCCTCGCAATCTCCCCCGCCGACGTCCTCACAGCCGCCGAACGCATCCGCCCGCTCGCGCGCCGCACTCCGGTCATGACCTCCTCCGGCTTCGACGCCCAAGCCGGCGCGCGCGTCTTCTTCAAATGCGAAAACTTGCAGCGCGGCGGCGCCTTCAAGATCCGCGGCGCATCGAACCTGATTCTCTCCCTGCCTGAAGCCGCCCTCTCGCGCGGCGTCGTGGCCTTCTCCTCCGGCAATCACGCGCAGGCCACCGCCATAGCCGCCCGCCACGTGGGCGCTCGCGCCACCATCGTGATGCCGGAAGACGCGCCGCGCTCCAAGATGCAAGCCACGCGCGACTTGGGCGCCCGCGTCGTCACTTACAACCGCCTCACCGAAGACCGCGAGCGGATTGCCCACGGCATCGTGGAAGAGACCGGCGCGACCCTGGTTCCTCCCTACGACCATCCGCTCATCATGGCCGGCCAGGGCACAACCGCCCTCGAATTGCTCGAGGAAACCGGCAAGCTCGACGCCCTGATCGTTCCGGTCGGCGGCGGCGGCCTGCTGGCCGGCTGCGCCACCATCGCCCGCGACCTCCATCCCGGCGTCCGCATGTTCGGCGTGGAGCCGGAAACCGCCAACGACACGTTCCTCTCGCTCGCCGCCGGCCATCGCGTCACCGTGGCGCATTCCGAAACCATCGCCGACGGCCTCCGTCCCCCGTCCCCCGGCGAGCTAACCTTCCCTGTGATTGAGCGCCTGGTGGAAGCCGTCATTCTGGTGACCGACGCCGAACTGCGCGCCGCCGTCAAATTCCTCTTGCTGCGCCTCAAGATTCTGGTCGAGCCCAGTGGCGCCGCTGCCGCCGCCGCCGTCCTCTTCCGCAAGCTGCCCCAAAACCTCGCCTCGATAGGCGTAGTCCTCTCCGGCGGCAACATCGATTTTGAAACCCTGGCGAGCTACTAGGGACAGACGAATCTGTCCCAAGGCGCTGCTTTTTGCGCCGCGTGGACAGATCCGTATGTCCCTGGTCTGCCATACTCTAGGTATGACCTTCAGGGTGGTTCCGGAGCGTGATTCCGAGACCGGCGATTATTCTGCCGTATGTCCCGAGCTCCCCGGCTGCGCCTCCGCCGGCGAAACCGAAGACGAGGCCAGGGCGAACATCCGAGAGGCTATAGAGCTCTACCTTGCGCCAGGAGAGATCGATCTGCCTGGAGATGCGAAGCTCGTCGAGGTGACGGTTGGGTGAGCGCGGGACGCCGAGGCTCACTGCTAGGGACCGACGAATCTGTCTAGGCTTAGGGCGGGGTGAGTCTATTGGGGTAGCGGAGGCTCTCATATACGATTCGGACGTTGGGGTTCTTCCACAACAGACCGGTTCTCAAATACATAGCACTTGCGACGAGGGCGCCTATCCCTATCCCAACGCAAAGACCCGCAATGTCCCTTTTGAAGATACCCCTCACAAGGCTGCCGATAGCGATAACAAGCCAGAGCGCTGAGCAGGCAAAATACGTCTTCGCCCTGCGCGCGTTACGGTGCGCCATTTCTGTCCCCATTTCGAGCTGCGCGGAGTCGCGCCCTGCGTCCGTTTCGGAGTTCATGACCCTTGTCTAAACCGCACTGAGATTCCGGCCAGATACACCACGGCCGCGGGGTCGAAAACGGGTCATCCTGAACTGAGCGATTTTCGCGATACAGTGGGGCAGGCCATCGTTTTTTGTGGCCTGCCTTCTTCTGGCCTGTTGAGTTAATTCTTGGACACTACGCCAGGAAGCTTATCGGAAACTTGGATCCGGTCACAGCCAATTTCAAAAAACTAACCCCCTTTCCCTCCTATCGTTTAC
>PLGA01000065.1 GCA_003139735.1 Bryobacterales bacterium | reverse complement strand
AGGCGGCCCGAAGGCGCCTTCTATCTCTTTCTCAAGACGCCGATTGCGGACGACATCGAGTTCGTGCGGCTGCTCGCCGCCGAAGGCGTGCTCACGGTGCCGGGCAGCGGTTTCGGGCGCGGCGGGTACATGCGCCTGTCGCTAACCGTCCCATTGGACTCGATCGAGCGTTCGATTCCCGGCTTCGAACGCGCCTTTAGGGCGGTGCGGAAGCAGTTAGCAATGCCGGGATCCTAAATACTCGCCAGTAATTTCTATATCACCCCATCCGGATTTCCGGATGGGGCGGCTTTTTCCGTGCAAGATGGCCGCTTACCCGGTGTCTTTCTACCGGCCACTGTGGCAGAATAGGCCTAACTTTCCCAAGCTTTACGGCGGATTCGCGAAACAGTACCGAGAGGACGTATGAAAGCGGCAATCAAAGGCCGAACTGTCTCTTCCACGGCAGCCGGAAGCGGCTTGCAGACAAGCGGAGCGGTGTGGAACCGCATCGTGCAAAGTAGCCAATTCAAGCACCTGATCAAGGTCAAAAGGGCTTTCATCCTCCCCGCGTTTCTATGGTTCGCCGGTTACTGCCTGCTGATGCCATTGCTCACCGCGTTTGCCCCGCGGGTCATGGCCGGCAAAGCGTCCGGCGTCAGCGTGGCCTACTGGTTTGGGATTTCCGTGATTCTGCTGGCCTGGGTGATTGTCTGGCTGTACGTCAAAGCGGCCGCCGGATTCGACGTGCTGGCGAACGATATCGTCGCGGAAGCCAAGCGGCAGGCAAAGAAAGGCGATNNGCCCTCACTTTGGCGATTACCTACTGGGCGTCGAAGCAATCGACGGGATCGGCGGCCTACTTCGCCGCCGGACGCCGCATCATGGGTTGGCAGAACGGGTTTGCCATCGCGGGCGACTTCATGAGCGCGGCCTCATTTCTCGGGGTCGTGGGCCTGATCTCGCTGTTTGGAGTCGACGGCTTTGTGTTTGCCTGGGGCGGCCTCGTCGCCTTCATGGCTGTATTGCTGATCGTTGCCGAACCGTTGCGCAACGTCGGCAAGTACACCATGGCCGACATGCTGGCGTACCGTCACCGTGTCCGGCCGGTTACCGCCATGGCTGCCGTCAGCACGCTGGTCATCAGTACCTTCTACATGATCGTGCAAATGGTCGGCGCCGGCGCCCTGGTCTCGCTTCTGCTGAAAAACTCCGGGGTTAGTTACAGCATGGCAGTGGTCGGGGTGGGAACCCTGATGATGGTCTACGTCGTGTTCGGCGGCATGCTGGCGACCACCTGGGTGCAGATCGTGAAGGCCGCGCTGCTGATGTCGTGCACGGTGGTGCTGACCATCCTGGTGCTGCGGCATTTCCACTTCAGCTTCGGAGCCCTCTTCGCGGCGGCTTCCCAGGTTACATCGCATGCCAAAGGCCAGGAGGTCGTGAGGGACTTTCTCCAGCCCGGGTTGCGCTTCAAGCTGCCTTACGGGCCTTTCGAGTTGCTCTCCCTGATTTTGGTGTATTTGTTCGGGACCGCGGGACTGCCGCACATACTTTCAAGGTTCTACACGGTGCCCGACGCCAAGACGGCGCGTATCAGCGTAGTCTGGGCCATGGCTCTGATCGGCGCCTTCTTCATCATGACGTCGATTCTCGGTTTGGGCGCGGCCACGATTCTTGGCCCCGACTACATCATGAGCCATGGCGGCACCAATATGAGCACCCCGCTGCTGGCCCGGTTCATGGCGGGAGACATCTTCTTCGCTTTTGTCTCGGCCGTCGCCTTTGCCACGATTCTGGCGGTCGTGGCCGGACTGACGATCAGTGCTTCCACGTCGTTTGCGCACGATTTCTGGACCAACGTGATTCATCGCGGAGTCGAACGCAAGGCGGGGGAAACCGTGCTGGTGGCAAGGGCCGCGGCCTTCGTCGTCGCCGCCGCGTCCATGATCGTTGCCATCCTGCTGGGACCGGCGGCCAACGTGACCGTGCTGGCTACGCTGGCGATGGCGGTTGGCGGTTCGGCCAACTTCCCGGTGATCGTGCTCTCGATCTTCTGGCGGCGATTCAACACCGCCGGAGCGCTCAGTGGACTGATTGTCGGATTGCTCTCGTCGATCGGATTGATCCTTATCAGCCCGACCGTGATGGCGATCGATCCGCCTAATGTGGCGGGCGCGGTGCGACATCTGATCCAGGCCAAAGCCTGGTTCCCGTTGGAGAACCCGGCCATCGTAAGCGTTCCACTCGGATTTCTGGGAGCATGGCTGGGAACGCTGATCAGCCGGGACCGCAGCCTCGAAGCTAAGTTCGACGAGTTGCTGGTTCGCTCCAACACCGGACTCGGGGCGGAACAAGCCTGAGGTTCGAGTCCTCACATCCTCCAATGCCTATTTCGCGGCGATCATGCCGAGAATCTCCTCGAACGATTCGTCGGCCAGCTGGCGCAACTCGGCCGTGGTGCGGTTTTGCACCGGATGCGCCACATAGACCGCGGCTCCGGCGAAGCCGAGCGACTGGCACTGCGCTTCGAAGCCTTCCTTGAACACGGTTGTCAATACATCGACTCCGGGAAGACCACGGGAATCGAGGTCGCGTAGGTCGTGCAAACTGCACGACGTGCAGGACCCTCAATCACTGAGCGCGATGACCGCAACCTGGCACTCCCGCGCGATCTGCTGGAGCAATTCGACCGGCGCGGTGCGAGTATTGGTCGGCTTCTTGTAGCGCCGCCAGGAAATGCCCCGGGCCGTGAGCAATTCCTGCAGGCGATCCACGTATTCGTCGCCGCGCGCCTTGCCGATGTCGAGCAGAGCAACCGTCAACCCGTCCAGCGAAGCGGGAGGCTCTAAGCGAGCCCGCAACGCCGGGGA
The DNA here is from genome assembly GCA_003139735.1 of Bryobacterales bacterium. Taxonomy (GTDB): domain Bacteria; phylum Acidobacteriota; class Terriglobia; order Bryobacterales; family Bryobacteraceae; genus BOG-224. The sequence continues at coordinate 641 of PLGA01000065.1, read as the reverse complement.
GGTTTCCGCCGTGGGGTCTCGCAGGATCGATTGATTGTTCAAAGTCGTATCTCCTTGGTGACTGGCTTTGTTTGAGCGCGCGCACGGCCGGCGAGCCATCCGCCGCAGATGGCCGAGAACAGTCCGGCCGGGCCGCCGGCGCGGACAATGAGCAGGCCATCATCCCAGAATTTTGGCACCATCTCATGGGCCCGGCTTGCGGCAATGCCTTCGCCGACTCCCAGCGCGCCCACAATAAGATCCCGGCCGGGGCGGACCAGCGCCGCGTGCAGCTCTTTGGTAATGCGGGTCCGGTCCCAGCCCGCGTCGCGAAAAATGCCGTAGTGCTCCGGCGAGAGGATCAGGATCGCATTGGCCGCCTGCGCCTGTTTGGGGTGGCTCACGGCGGCCAAACCCATGGCAAGGCTCCGGGTGAGTTCTTCAGGCGCGCGGGACTTCTGGTCGACAAAGCCCTGGATTCCATCGCCTTGAAATAGAGTTACCGCGCTCCGTCCTGGCGGAATGCCGCGTGCCACCGAGAGCGGCTCCCAAGCCGGATCGGTTTCGTCCTCGGCGAAACAAAACGTGTATTTGCCAGGCTGGCCCAGGGTCGCGCGATCGATCTCGCCGGGGCGCCCGCCGCCGACATTGCGAATGATCAA
>PLGA01000158.1 GCA_003139735.1 Bryobacterales bacterium | reverse complement strand
GCGGGAATGCTGCCCGAGTGGCTCAACGTCGGAAACTCTGCCGCTCTCTTGGCGGGGCAGGCGGAAAAGATTGCCGGGTTGGCCGCTCGCCACGGCATGAAGGCGTTGCTGCGGCCGGGCCTGGCCCTCTATGGCCTGATCCCGCAGTTCAATCCGCAATTTGAGCCGCCGGAACCTCCGTCGCTGACGGTCGCGCGCGCCCGCCTGCAACCAGTTCTCAGTTGGAAGACCCGCGTGGTCAGCGTGCGCTCGATTCCCGCTGGCGCGGTGGTGGGCTACAACGGAACCTTTGTGGCCACCGAGCCGATGCGGCTGGCGCTGGTGGCCGCGGGCTACGCCGACGGGCTCGACCGCCGACTTGGTAATCGCTTCAGCTTGCTGGTTCGCGGCGCGCGCGCCCCCCTGGTGGGTCGCGTCAGCATGGACCAGGCGGTGGTGGACGTGACCGGAATCCCCGGCGTCGAGGCTGGCGACGAGGTGATGATTCTGGGCTCGCAACGCGGGGACCCGCAAGGCGGCGAAACCATCACCGCCTTCGATCTCGCAGAGGCCACCGGGACGATCCCCTGGGAGATTTTCACTCGCATTGGCGCGCGCGTTAGCCGGATTGCGGTTTAGAGCATTTCCCCCGCATCGCGAGAGTCTTGCGCCGCCTTTCTTACTGTGTGACCGGCTGCGCGGGCAGCTCCTTGTGCATCTTCAGACGGGGCGCGCTGGAAAGTGATGAGGTCCTATGGCGTGTGGCCGGAGGATTCGTCATCGGAGCCCTGCGTTGAGGCGGAGTATTCAGCCAGGACGCAGATGGAAAGGCCGGGCCTTTCTTGATGCGCACATCGCCGTTGTCGGCGCTGAGCGCAATCAGGAACGATCCTGACCCGACTCGGAATGTGACCGACTTGTCCTCTCCCTGGGTTGGCTGGATGGCGTAATCCGAGACGATGTCCCCGTTGTGCGTGCGTGCGTTTACCGTGGCCGAGGCGTTGGGCGGCAGCGTCAGCTCGACGTCGCCCTTGCTGTTTTTCGCCTCCACAGCGTAGGCGCCGGCCGGTTCAATCGAGATGTCGCCGTCGCGGTCCTCAACGGCGCAGTCGCCGTAGATCTGGTTGAGGTCGATGTCCTTGGAGCGGGTCGCCACGCGCACCAGCCCCTTGGCTTGGTTGACGCGCAACTCGTCGGAGCTGAGGGTCAGGTCGCCGGGCAACTCCGCCACTTCCAAGTCGGTGACCGAGGTGTGCATGTGCAACGGCCCATGGATGTTCTCCATGTGCGCGCCGCCAATAACTTCGCCGCTCTGCGCGACCTTGCCCGTAATCTCAGAGAAGGTAATATCGCTCGAATCCCCATCGAGGGTCAGATCGCCCTGAATGTCGTGGGCGGAAAAGTCGTGATGACCATGTAGAAAATGCGCCTCGACCGGGCCGGCAATGGAGTTGAGCTGAAGGTCTCCGCGCGCGGTAACGGTGATCCCAGCTCCCAGGCCGGAGACAGTCACGTCTCCCTTGCCGGCGTTCACCGTCACCTTTGCGGTCTTGGGCACGGTAACGGTCAGGTTCACTTTCCCGCTGGAATTGCTTTCTGTTTTGACCAGCACGGAGCTGCCGTTGGGAGTCAGATGCGCAGCTTCGGCATCGAAGACTTTCTTTGCGTCCGTGTCGGAGCTGGCGTAGGCCACTTCGTGCGCCTGCACCTCGATAGTGGACCCGTCGCCCGCGGTTACGCTCACGTCGCCGCGAGGATTATCGATCTCGATGGCGGCGTTCGCGGGAATCTGCGAGTTCAACACCTGCTGGTCGTTGTCATGCTCGGGCAGGCCGAAGGCGTTGAAGAAGTCGTCGCCCTGGTCGCCGAAGTGGGCGCGGAATGGGCCCCACCAGTTGTTCCACCCGGCGGCGCAAACGCCCAGGATGGCCAGCAGGATGAGGATGCCCACAAAGCTGCCGCCGCGGCGGATGGGGGTCTCGCGGCGGAGGTCGAGCGCCCACTCGCCGAGCAGGGCCAGTCCGGCGCCGATGAGCAGCAGCGGCCACCAGCGGCCATACCAGGCCCAGAATTCGACGGGGGCGATGTGGCCGGTGAGCAGAAGCAGGGCGACGATGCCGATGCCGATGAGGATGATGGGGCCGACCATGGAGGGAACGCGGGGACCGTAGGCGTTCGCATAGCTGGCCTTCATGGCGTAGCGCTGGGCCTTCCATGCATCGCGCTGGGCGCGCCAGGCGGCTTTCTGCTGTTCGCGGTAAACGCGCCACTGGGTCTTGGGATCGTAAGGCGGATACGGGGGCGGCGCGCCGCCCGGGGGAGTGGATGGGGGTACGGTGCTCATGATTTCCTTTCGAAAGGATCTTTGTATCCCTCTGTGTGAGAGGGAAGAATGGCTGCCGGCTTGCCGGGATAGGATGGAATGCCGGTATCGGCACTGGGAACAATTTGACCGGGAGCCGTGGGGCCGGGATCAGTGGAGCTGGAGATGGGCGGATAACCACCGTCAGCGGCCAGCGCCGCGCGTTCGGCCAGCATGATCACGCCGATCATGATGAACAACAGCGGCCAGAATAGACGCCAGAAGTGTGCGACCATGCCTGTTTGGTGGAGTAAGGCCAGCACGCCAATCAGGAGGAGAATTGCCGGGCCTCTGAGGCGGCGAATCATGATGTAACGGTTCATTTGGGACCTCCGTTCGAATCTGTGAAACGGCGAACGACGAGCCAAACGCCGAGGGCGATCAGCATCACCGGCCAGGCGTAGTTGAACAAGCGACCGTTGAATATATCGAACTGATCGAGGAGAAACAGCGTGCCGAGAGCGATAAGGATGAGGGCGCCGATAGGCTCACGGCGGCGCCAGCAGATGGGCGGGACGGGTGGAATGGGCGGGATTGGAGGGATCGGAGGCATGGATGAGTACGGAGACTGGTAGGGACCGGTATAGGGCTGCTGCCAGGGCGGACCTTGCGTTGCCGGGCCGGGTTGCGCAGGGGCTGCCGCGGACGGATCAACGAGACGCGGGCGGGAGCCGGGATTGAGCCAGTAGCCAGCTTCGTTCAGTACCAGCGGATCAGGCAGGGGCTGGCCGTCGCGCAGAGCTTTGGCGGTATGGTAGGCCTCAAACGACTGGT